>CAZHET010000341.1:0-1871 GCA_964531585.1 uncultured Planctomycetaceae bacterium | reverse complement strand
TGGCACGAACCGAAGTGGCAGGAAGCGTGGTTTCCGGACGCGTTCATCGGTCCGATGGCGGATCTGCTGGTGGCACTGGAAACCGGTCGCCAGCCCATGTGCCACGGCCGCGACAACCTGTGGACAATGGCGCTCGTGGACGCGGCCTATCGTTCTGCTGAAGAACATCGAGCGGTGTCGCCATCGGAAATTCGCAACTGATTCAGCGGTGACAACGACGTATCCTTTCGACCAGGCTGGCGCTTTCCGACACGAGACGGCCCGAAGCTGATGACCCGTTGCGGAACACAGGTGGAGCAGCTATTCCGTGTTTGCCAGCAGCAGAGACGCGAAGACGATGGCGGCTGTTTCGATCCGCAGGATTCCGCCAGGCCATGACAACTGGTCCGCGCCGGCCTGTGTTGCCGTCGCGAATTCTGCGTCTGTGAAACCACCTTCGGGGCCGATCAGCAGCAGCGATTCAGCCGTGTTGCGGCTCGGAGCGGCGTCGCGAGCCTGCGGTGCCGGGTGAGCGATCCAGATTCTGCGGTCGCCTCCCGCTTCGCTGCGTGACGGTGCTTCGGCGAGAACCGTGTCGAGCGTCAATGGTTCAGCGATCGTCATCAGCCAGTTTCGCTCGCTCTGCCTGCACGCGGCGATGACGGTCGACTGCAGCTTGTCGAGCTTCGTCTGGCGCGGATCGACAACGGAACGAACAGTCTGCAGCGGAATGAAACGGTCGACGCCGATTTCCGCAAGCTTCTCCACCAGCGACTTCAGGCGATCGCCTTTCGGAACGGCCGCAGCAACTGTCAGACGCGTCCCCGGCGGACGTTCGTGGGTGATCCGGGCTGTCACTTCAACGGTCGCCTCACTGCGCGACGGCCGACTGATGCTTCCTTCGGCAGTGATGCCGCAGCCGTTGAACAGAATTACCGGATCACCGGATTTCAGCCGCAGCACATGCAGCGCGTGGTGAGCTTCGCTGCCGGCAAGCGTGGCGTTGTCGCCGCTCAGATCGTCGCAGAAAAAGCGATGCGTCATGACGAAGCCGGTGTGCTGGGAACTTCGGCGAGGCAGGGATCAGTGGTCGGCAGAATCCAGTGCAGCGGAGGCACTGCTGAGCACGCGCAGAACCGGCAGGCGAAGTGCAGCGGCTTCCTCGGCGGGCGTCGTGGTTTCCTGAATCGTGACACTCCTGCCGTCTTCAACAATGTCCAGGTTCGTCAGGATCACACGCTCACCGGGCTGCAGCCCCTCTTCGACAACGATCATTGACTGCAGCCGGCGCCCCGTGCGAACGTTTCGTCGGGTCGCATTTCCGTCGGCGTCAACGACGAATACGTGATCTTCAACGATCGCTTCGCGAGGAATCACGATGGTCTCGCGGTAGACCGGCCCGTCGATTCGGGCGTGAACGAACGTGCCAGGCAGCAGCGGTCGCTCCTGATCGCCGTTGATGACATCCACAAAAACCTCGACCGTTCGGGACGACGCATCTGCGACCGGCGAAGCACGGACGATCTGCCCGTGCCAGCCGGCCTCCGCTGTTTCGTTTTCGGCCAGCAACGTCGGCGGCTGCCGTCCCTGCCGCAGGTCGTTTTCAATCAGCAGGAAGTCTTCCATTCCCAGCGATACCGGTATCTCCACGCGATCAGGGTCCGTCAGGCGCAGCAGGTTTTCGCCGGCGCGAACGAACTGCCCCTGTTCGACGGTGACGTCGCTGACGATGCCGTCAAACGGCGGAGTGACACTGGTGCGCGCGAGATCCATTTCGGCGCGGTTCAGTTCGGACCGCCCGGTGGCCAGTCGCTGCTGCGCCGCCGCGATCTGCAGAGGCAGGACGGACTGCTGACTTTCGAGCTGAATGATCGTGTCCTCGTAGCGCCGAA
>CAZHET010000340.1:0-7238 GCA_964531585.1 uncultured Planctomycetaceae bacterium | reverse complement strand
CTGCTGGCCGGTCGTGCTGCGGTTGTTGCGCACCCATGCATCGGTCTGAGTTTGTACAAAGCGGCAAAATTCGGAGACGCTTATGTGACCGTCTCCCAGTTTGCGACCCGACTCTGGCGTGTCTGCTGCCTGTGTGAAGGCTTGTTGAATGATGTTGCCGAAGATTGTTTTTCCTGTGGCCGAACGGCCGGCATTCCAGTTCTGCTGCAGGTCGCCGGATGATGCGACGATTACCAGGTTCGGGATTTCGTCCGGCCACGAAGTCAGCGACTGCACCAGGTCATCACCGACGGTTCCCAGCCGCCAGTCTGCGACGGTCTCCAGGTCAAGCAGCAACAGCTTGAACTGCAGATCCGGCAATGATTTCAGGGTTTCGTGCAGCAGGGACAGTTCTTCGTACTCGGTCCTTTGGGCAAGGTTCTGCGTCGAGTTGCTGGTCAGGATCCTGTGGCCGGATTTTTCGGCCGGTACACTGAACAGATTGGCGTAGATGACTGCTACGTCGGCACGCGGGTCGAAAGCCCCGTCGCTCGTGTCGGGAGACCCAGTGAACTTCAGCGTCGTGGCGTCATTGCTGGTGACGGCCGAAACCGACCAACTGCCTGCCTTGTCAGGTGGAAAGCTCGGAGGAGTGTGGTGCCGCACGACCTGCGTTTGCTGCAGCAGATCAACAGTGACGAAGTGAGTGTGAACGCGCGGGTCCGGAACCCAGAGGTAAATGCCGCCGGCGACGAATGCCACCAGCAGCAGCAACGCCGCGATCAGCCTGAGGGCTCGTTTTCCGGACGGAACACCCAGAGTTCGCGCTGCGGCCGACGAACCCTTTGAACGTCGCCAGCTGCGGCTGGACGCTTCTTCCCGGCTTTTGTCTTTCCGCGGTGCGGCACCACCGCGCCAGCCCCGGCCACGCTTGCTGCTCATTCGCCGCCTCCCTGCAGTTTCGCGAAGAAGATCCATGCATTGGCAACCATCAGCACCGCTGCACCGGCGAACAGCAGCCCGGACAGCAGGCGGGCTCGCGACTGAGACCGTTCCAGTTGCGGAGTCCACGCGACATCGGCTTCCGATTCATTCAGCCGATCCAGCACACCGCGGACAAAGCCCTGCTCCGTCGACGCCTTGCCAGTGGCCGCAAAGTAACATCCGTGCAGGCGAACTCCCGGCTTGACGATCCGGTACAGACTTTCGCGCAGCAGTGTGGTCAGCGCGTGTTTTCGCTGACTGATCTCGCACAGCATGTGAAACAGTTTCGGGTTGTCCTTGTTGTCAACGTCGTGTGAAAACGCGGTGTAAACCCAGCCGCGAAACCACTGCATGGCCCGGTCGATGACCCAGCCGGCGTTGGTGTCATTGACCTCTGCTCCCGCGGCGAACCGGGAACCGGCTCGCGATTTTCTCAGCCCCGGCTGCATCCGTTCGGCACGCAGCAGGAATTCCTTCATCCCCGTCAGCGCGTCGAGTTCGGTGATCAGTGCCACGACGGGGAACTGAAGCTGGAAGGCTTCGTGGATCGTGACCAGATCGTCGCGGATTGCAGGAGCCAGTTTGCGAGCGTACTCCTGGTCTGAGGCCCAGGAAATCGGAACGGCCTGAAGCAGACCGTTGATCGGACAGTACGGTCGACGGGACTCGGATATCAGTCTGCAAAGGTGCTGCATCCGGCGAACTCCCAGCATCGTATCGATGGCGGAAATCGGCCGCAGCTTCTTCTTGCCGTAGCCCTTTGCCGTGGAATTCAGCCCGCTGAAAGTCTGCATGGCTTTGCGAAGACTGCCGGGCGACATCGTGCCGAAGAAGCCACCGATGCTGCCAGCCATCGTGCCGGTCATCGTGCCTGTCATGCCGCCGCCGGACGGGGGGGCTTCGGAACCTGCAGCCATCTCCGGCATCGACATGATTGTCCCGGTTCCTGTCTGCGGCTGTCGCGGTGGCTTCAGGCTGCCAGCCTGAATCGTGGCAGACGGTCCGCCCGGCAGTGCCATCATTGTTCCGCCGCCGAGCATTTCACCGGCCGCCGACGTGCTGTCATCAATGGAACCATGCTGGCAGTTCGTCGTTCCGATGCCCGTGCAGGACACAAAGATGGCGTCGTCGTGAGCGTACACGCGCAGCACGGCCGACCCCTGTCCGACCGGCGGAGCGACGACTTTCCATTGAATGCCTGACGCCGCGTCGAAGGCGCTTTGTTCCTGCTGCGGTGTCAGGCCGTTGACCATGAACAGCGGGAGTTCGTCGATGTACAGCCGCTCGCGATCCAGTGCTTCCAGGGCTTCCTGCCAGTCCCGGTCGATATCGGTGAATTCGGATTCTTCTTCGATTCCCAGCAGAGTCGACAGGTACAGCAGCACGCGTGCGATGGCGTAAATTACCAGGAACACCAGACCGCACCAGATGCGGTTCATCCACTTGATATCCAGATCCATCTGTTCGATGCCGATGGCCGGACGAATGCTGTCACTGAAGATTGACAGCAGGATGAAGACGATCAGAACGGCCGTGTAGTGGATGACCAGATACCACTTGGGTGACACGATGGCCGATTTGGGAAGGACTCCACAAATCAGGCGAATCCAGTCCATGGCTCTGTAGAAGAGGTGCCGCATAGGGTATTGCCAGCGTCGTTGAGGCGTGATGTGTATTCAAAGGAGTGACATGAACGTGACGGGTTCGGACAGGCATCAGTCAACGGTCACCGTTTTTGTCTGGCCAGAACCAACTGTCACCGTCTGCGACGGCGGATCTTTACCGGGGCGCGTTGTGTTCTTGAACGACAGCTTGTAGTCGCCCGGTTCCAGCTTTGAAAACGTGACGGACTTTCCCGCTCCGACCGGTTTCTTGTCGCTGCCTGGTGTCGGGCCTTCCAGCTTGATTTCCATGGCTGCCGTGGCACCGAACTCGACGATGATAGCTCCTGGTTTCTTTTCCGCGGGAGTCATATCCTTTTCGGGTGGCGCGTCCCGCACCAACTGAATGCGTTGAGTCGATTCCGAAGTCAGCCCCACGCGATTGGTCGCCCTGACGGTCAGGTTTACAAACTGAGACCCCGGCTGCGTAACCAGCGCGCCCAGTTCCTCGGCTGAAAACACCAGTTCGCTGCTGACCCGTTCAAACTGCGAACTGCCGATCGTCGTCTTCAGGGGGGCGGGGTCGAACCAGTATTCAATCAGAACGATTCCCGATTCCGGGTCGTGGGCGGTCACCGGAATGCGCAGTGGCTGTTTCACATTGTGCGCGCCGGTCGTGCCGTCGATCTCCGGATCCTCCGGCTTCGTATCGTCGAATATGAAACGGACAATGTCGCTGTTCGACTGCTGGCGGTCACCAACACGCGTGAGCGTCGCGCGGAGATCATAGCGGCCCGCACTCAGACCCCGCTGTTCGAAATCCATCGACGCGATCTGTGCCAGAACTGTGTCGGTTGTGAATTTCCACTGTCCGGCTTCACCTGGTTCAACCAGTGTCCGCGTGATTCTGGGGCCGTTGAGTTTCAGATCCGTATATTGAGCGACCGGCCGACCATCTTTGACGACATCGACGCTGATGCGGTAGTTCGCACTGTCCCCGGACGTCAGCCCGCTGCCGTGAACTTCAAACCGGCTGGCGAACCGAGCTTTCTTCCAGTCATCGCCGAGCAGCAGACGGTCGTTCAGCCACTGCACCCTGACTTCTTCCCTGTTCAGCAGTTCCAGGTCAGCATGAACTGTTGGTGGCCCCTGCAGCCGTTCCGGCCGCGCGGAGCCGTCAAGCTTCCAGCGCCACGCCGCAGGAACACCCGCCACTGAAAGCCCAAATTCCAGTCCCGCGTCCCGAGACTTCATCGCCTGTTCAATGTCCCCGTTGAAGCTAACAATCAGATTCTCGTTGCGCTCAAGATCATCGAGGTGACGAGTGCCGCCACTGACCAGCCGCTCCAATGCCGGGTTGAAGTACACGTCCACCGGAATTTTTTTCGGGCGCAGAGCGTCCTTGTCTTTGCGTTCGTTCAGAATCAGGGGAATTGTCAGAGTCAGACTTCGCAGATCGAAATCCGGCTGCGGAGTTTCGACGAACTGGTCTGCTTCATACAGGTACGGAAACAGGTTGAGCTCAATGGCCTTCGGTGATACGGCCTGATGCAGTGGGGTGACAAGGAACTTCATGCCGCCCGAGATATCGAAGGACGGCGGAGCAGCACCTTCCGCCGGCGGCGGGGCATCGGCCGCCGCGGGAGGCAGCAGCGGAATCTCGGTCTCTCGGGCACCTTCTTCGAATGCGACTTCGCGGACTGTCCCGATTTTCTGACTCGTGCCGTCCTCCAGCAGTCGCAGAATTTCCACTCTGGCCCGTGGCGTAATGTCATTGGTCGGGCGCCGCAGGCGGACAGTCAGCGCCAGAGAAGCATCCGCTTCGGTATGTGGAATCAGCTCGATCCGCTTGCCGTTGCTCGCTCGCCGCGACGCCACTTCACTCGTTGCGGAGTAAACCACGATGTCCCAGCCCTCGGTATTGACCGGCGGGAAAACCATCGGCCGAGCCGTTTCCAGAACAATCCCGTTCGGATCAACACGCGCGATGACCACGGAACCGGCCTGGGTCAGTCTGCCGGAACCACCCGAGGTCAGTTGCAGGCCTCCCGCGGTGTCCGCAACGGTCTGCGTCCAGTCGCCGTCACGGGTACCGGACACCTGCAACTGGTCGCTGAAAACATACAGCGACTCACCTGCGTCGAGCGGTCCCACAGGAATCGTCACGGTGCCGCTGGCAGACGCGACCTGTGGCTCTTCAACAGATCCCAGCACATTCGTCCGGCCGGTCAGGCGGTCCGGAGAAAGTTGTCGGAAACGCTGAGCATACTGGGGCGAGAACGGAGCGTGGCGTTTGAGATCCTCGGCGATCAGTGGCACGACGTCGTCCGCAGACGTCAGCAGTGATGATCCGCCGGGCGCCTGCTGACCAAGCATTTTCTTCCAGTGAGAATGCAACGCGTCGCCCAGCCGGACTCGCTGCAGCAGCGAGTTTGTTCCAGCATCCTCTGATGCGGAGTCATCATTAAGCGCCGTCGCCAGGGCAGCCCACTGGTTCCAAAGCTCGGTTTCGCTGCTTTCGTTCAGACCCAGAGCCGCAAGCGTTCGGATCGACCAGAATGACAGCCACAACCCGGTTCCCTGACCTGCGGAATCGGATGGCTCACCAGCGGTCGTGGCCGTCAGTAGAGCCTGTTCAAGAGCCTTGCGATCGCTCGACTCCAGCCAGGGAACGTCCAGTAGGTCGAGACATTCCACAGCCGGCACGGAACTTCTGCCAGCCGCGCGAACGCGATCTGAAACCAGACCACGAAGCTGATCGAATCGACCGACCTGGCGGGCGTCGGCCGCAGCGTCTGCGGCTGCCGGCTCCGTCAGAATCAGCAGCTCACGGAAAACCGCATCCTGCACGTTGCCACTGAGCACGGCCGGTGGAAATCGTGCCGTATCCACGCGACCGCTTGTGCTGACGCGGCTGGCCATCTCGCGGGCGGACGCCAGGATCCCATCATTGCGCGCCACGGGAACGCGTTCCTGACGACGTGCGAGTGTTTCGACCAGCGCCGGAAGTTCCGCACGGCGGGCATCCGCGACGGCCGCCACAGACTGAGCCGTGACGACGTCGGCCTGAATCCGATTCAGCGTTTGTTCCGCCTCGCTCAGGTGCTTCTCGGCGAGCTTCAGACCTTCTTCGCCGACGGCAAGCCACCGCTCCGCTGCGGTCGTCTTCAGCAGGACCTGCCGGACCGCGGGCTCAACCGTTTGCCACGCAGAACGACGAAGATTCTGACCGTCGGATGAATAGCCAACGGCCAGCAGCAGAGCAGACCGGCGCGTTTCCAGCAGCCGATGCAGCAGCTTCAGAGACGTTCCGCTTTGCGAGGCGACGGGCAGCAGATCCTGCAGCAGCACAAGTTCGTGCGGCCAGTGATCCGCGCGGTCGCGATTCCAGATTCCCGCCCGATCCAGTGTGCTGAGAAAGTTCCTCAACTCGTCGACTTCCCGGCTGCGTTCTTCGGCGGGAAGCTGGTCAAATGCCGCGGCCAGATCTTTTAGCTTGACCGTGACGAGCCACGTCACCAGATCGCGGCGATGCTGCGGATTCTGGAGGTAGTCGTCAGCATCCAGCAGCCGATCGTTCGGTTCAGCCCCGGCCACCTGCTGAAACAGTCGGCGCGGATCCAGCGGCCGAGCGGTGCTGTTGGCAGCAGGCGGTTCAGCGGCCGGCAACGGCATCAGGACCCATTCCAGCAGTTCCGGTGGAAGCTGTTTGCTTCGAGCGT
Source organism: uncultured Planctomycetaceae bacterium (assembly GCA_964531585.1). Lineage (GTDB taxonomy): Bacteria > Planctomycetota > Planctomycetia > Planctomycetales > Planctomycetaceae > JAWKUA01. The sequence continues at coordinate 952 of CAZHET010000340.1, read as the reverse complement.
TCGCAATGGTCTCCTGGATCGCTGTCAGCTTTCCTTCTGCTTCATCGTGAAACTCCTGAAACGCGGCGGAGTCGCCGTAGCGCAGAGCCTCCTGCGCGTGGAGCAACAGGACCTGCACGGCCATCCAGTCAGGATAGGCAACGATGGATGCGGTCCCCTGCGCTCGCAGTTCGTCGCGAACGGTCCACAGCGCTGCGAGCTTCTCGTCGCTTGATGGCTGCGATGTTGCGGCAGTAGCCGTCGCCGTATCGGACACAGGAGGTTCGGCAGACTCGGCACCGTCACTCAACGTCTCCTCGGCAGGAGGAGTCTCTTCCTTAAAACTGACCGAAGTCAGAATCTTCGAATCAGCGCGCAACCGGCTTCCGCCCAGTCGCACCAGCTTCTGTGAACCCATTTCCTGCTGCAGATACTTTTCCAGCTCACCCAGCGTTTGGGCATTGCGTGTCGCGAATGCGGATGCGACTGCATTGCCAAAGACGGTTCCGGCGAACGTCACCGACGCGTTCTTATTGGGCTCGCCGGATGGCGTCTCGTCGGGTGTGGCACCGCCAACACCTGTCGAACTTACCGGCCAGTTGCGTTGTCCTGCATCGGCCGAACAAATAACGGTGAGCTTCGGGTATGGGCTGGCTTCGGCGGACTTGCTGCCCGTTTGCTCGTCCGCAGAACCCTCTGAGGGAGTGTGTTCCAGCAGTTCACGGAGCATCGTGAGGCTGTCGTTCGCGAGCACACCGTTCGTCAGCCCGGGCCTCGTCTGAGACACGTCCAGCAGCAGGATTGTCTGTCTGGGAGACGTCTTCTCAAGGGCTTCGAGCACGTCTTTGAGCGGCACCCGTTTGTCGTTTGCTGAATCGACCAGTTCCAGGCGAGGTTCGCCGTTCGACTCGGTCGGCGCGGCATGAGCCGAACAGTAGACGATGAGCGTGTCCCCTGCCTGAACTTCGGCGAG
>CAZHET010000339.1:0-7241 GCA_964531585.1 uncultured Planctomycetaceae bacterium | reverse complement strand
TACGTCCTGGCGACTCCCAGCGGCCGGGTTTTGGCGCACGTTGCTCCGAAGGGCGATGTTGATCTGGAGAACCACGTCGGCCAGTCCGTCGGACTGTACGGCAGCCGGATGTACCGCAGCGACATCAAGAGCGACTTCATCGAAGTCAGCGGTCTGGAAGAAGTGAAGATTCGCCGCTGACATTTTTGGTGGCGACGAATCACAAACCGCCAGCTCGCGGGTTACGCATATCTTCGGTGAGCCGACTTCAAATCCGTCAGCCTGCCGGTTCGGCGACGGCTTCCGGGTCGCCTGATCCGGCATCGGCCGCAGAAGTCGCATCCGAAGCGTTTGCCGCAAACAGAGCAGCGCACACGGCAATGATGATGCACGGCACGATCCAGAAGCCACGCCAGTTCGTGACGGCTTCAGTTTCACCGCCGTCCGTTTCCCGCTTCCTGGTCAAATACTGATTCAGCCACCCCGACAGCTCCGACCCCAAGTACATGCCCAGTCCGTACACCAGGAAGCCGTAAACCTGCTGAGCCGTCGCAGTCAGGTGCGCCGGGGCGATCGCGGCCGTGTTGATCATGCCGGCCGCGAAAAAGAAGTCGAAACAGATGCCGTGAATGGCAACTCCCAGCAGAATCAGCGGTAACGGGCGACCGATCGCGAACAACCCAAACCGCAGTGCCCACGCAGCAACGCCAACCAGCAGAACGCGGTTCATGTAGATGTTGTCCTTCCCCAGGAACCACGGCAGCGTGAGCATGAAGAAGATTTCGATCCACTGACCGATCGTCATCACGGGACCAACAACGTTCGAACTGACCCCGCGCTGTTCCAGGTATAGTGCGGCGAACGCAAAGTACAGTCCCATAGCCATCGCCGTGGCGAACGATACCCCGAAGAACACGGGGTAAGTCGTGATCATCGTCTTCGCTCCCTCAAGAACGCCGACGTCTTCGACGGCTGCCGGAGCGACCTCACCGGCCGCGGCGGCGGCTTCGGCAGCTTCGGTGGCAAGGACCGCGGCAGGTTTCGTCACCGGAAGCGTAAACGCATACAGCCCGAGGACGGCCGAGAAAGCGCACGCCAGCAGCAGCGGGCGCTCGTTCATCGGTTCGCCTTTCTTCAGAATCAGCGCGTGCGACAAACCGGCGGCAATCCACCCGATCGTGCCGAACACGCGAATCCACGGAAAGCCTTCCCCCGCATTGCCTCCGAAGATGTCAGCGTCGTGAGCAAACACGATCGAATTGACCAGCGACAGCGTCGGTGCGAACAGAATTGCGTAGACGAGAGCGATCCAGAAAAACGGTCGCGGTTTCGCCGTCTTCGCCATCAGAAACAGAAACACGGCTCCCGAAAGATGCAGCCCGCCAATCAGGATTTCCTGATTGATGTACTTGTCCGCGATGGGGCCGACGATCATCGGCGAAATGATCGAACCGAGCGGAATCGTCGCGTAGATGCGGCCGATCTCTGTGCGAGTAAAACCGCGGGCGTTCAGCATGTTCCCCAGGACGACGTACCACGCTCCCCACACCGCAAACTGCAGGAAGTGCAGCAGACAGAAGTTCCAGTGCCGGGGAACGAATTCCAGAAAGTGTTTGACTCCTTCAACAAAACCGCCGGATGCCTCCTGTGCCAGGAGCAGGAATGAGAAGTCAAACACGCGGCCACCTTTCTGAGAGATCGCTGAGCGGGAACGGAATCGTCGCCAAGTCTACAGCGTGCCGGGCCGACGCGCAACTGTCCCGCGCCACTGCTTCTAAATTTCCACCGAGCGATCGTGGCATGTGCAGACAAGAACGCTTGCTAAACCCGCCGCGGCACCCGGCGACAGAAGTCAGCAATGACACTGACTTGTCCGACAACAGTTACCGCCTGCATTCAGTGGAATGGTGTGGACGTTAAGAATTCCACTGGCGAGCGGGGCACGTTAGTGCCCAGGCAATGCAGCCGATCCACGACAAACCAGGACTCACGTCCCCCGCTCGCCTTGATTCCAGGCCATTCGGCATTCGGTGGTTGGCGTTTCACGCGACATCGGTCACGGCGGCGTTTTATTCCGATTTTTCCTATTTTACCTATATTAACTATCGTGCGACCTTTCGTCGCCCCGTAGAATCGGCACAACCCCGTCAATCCTCAAGGTCGGACGGACGACGCCAATCAGAACCTGTCCTACGGGAGACTATCGATGATGAACCTGCTGAAAAAACTCTGGACTGACGATGCCGGCGTACTTCTGTCGGCGGAGGCTGTTGTTGTGGGAACGGTCGCCGCCGCCGGCATCACGGCTGGAGCCAGCACGTTAGCCACCTCGGTGAATGCAGAGCTGCAGGAGCTGGCGTTCTCCTTCCGCAGTCTTGACCAAAGCTACTGCATTCCTGCTCAGCACGGCTGTCACGGAGCGTGTGTGGCCGGCAGTTCGTTCACTCAGACGCCGGTCGAAGAATCGCTCGCCGAACTGCGGGAATTCGCCCGGCTTGCAGAAGAACAGCAACAGGCACGACTCAACGCCATCACCGTCACGGAAGAAGACGTCGAAGTGACTCACGGTGATGCCGGAACAGAAGATGGCGAGCGGGTCCACGCTGAAGCAAAGCACGACGACGAGCGCGATCACGACACTAAGAAGAAGGCCGATCGCGACCGCGACAAGGCCGAGAAAAAGAAGAAGAACAAGAAGGACAACAAGAATAAGAAGAAGCAGTCACGCGATACGGACGACAAATAACCGCCACGGCCGTCGCGTCTCGTCACGGGTCGCAATGTCGTCAGTGAACTGATTTTTCGATAACACGAGATGCTGACTGTCCGCACCCGGCATGGTTGATGGTGTAGCCCGGGCGCATTGCAGAACCCGGGGAACTCAGCACGCGCTTGGCTGAGCGAGGCTCCTGCCGAGCAACTGCTGCTACTGCTGCCAGTAGTTTCGGTCGAGCGTGCGATAGTTAATCGCTTCGCTGAGGTGAGCTGCCTGGATGTGTTCGCTGTCATCAAGGTCGGCAATCGTGCGGCCGATGCGCAGGATTTTGTCGTGTGCGCGAGCCGACAAACCGGTTTCTTCCATTGCGGCTTTGAGCATCTGTTCGGCCTCGCCTTCCACCTTGCAGAACTTCCGGATCTGCGGCGGCTTCATCTTGCCGTTGACTCGCGTTCCTGACGACTTGAAGCGTGCGGACTGGCGCTGGCGAGCGCCCTCGACCTGTTCCCGCATTGTCGCGCTGGACGTGCCTTCGGTGCTGTCGGACAGTTCGCGAAACGGCACAGGCGGTACTTCGATGTGAATGTCGATGCGGTCCAGCAGCGGGCCGCTGATGCGACTGAGGTAGCGTTCAATCTGCAGAGGATTGCACGTGCATTGCCGCTTCGGGTCGGCTCGATAGCCGCACGGACACGGGTTCATCGCGGCGACAAGCATCAGGTTGGCCGGAAACGTGACGCTGCCCATCGCTCGAGAAATCGTGACGCATTGATCCTCCAGCGGCTGCCGCATGACTTCCAGAGTACGGCGGTTGAACTCCGGCAGTTCGTCCAGGAACAGGATTCCGTGATGAGCCAGGCTGATTTCTCCCGGTTGCGGAATGCTGCCTCCGCCAACCAAACCCGCTTCGCTGATCGTGTGATGAGGCGATCGAAACGGACGTCGCAGCAGCAGCGGCTGACCAGGTTCCAGCATCGCGACAGCGCTGTAGATGCGAGTTGTTTCCAGGCTTTCTTCGGGTTCCAGTTCCGGAAGAATCGTGCAGATCCGCTGCGACAGCAGTGTCTTTCCGGTGCCCGGACTTCCGATCAGCAGAATGTGGTGAGCGCCCGCCGCCGCGACCGTGACGGCTCGCTTGGCCATTTCCTGCCCCTTGACGTCGACGTAGTCAATGTCGTAGCGGCCAAAGCTGGTGCGAGCGTGATCCCAGCTAAACACGACCGGTTCCAGCGGCAGATTGCCCGTCAGGAATCCGACGGCTTCGGCCAGCATGCCCACGGAAATCACGTCGATGCCTTCAACGACGGCGGCTTCCATCGCGTTGGCCGTCGGGACGACGATGTGAGTCTTCCCGGCAGCGCGCGCGGCCAGCGCCATCGACAACGCTCCCTTCACCGGTCGCAGGCTGCCGTCCAGAGCCAGTTCTCCGACATAGACGGCTGTGATGTCGGGATCAGGTTCGATCTGCCCGTCGGAAATCAGCAGGCCGAGAGCGATCGGCAGATCCAGCGAAGCCGCATCCTTGGGCAGATCGGCGGGAGACAGATTGATGACGACGCGGTCCATCGGCCGGCCGTAACCGCTGTTGACCAAAGCACGTTCAATGCGGTGAGTGCTTTCCTTGACGGCGGCTTCTGCGAGGCCAACCAGGATGATCTTGGGCAGCGCACCCGGCGAGATGTCGACTTCGACTTCGACCGAGCGAGCTTCAATGCCCAGCAGGGTGTAGGTTGCAAGTCTGGAAAGCATTCAACGGTGCCCGCGGCGATGTCAGTAATGTGATTTGCAGTCGCATTCCGTCGCGTTGCGCGGCAGTTTGACATTCGCCGGACGGCGTTGCAAACGACGAGCGCCGTTGAGCTGTGACATCGAGTTATCACGGAAATCGGATGCCTGGGCTCCGCGCGACCTTCGCCCGCAATGCCATGTCCGACGGGATCGTGGTCTCGTCCCCGGAAACCCCCCGTTTCATTGTTTTCGGCCTGCGACCGCAGAGGGCTCGGCGTGTGGAACTCCGCCTGAGTTCGCAGCCGCGCCTTTCGGCGGTCATCGGGGCAGAGTTCCTCGAACAGTCCGGCTGAAGGCAGCCCCCCGCACGACGAACGTCCACAAAGCGCGCCCTGTGGCCAGCCCTGGTCCGGAGACAAGCTCGCCTCGCTTGACTCCGCCGCTTTGCAGAAGTCCACTTGTCACCGACCACTGCCGAAACTCCGTCAGGAACTCACCATGCCGAATCCCGATGTTCCACACAGCAGCCGAACCGAATCCGTGCCGGAGAAGCTCGAGCTGTTGCGTCGCGCGTACGAATCGAAACGCTACGAACTTGTTGAGTCGCTCGCCGATTCCATCAAGGACTCGATCCTCTACGACCGCCACACGGACGGCACTCCGGGCGAACCGAACATCGCCGCTCGAAAGTTCACCGCTGTCAGCGATCTTCCCAAAGCGTGGGCGGCGTGGGCCGACGGGTGGAGTTTCTGCAAGCCGGTGCGCGTTTTCGAAACCGTTGGAATCGAACGCTCACGCGAACCGGTCGAACTGCTGGTCAGCTTCCGCGAGCAGGACATCACCGATCCTCAGCGTGAAATTCGCGTGGCCGCCGTTGACCCAGCCACCGGAGCACTGCGGGAAATTCCGTCGCAGGTGTGGGACGACAGTCGTCGCTCCGGCGAACGGCTGTGCCGACTGGCGTTCCTCGCCAATGTTGCTCAGCACGGCGACGCGACGTTTCTGATTCTTTACGGCAATCCTCACGCCGAACAGCCGGAATACGAAACGGATCTGACGGTCGACGGAAAACACTGGAACCTGAGAATCGAGAACGAACATTTCGTCGTGCAGCTTGCCAGCCAGATGGGGCAGATTGAACGCATCACGTCGAAACGTCAGCATGGGCTGGAACTCTACGCCGGAGGCAAAGGCCACGGTGAACCTCCGACGATTGACTGGGCTCACGACTACGTCGAAGGCGGCGGCTGGCAGAAGCTGCGGATGAAGAACTGGTCGCATTGCCGCAACTTTGAAGTCATTCGCGGGCCGGTGGTGACTCACGTTCGGCGCTGGGGGTTTCCTCACAGTCCCGTTCATCCGGCGATCACTCCTGCGCGCATGCACGTGGACGTTCGCTATTCGTTCTGGAACGGTCTGCCGCTGTTTTTCAAACAATCGACGATGGAAGCCGTGAAGGACTTTCGCATTGAAGCGATGCGCGACGACGAATGGGTGTTCTCGGGATATTCGTACGACAAGGCGCTGTGGATCGATGCGTCCGGAAGACTGCACGAAGGAGAAGTTCCTGCCGAACACCAGGAGAATTTGTGGGGAGTCGGCTTCGCGAATGCGACGAGCAAAGACGCGTTTCTGGCGCTGTGGCTCGATCACACCGTGACGGGTCGCAACGAAATCAGTCACGGCGGCGCGCCCACGCTGCACTATGATGGACACGGCCAGTTGTGGAGCCGCTATCCCGCCCAGCGCACGGCCCTGTCGGCCGGAACGCGTTTCGAACAGCGCAACGCATACTGGCTGATGGAGTGGGGGCCGGACGCAGCGGTGCAGGTGGAACGCGCACGCCATCGGTGGTCGAACGCTTTGGTGGTTGACCCGGAAATGTTTGTGCCTCCGGGAAACCCCGCGGCTGTCGGTCAGCTTGCCCGCCCAGGCGAAACGGCGGCCACGGCCGGCTTGAAGCCGGCGATCTGGAAGGTGCTGCGGGACGTCGTCGACGACCAGCTGTACGACGTCGATTCCAACATCGTCGATTTCGGCTACGTGTACGATGTTCGCTTTCGAGCGGGAGTGGCTCACGTTGTGGTCACGATGCCTCACCTGGGTCGGCCGATGCACAATTTTCTGGTGACTCAGGGCGGCGGCCGCGTCGACGACGGCATCCGTGATCGGCTGCAGCGGATTCCGGGAGTGACCTGCGTCGTTGTGACGAAGTCGGTGAATCCGCAGTGGACTCTGGCAAGGCTCTCCGCCGACGGACGGCGTGCGCTGGGGCTGGGGTAGGCCGAATCATCGTCGTCGTCGCGTGGCAGATGTGACGATCGCGTCGGATCGAGGTGACGTGACAGGAGCCTCACTGTGCAGCCGGTGAATCGTGCGTTGCGTGCGACAGTCTTCCATCGCTGGCAGAAGACGATTCGGCAGAAAATGCCGCAATGGCAATCGCATCAGCCGACCGAAGACAAAACATTTTCGAGAATCCGCACAGGCGCATTCCGCGGATGCCGTCGCGCGAACGGTGACACACACGCACAAGCTGCCAGTTAACAGGCGGGCCGCATGACAAACACAGGCCGTGAACTGTCCGTTGTGACACGGATGCACACGCTGCGTTGCGGGGCGTGCGAAGCGGCACAGTGTGCCATGCGGCTTGTACCGATTGGTGAAGCTGCATCGCACGCGCGCACATCAAACACGCTGCCGAACGCAAGCCGATTCCAGTGGCGGCGGAGTCCGTACCAGGAGCTGGCGATTTGAAATTCGCAGGCTGAGCCGGGTGCAACTGCATTTCACAAAAAGGGACGCGACGATGAAGGGT
>CAZHET010000338.1:0-7253 GCA_964531585.1 uncultured Planctomycetaceae bacterium | reverse complement strand
CTGTCGACTCCAATGTTCGAATACGCCCGCACAGCGTCGTGAGCCATGCGTCGCAATCGGCCCGGCGCATTGACTGAAGCAGGACGGGTGAATGCAGGACGTCGGCAAACCGTGGTACACTCATTCACCGGGACGACTCGGAATGACCACCACGGAAACTCCCGATCCATGACCGACACTTCGGAGCAGCCGGACGAAGATCGCGAGCAGCGGCTGGCTGAGGTGCTGGATCGTCTGCTAACCGATTCAGGCACCTGTGCGTCGGCGGATCTGCTGAACGCAGCGGTGCGCGAGCATCCGGACCTGGCGGACGAACTGCGTGAACTTTACGCCACAGCGATGATCGCGGGCGATGTCGCGTTGTTTCAGTCGACGATCATCGAACCGCGTGCCGGGCAGCGGCTGCGTGAAGGCGAGCGACTGACGGGCCGTCGTGGTTCGGCGGTTGGCACCTGCATCGCCGACTATGAACTGCTTGAAGAAATCGGCCGCGGCGGCATGGGCGTCGTCTATCGAGCCCGTCAGGCAAGTCTGGACCGCACTGTCGCTCTGAAGATGATTCCCAACGCGGCCTTTGCGGCGTCGCAGGATCTGGCGCGGCTGCGAGCCGAAGCGCTGGCGGCGGCTCGGCTGCATCATCCCAACATTGTGCCGATTTACGAAGTCGGCGAACACAACGGACAGCCCTGGTTCAGCATGCAGTTGCTGGAAGGACAGACGCTGTCCGAGCGACTGATGCAGGGCCCGTTGCCCGCCGAAGACGCCGCTCGGCTGCTGATTCCGGTGGTGGAAGCGATCGGAGCGGCTCACCGGGCCGGCGTGCTGCATCGCGATCTGAAACCTTCCAACATCCTGATTACTCACAACGGCACGCCGTTCGTCACGGACTTTGGACTGGCCAAGCGGGTTCCTGCTGCGGGCGAAGCAGTCGGCATCGGCGGCAGTTCGGACGACGGACTGACTCAAAGCGGAGCCATCCTGGGAACTCCGGCCTGGATGTCGCCCGAACAGGCGGCCGGGCTGACGGAGTCCATCGATGTCACTTCCGACATCTACAGCCTTGGGACAATTCTGTACGCCATGCTGACGGGCCGGCCTCCGTTTCAGGCATCATCGCCGCTCGACACGCTGCTGATGGTCATGGAACAGGATCCGCCGACGATGCGGGTCCTGAATCCCGGCATTGATTCCGACCTGGAAATGATCGTGCTGAAATGTCTGCAGAAGCCACAGGACCTGCGGTATCGGTCAGCGACGGAACTCGCACGTGACCTGACCGCGTGGCTGAACAAAGAACCGATCAGTGCTCGCATTTCGACGTTTACCAGCGTGGTTGCCAGGCTGTTTCGAGAATCGCATCACGCGGCGGTGCTGCAGAACTGGGGACTGCTGTGGATGTGGCACAGCCTGGTGCTGCTGGTTCTGTGCCTGACGACGAATGCGATGCAGCTTGGCGGAATTGACCAGCGCTGGCCGTACGTCGGGCTGTGGGTCGTCGGTCTGGGACTGTGGGCGGCGATCTTCTGGAACCTGCGTCATCGAGCCGGACCGATCACCGCTGTGGAACGTCAGATCGCTCACGTCTGGGCCGGCAGTATGGCGGCGTCTTCCATGCTGTTCGCGGTGGAATGGATCATGCATCGCCCGGTGCTGGAATTTTCCCCGGTGCTGGGCACGATTGCCGGGATCGTGTTTCTGGTGAAGGCGGGGACTCTGTCGGGACGGTTCTACGTCCAGGCCGTGGCGTTGTTTGCGACGTCGCTGCTGATGGCGGCGATTCAGGTGGCATCGACGCGTGTCGGTTGGCTGCCGAACGTCAGCATCTCGCTGTTCGGCGTGGTGTCGGCGGCGGCGTTCTTTTTTCCGGGGCTGAAGTATTTCCGCCAGCAGCGACGCGGCAGCTGAAAACTGCTCAGGTGGACCGGCCCGGGCCGGACTTTTGTCGAAAACGGACGACTTGGCCGTGGCCGGTTGTTCTCGGCACTTTGCAGCCGTAGACTGCGGCCCTTCTGTGCCCCGCGGTCGGGGCATTCGCCGGCGTTGCAGCAGTCTCTGACGCGTGTCAGGTCCGCATTCCGGTGGTTCCTGATCTGTGAAGACACCGCTGAAATGCGACACGTGCTCTCCGCGCTAGTGATGAATCAGCCGGGCGTGCTGGCTCATATTTCCGGCATGTTGGCCTCGCGAGCCTTCAACATTGACAGTCTGGCCGTCGGCACGACTGAGAACCGCGAACTGTCCCGGATTACTTTCGTCGTCAACGGCGACGAAAAGGTCCTTGACCAGGTCCGGAAGCAACTGGAAAAGATCGTCACCGTCGTAAAGGTGCAGGATTATTCCGGCGAAGACTTTGTCGAACGCGATCTGATGCTGATTAAAGTCAGCACAACAGGTGGTCGTCGCAGCGAGGTGAAAGAACTGACCAGCATCTTCCGCGGACGCATTGTGGATGTCGGCGCGGACCATGTGATGATCGAAATCTCCGGCCGCGAAAACAAGATCGAAGCATTCGTGGACCGAATGAGGGATTTCGGCATTCTGGAAATGGTGCGAACCGGTCGAGTCGCGATGCTGCGAGATCGCGTGATCACTGATGACCTGCCGCCAGATGTCTTTGAAGACGTCAAGGCACCGGTCACGCATGCATAACCGGCCTCGGGCCGGGGCTGGCCACAGGGCCGGGGCTGGCCACGCGGCGGCAGGAGAGCCAGCCGACTCGCGTCCGCAGACGGACGCCGCGTAAGCGCGGGGAAACTGTCACAGGTGTTTAACCACGGACGTTTTTTGTGACGACAGACTGTGCGGCAGGATTGCTGGTGTTTCCACGGCGGGATTTCAAATCACAAATTTCAAATTTCAAGTTTCAAATCGCAAATCGCAAATCGCAAATCGCAAATCGCAAATCTGAAATCTCCAGCTTCAAATCTGAAACCAAAGAAAGACCAAACTCATGGCGGCAAAGGTGTACTACGACGACGACGCGGATCTGAGTCTGCTGAAGGGCAAGACGATCGCAATTCTGGGCTACGGCAGTCAGGGCCACGCTCAGGCTCAGAACCTGCGGGACAGCGGCTGCGAAGTCGTGGTCGGGCAGCGGCCCGGCGGCCCGAATTATGACCTTGCCGTCAGTCATGGCTTTAAGCCCATGTCTGCCGCCGACGCAGCGAAAGCCGGTGATCTGGTCAATATTCTGCTGCCTGATGAAGTTCAGGGCGGCGTTTATGAAAGCGACGTCAAGCCGAACCTGGAACCCGGCAACGTGCTGATGTGCAGCCACGGCTTCAACATTCATTTCGGGCAGGTCCGTCCGCCGGACGGTGTCGATGCAGCGCTGGTGGCTCCGAAAGGCCCGGGGCATCTGGTTCGCAGCGAATACGAAAAGGGCGGCGGAGTCCCCAGCCTGATCGCTCTCAGCGAAGGTGCGTCCGAAACATCCCGGCAGCTTGCTCTGGCTTACGCGAAGGGCATCGGGGGAACTCGCGGCGGCGTGATCGAGACGACGTTTGCCGAAGAAACCGAAACGGATCTGTTCGGCGAACAGGTCGTGCTGTGCGGTGGCGTCAGCGCGCTGGTGAAGGCCGCCTTCGACACGCTGGTCGATGCCGGTTATCAGCCGGAAATGGCGTACTTTGAGTGCATGCACGAGCTGAAACTGATCGTCGACCTGTTCTATCAGGGCGGTCTGAACTACATGCGTTACAGTGTGTCGAACACGGCTGAATACGGCGACTACACGCGAGGTCCGCGGATTGTGACCGATGAAACCCGTGCGGAAATGAAGAAGATTCTCGAGGAAATCCAGTCGGGCCAGTTCGCCCGCGACTGGCTTCTGGAAAACCGCGCCGGACAGGCGTCGTTCTTTGCGACTCGCCGTCGTGAACGAACTCATTTGATCGAGACCGTCGGTCGTCAGTTGCGGCGTATGATGACCTGGATCAATTCGAAAGAAGTCTGATGCTTCGTCAGCTGTGTCATGACAGATGACACGGGCATGGCAATCGGAAGTGCGAGACTCCTGCCGAGCCGCGTGTGCCAACAGACGATCGGGGCGGCACGCGCCTCGCCCTCCTCATGATCTGGCGCGGCGTTGGCAGGCAGGGTGACATGGTCGGGCAAACGCGCGCTCAGGCACCAGCGAGTCTCACATCGCTTCCTTGTGCGCGTGGCGCTGTTTGGCTAACCGATCGTCTCGCGGGCTGGTTTTTCGCTGAACGTGATCGTCGCTATCATCCGCCGCGGGTTTGAGCAGTGAGATACGGGGTCAGCGAAAATGGCGGCGAAAGTTTATCTGGCGGTCGATCTGGGAGCCGAAAGCGGACGCGTGATGGCCGGTCATTTTGACGGCCAGAAAATTGCTCTGCAGCAGTTTCATCGATTTCCCAACGGTCCGGTTAATCTCGGCGGCACACTGCGCTGGAATCTCGTCAGTCTGTGGACCGAGATTCAAAACGGCCTGCGCGAGGCGGCGTCGAAGCTGAATGGTGCGGCGGTGTCTGTGGGGGTCGACACATGGGGCGTGGATTTCGTTCTGATGAGCCGCCACGACGAATTGCTTGGTCAGCCGTGGAACTACCGTGACCGTCGGACTGATGGCATGCTGCAAAAAGCGTTTCAGCGAGTTCCCCGCGCGGAAATCTTCGCCGAAACGGGCCTTCAGTTCATGCAGATCAACTCGCTGTATCAACTGCTGGCGATGAATGAACGCAGTCCGGAACTGGTCGCTCAGGCTCGCCGGTTTCTGATGGTACCGGACTTCTTTCACTGGTGCCTGAGCGGCAGCCGCGTCGTCGAATTCACCAACGCCACGACGACGCAGATGCTCAACGCGAAGACTCGCGACTGGGCGTTCGGGATGCTGCGGAAGTTTGACATTCCGACCGACATGTTTCCGGAAATTGTTTCACCGGGAGCCAACCTGGGAACACTGCGCCGCGAAGTTGCCGAATTCACGGGGCTGGGCAAATTGAACGTGGTGGCCCCGGCGACTCACGACACAGGTGCCGCGGTGGCTGCCGTCCCGACGACTCATACGGGCACCGCCGACTGGGCGTACATCAGCAGCGGCACGTGGTCGCTGATGGGAGTCGAAGTGCAGGACGCGATTCTGACCGACAAGGCTCTGCAGCGAAACGTCACCAACGAAGGAGGCGTCGACGGCACGTATCGTCTGCTGAAGAACATTATGGGGCTGTGGCTGGTGCAGCGCTGCAAACTTGCGTTCGCGGCAAAGGGCAAGGACATCGACTACGCCGAACTCACGCGGCTGGCGACAGAGGCGGCTCCGTTCCGGTCGCTGATTGACCCGGATCGAACCGAATTTCTGGGGCCGCCGGACATGACAGAAGCCATCGCCGCCGAATGTCGCCGCACGAATCAGCCCGTGCCGGAAACTCCGGGTCAGTTCGTCCGCTGTGCTCTGGAAAGCCTGGCGCTGAAGTACCGCATGGTGCTGGGCTGGCTGGAAGAGCTGACGGGAATTCCAGTGAAGGTGATTCACATCGTCGGCGGAGGAACTCAGAACCAGCTTCTGAATCAGTTCACCGCCGATGCGTGCGGTCGGCCGGTAATCGCAGGCCCCGTGGAAGCGACGGCTCTGGGCAACGTGCTGCTGCAGGCTCGCGCGGCGGGTGACATTTCGTCGCTGTCGGAGATTCGCGAAGTGGTACGTCGGAGCGAAACGATCGGCGAGTATACTCCGAGAGATTCCGCCGCATGGGACGATGGCTGGAACAGATTTCAGACGTTGTGCGGCACGTGAGCAACCCCACCGGGCTGTGGTCGCTGCCGGGATGGAAAGGCCGACGACTCGCGGGCTTTGGGTGTGGCAATACAACCGACATCAAAGGGAATTCATGGGACTGTTTGACCGACTCAAAGCCGGCCTTAGGAAAACCAAAGACATCCTGCGCACGGACGTGCGCGATTTGTTCAAGGCCGGTGAGATACTCGACGACGGCAAGCTCGAAGAATTTGAAGCTCGGCTGATTCGCACGGATATGGGAGTCAAAGCGGCCGATCAGATCGTCTCACAGCTTCGCGAACACCACGGCGGTCGAACCGTTGACGTCGATGCGATCTGGGCCACCGTTCGGTCGGAACTCATCACCCTGCTGCGCGGCGACGGATCGACGAACTGGGAGCTGAATGACCGGCTGTCGCCTCTGGCCGAAGCGGAATCCGGGCCGACGGTGATACTTGTCGCGGGAGTCAACGGAGCCGGCAAGACGACATCCATCGCAAAGATCGCCAACCTGCTGCAGCAGAATGGAAAGAAAGTCGTGCTGGCGGCGGGTGATACGTTCCGAGCGGCTGCCGTCGAACAGCTTGCCATGTGGAGCGAACGGCTGGGCTGCGAGATTGTTCGCAAGGACAGTGGAGCCGATCCGGCCGCCGTCGCGTACGAAGGAGCTGCCAAAGCCGTCGAAGCCAAAGCCGACTACCTGATCGTCGACACCGCCGGCCGCCTGCAGACTCAGAAAAATCTGATGGACGAACTGGACAAGATCCGGCGAGTCATCCGGAAGGTCATTCCCGACGCGCCTCACGAAAGCCTGCTGGTACTGGACGCGACAACCGGCCAGAACGGCCTGAGCCAGGCCAAGAGTTTTTCGGCTGCGGTTCACTGCACCGGGCTGGTCCTGGCAAAGCTGGACGGGACGGCTCGCGGCGGAGTTACCGTGGCGATTCGCCAGGAAATGGGCATTCCGGTGAAGTACGTCGGAGTCGGCGAAAAGATCGATGATCTCGAACTGTTCGACCCGGAAGGTTTCGTCGAAGCTCTGTTCGCGACCTAGCGCGGAGTCAGGAATGGTCCGCCATGCCGATCTGGACACTGCAGGATCTCAAGCTGCACGGGACGAGCCGGCCACGGCTGGACGGCGTGTCGCTGCAGATCGACGACGGCGTGACGGCAGTTGTCGGGTTTTCAGGGGCCGGCAAGAGTTCGCTGCTGAGCGTTCTGGCGGGAATGGAACAGCCGGATGCGGGAACGGTAAAGTACGATGGCCCTCCGAGGCCGTCGCTCTGCCGCGCGCATCATACGACGGGATCGGAGTCCCGTCGTACGGAAACGCGGACGCCTCGACTGCCGTTGTTCTGGGCTCCGGAGACCGGCGGGTTGTGGCCGCACATGACGGTTCGCGAGCATCTGACGGCTGTCCGTGATCATGCGACGGTTCCACCTGCAGACTCCGCGCTCGCCACTTCCGGGAATTCCACAGACAAACTGCTGGCGGAGTTGGATCTGACTCACA
>CAZHET010000337.1:0-7267 GCA_964531585.1 uncultured Planctomycetaceae bacterium | reverse complement strand
TTTGGGTTAGTCTGTGCCGTCCTGCTTGTCGCGTTCCGGGCGAGGCTTCAGCAGGGGCAGATCGCGGGTGGTCTGTTCGCTCGGGCTGGTTGGCGACAGGATCACTTCGGCAACCAGTTCGGTTGCTCCAAGGTAAATCCGGTCGCCGGTTCTCAGCACGTGCGAAATCACATCGTGGCCATTCACGATGGTCAGGTTGGTGGAGTCCAGGTCGACGATCTCGAACTGTCCCAGCTCGTTCTCACGAATTTCTGAATGGAGTCGGCTCAGTAAAGCGTCGGCGATCGTGATGTCCGCACGCTTGCTGCGTCCCAGCGTCACCGGCAGGTCGACGGGAGTCAGTTCCACGCGACCGCTGGGAAGGGCCGACGACATCAGGATGAGTTTGTTCACCTTGCAGCCTTGACGTAAGTGCCGCGCTCCACCGGCAGGAGGCAATCGTTGTCAGCTTAGAGGATTCCGACGGGCTTGCGTAGACACGGATGCCGCATCGGTTGCTGAACCTGATCGCGGCCGATTCGGTGCATTCCCGCTTTGTCGACTGTGGCTGTTGCAGGCCCGTGAGGCGGTTTCGTGAGCTATGCTTCCATCGGCGAATCCATCATCATTGTTTACTGAATGGGGAGGCGCTGCTGCGGGTTTTCCTGCAGTGCCGTTCACCGCTTGCGGACTCAGCCATGTCGACAACTGCTTTGGATCACGAAAACGAACTGCGGGAAACCGAGACCCCGGAGGCGATCCTGCACCAGATTTCTGATGAACATCCGCTTACCAAGGCTCTGCGCGAAGGCTTCCGGCATCAGATCACGCACGTGGAAGACAGCATGGAAGCCACTGCCGCCGCCGCGCTGGAAGACTTCCGCACGCTGCTCGATGATCGCCTGAACCTACTCGAACAGCGCCTGCTAAGTGAACTCCGTCTGACCGCCACCGACAGCGCCGCCGCGAATTCACAGCAATCTGCTGCAGACGCCGTCAAGGTTGCGGCTCCGATTGCAGAATGCAGCGACCCGCTGTCTGAACTGCGCGCGGCCTTTTTCACGAATGACGCTGAGGTGCCGGATGGCGACGAACCACTGACCGCAGCAACAGCATCGTCGGCAGCGAAAGCGGCACCCGCTTCGCCGGACTCAATGCCGCGGCCGCCCGAACTCGAACCGCTGCCCATCGAGATTCCGGACGCTGTCGATCCCGCAACGCTGAACGAAGCCGAACTGCGCGAGGTCTTTCTGCGGCGAGAAGCGCTGCTGAAGACAGTGGTCGGCTACGCCAGGCAAAAGGCGCAACAGCCTCAACTGATGACGATAGACGATCTGCGAGCGCTGGCGGGTTCACTGCCGGAAGAACTCGCGGCGCGAGTGGAACACACGCTCTCGCGGCTCGATCATCAGCAGCGACTGGGTGAACTGGAACTTTCGCTGGAACGAGCACGAGTCGCCCGACAGATGTCGCAGTTGGAGGAAACTCGCGAAGTTGTCGAGTCGACGCTTCGTCAACTCGGCCTTTCCATCAATGCCGAGGGCGTCATCGAACTGCCAACAACCGATCAAAAGCAACTCGGAAGCAAGCACCGCCGCTGGCTGCAGGTGCTGGGCTTTGGCCACTGATCCAATCTCCGCAGCGAAACGGCAGTCGAACGGTGTCGCATTGCGGTCCGATTCGCCAGAATCCCGGATCTCTGCTTAGTCCGAGAATCGTGCATTGCGCGGCGCTTGCCGGCGATTCATGCGCCCCGCAAGCGCGAGGCGGGGCTGAGACACAGGGCGAAGAATAAGCGTTGTGAGACGCTCCGGATAACGCTTCGTTGTGGCGCAGCACACAACCGAACCCTCAAGCTTCCGGGCCGGCAGGCAACGGCCACGAACCTTCGCCGCTGGCAAAACAACAACGTCACGGGACACATCAAGCGGGATTCATGGAACCACTTTTCTTCGAACCGATCATCAAACAGGCTCGCTGGGGAGGACGCCAGCTTGGTGATCTGCTGCACAAGCCCATCGGTTCCGCCAGCGATTACGCCGAAAGCTGGGAGATCGCCGATCAGAAAGCCGCGGACAGTCAGGTTTCGCACGGCGAGTGGAAAGGCCGGCACCTGTCGGAAATCGTGCGGCATCACGGTCGCGAGCTGCTGGGACGGCATCAGCACCTGACGCAGTTTCCGCTGCTGATCAAGTTTCTGGACGCGAACGACTGGCTGTCTCTGCAGGTTCATCCCGACGATCAGCAGGCCCGCCGCTACGATCCTGCAGAACATGGCAAGACGGAAGCCTGGGTGATTCTGCATGCGGAACCGGACAGCCGGATCTGCTCGGGCCTGAAAGCCGGAATCACGCGTCAGCAACTGGCGGACGCTCTTTCCGCCGACAACTTCGAAGAGTGCCTGCACATCATTTCGGTCAAACCCGGCGACTGTATTTTCGTTCCCGCTCAAACCGTTCACGCCCTCGGGCCGGGAATCGTGATGGCGGAGGTGCAGCAGCAAAGCAATCTGACGTTTCGACTTTCCGACTGGGGACGACTGGGAAGCGACGGGCTTCCTCGTGAGCTGCACATCGAACAGTCGCTCGATTGCACCGACTTCAGCCGCGGGCCCGTCGATCCTGTCGTTCCCGTGGTGGTGGAAGACCGGGATCACTCGTGCGAGGAACTCGTGCGCTGCGACCATTTCGTCATTCGTCGCCACGCGACGGCTGCCCCGTTCACACTGCACGCTGAAGACACGTTCCATATTCTGATGATGCTGAGCGGCAGTGCCGAACTGGCCTTCCGCGACGGGACGACGCCGCTGGCCGCGGGCCAAACGACGCTGCTGCCGGCGGCGCTCGGCGACGTCACGGTACGCGCGGCCGAAGCGGTCGTGCTGCTGGATATAACGCTGCCGTAAACCTGCGTCGCGAATCGCACTGCGCAGGCGTGCCGCGCAGCCGCTTTGAAAGCCGCAATGCCGCGCATACAATCCCGCCTCCCACAATTTCCAGTCAGCGGCAGTTCATGAACAACAACATTCAGACCCTGGCCTCCGGAGCGACTCCGCCGGAAGCCCGTTCCATCGATCAGCCTCGCATCGAAGCTGCCGTGCGCGAAATTCTGACGGCGATCGGCGAAGACCCGACTCGCGAAGGTCTGCGTGAAACACCGGCGCGAGTCGCCCGGATGTACGCGGAAATGTTCGGCGGCCTGCATCTGGAACCCGGCCGGCACCTGCGCCGCGTGTTCGAAGAAGAATACGACGAAATGGTGCTGGTGCGGGATATCACCTTCCACAGCATGTGCGAACACCATCTGCTGCCGTTCATCGGCACGGCTCACGTCGGCTACATTCCGCGAGGCAGGGTGACCGGCCTGAGCAAACTGGCACGCGTCGTCGATGAGGTCTCACGGCGTCCTCAGGTGCAGGAACGGATGACGCACACAATCGCCGATCTGATCGAAACGGAACTGGACGCCAAGGGTGTTGTCGTCGTGCTGGAAGCCGAACACACCTGCATGACCATTCGCGGTGTTCGCAAACCCGGAGCGCTGACCGTCACCAGTGCGGTTCGTGGTCTGTTCAAGAAGAACACGTCCAGCCGCGCCGAAGCCATGGCGCTGATAAACGGCCGATGATCGCTCTGTTCATTCTGAAACTGTCGGCCGGCATCGCGCTCATGTGGCTGCTGATGCCTCGCAGCGAAGTCACCGACGGGTTCTTTCGCATCCAGATGCGCCTGCTGCTGGGCCTGGCCGTGTTGGCCGCACTGCTGCTGTCAACAGGCGGTACATGGTCGGTCGCAACGGAAAAGTCCGCACGACCTGGGGAGCTGTCAGATGCTCACAGCCTCCCCGAAATGCCTGGTGCCGCTGAAGACTCCGCAGACCAGTCCGTCGTTTCCGACACGTCGCAAACAACCGCTCAGCAGTTGCGATTGATCGCCATCGCCGCTGCTGTTGTGGCCTATGCCGGGTCGATCTTCTGGGCTCTCGGCCGCCGCCTGCCGGGACGCATCTGCATCTACCTCATCGCTGCCGCAACCGTCGCCGCGACGGGGCTGCATTCGTTCCGCGTTCCCAATGAGTCCGCTCTGCCGCTGCAGGTCCTCTCCGATTTTTCATCAGCCGCGGTGCTGGGTTCGGTCATCACGGGAATGCTGCTGGGCCACTGGTACCTGACGACGCCGACAATGTCCATCCGCCCGCTGTCGTGGTTCGTCACGGCAATCGCGGTCTCGGCTGTTGCGCGGCTGTTCGCGTCCGGATGGGCGGCCGCTCAGTTCGGCGTTGCCGGCGACGACCTGACGCGATCCATCTGGCTGGGAATCCGCTGGATCGGCGGAATCATCGTTCCTCTGGCAGCCGCTTTCGTGGTCTGGAAGATTCTAAAGTATCGCAATACGCAGTCGGCCACCGGAGTCCTGTTCGCCGCTCTGATCCTGGTCTTCATGGGCGAAATGGCGGCCGCGCTGCTCGAACGAGACGTGCGGGTTCCATACTGACCGGCGCGGGCCAAGCGTCGCCGAACCCGCCGAGCCGACCTGCGCGACGTCAGTCCGCAATCCGCACGGTCCGAATGCCGGGAACGCGATCAATCATCATGCAAGCGCACTCAACGCGCCAACAAATTGTCGACACGCGTCACTCGGATGCCATCGAGCCCTTCTTTACGGACTTCTTCATCGCGGACTTTCCGCGGATCGCACGCTGTGGGGGTGCTGGCTTCTTCCTGCGTGCAGCGGCCTGTTTGACCAATTCAACGACCTTCTTATCGACAGCCTGCTTCCTCGTCGCGGCCACTGTCCTCTTCTTCTTCGTGGTCGATTGCGTACCGACGTCCGCCTTCGTCTTCGCTTTCTTCTTTGTGGTCTTCTTCTTTGCCGCGACCTTGCCGACGGGCTTCGTTGCGGCTGCGGTCTTCTTACGGCGTGATGGCCGGGAAACCGCGGGAGACGGCAGATCGTCGAGTTCAATTCCAAACATCTCCGACAGATCTTCTCCGGCAAGATCGCCGGAGCCTTCTCCCAGCGCCGTACTGAGGTTTTCTCTGGACGCGGCCTCGCTCACCAGTTGAGTGTGGTCGACGCCGCGCAGCAGAAACAGCAGTTCGGGTCTGCTATCCAACTGGGCACCGACTCCGTACAGCACGGCCGCGACGTGCTTGCACAGCCTGGCCCAGTCCGGGCAACTGCAGTCCAGGTGAATTTCCCGGGGCGATGGAAACAGGCCGTCACCTTTTCGAGTCAGCCGCTGCATCACGCCGTCGGAAAACCGACCGCCGAGCAGGTCGATCAGCGAATCGATGGACGCCGCACAATCCTGACGAATCTTCTTCCACGCGGCCGGCTTCACAGGATCGATCTGCACCTCAATCTGATACGGCTCGGAACCCGCCACCACGGCATCCAGCCGACCGGCCGAAATCATCAGATCAACGACTGATCCGTTGCGGACATAGGTACGCCCGCGAGGAAGCCGGTTGGCAAAGTCGCTGTAGCTCTCAAGGTTATCGCACCACGCTTTGCCCCAGAACGTGCTGGCAATCTTTTTTCCGCGCAGTTCCACCGGCTGGACGCTGCGTCCAACCTGGTCAGCGAGTTCCTTCGCATAGGCTCGAGCGTCATACCTTCGCTGACCAACCGGGACATATTCGCGAAATCCGTATCCCCACCTCATATTGAACCTCCGTGAATCGCTGTTGAGTTGTGTTCGACGTTTCGTCCGTGGTCGCAGGTCGGGCCGCTTCTACAGGAGCGGCGAATTAGAACTGTCTTGCCGATGCTGGCAGCTCCGGCCACGTGCGGCCCTCGTGGCAAACGCTGCCAGCGTCCGCGTTGGACAATTCGATCGTCGATCCTGCCTGACGCAGGTTACCGGCTCGCCGACTGACTGTCACTACTCGCCCGTCGCCCGTGACAGATCGATTGAAACAAAATCCAGCAGCTCGCGATCGCTCATTTCCGTCAACTGAGCCTCCGCACCGCCTTTCAGAATCTCGTCCGCCAGATCCTGTTTGTCGCGAATCATCTGGTCGATGCGCTCTTCCACCGTCCCGCGGCAGACAAACTTGTGAACCAGCACGTTGCGTTTCTGACCAATGCGAAACGCGCGATCCGTCGCCTGGTTTTCCACGGCCGGGTTCCACCAGCGGTCGAAATGAATCACGTGAGATGCCGCAGTCAGGTTCAGCCCGGTGCCTCCCGCTTTGACCGAAATCACAAAGAACGGAGGACCATCTTCCGTCTGGAATTCTGCCACCAGTTGCTTTCGCTTCTTCACAGCCACGCCGCCGTGCAGCACCAGACCATGTCGGCCGAACACTGTGGCCAGAAACTCCTCAAGCGGTTCCGTGATCGACTGGAACTGAGTGAACACCAGCATCCGTTCCTGACGCTCGCGAATCGCCTGGCAGATTTGTTCCAGCCGCTGAAACTTGCCGCTGTCATCGCGCGCGAAGTCGTCCTGGCGAAGGAACTGCGACGGGTGATTGCAGATCTGTTTGAGCTGCATCAGAGTCGCCAGAACAACTCCGCGACGTTCGATGCCCTCCGTCGACTCAAGGCGGACTTCCAGATCCTTCAGAGTCTTTTGATACAGAGTCACCTGCTTCCGGGACAGGCCGCATTCAGCTCGCATTTCCGTCTTGTCGGGCAGGTCCGGGACAATTCCCGGATCGGTTTTTAGTCGCCGGAGAATATACGGCCGCACCAGTTTCCGCAGCGCCCCAAAGGCCGTCGCGTCCTGCTGTTTGCTGAGTCCCTTCACGAATTTCCGAAACTGATTCGCGTTGCCAAGCAATCCAGGGCAACAGAAATCGAACAGTGACCAAAGTTCGCCCAGATGGTTTTCCACCGGCGTTCCGGAAAGAGCAATCCGGCCGGAAGAATTCAGCCTGCGAATCGCCTTCGCCTGAGCCGACGACGCGTTCTTGATGGCCTGAGCTTCATCCAGCACGATCAACCGCCAGCCGCACTTCGACAGCCAGTCCAGCCGCCGAGCCAGCCCGTACGTTGTGACCACGACGTCATATTCCGCCAGGGATTTCTGCGGTGATTTGGCGACAGCCTGCAGAGTCTCCGCATCGACTTCCGACCGATGAGCGTAAAACACATTCAGCGACGGAGCGAAGCGTTCGAACTCGCTCTTCCAGTTGCCGACAAGCGACGCAGGAACAACCAGCAGACTTGTGGTTTCCGTACGATGACCTTCTTCCTTCAGCGTCAGCAGCAGATCGATCACCTGAATCGTCTTGCCCAGCCCCATGTCGTCGGCCAGGCAGGCTCCCAGCCCCAGCTTG
>CAZHET010000336.1:0-7284 GCA_964531585.1 uncultured Planctomycetaceae bacterium | reverse complement strand
GGCCTGCGGTTCTTCAACGATTCCATCGCAACGACTCCCGAATCGGCAATCGCCGCGCTGGAGGTCTGCCGTCCAAATTGCGTGGTGCTTGCCGGAGGCTACGACAAAGGACAGGATCTGAAACCGCTGGCCGATTCCATCCGGCAGCACGCGCGAGCCGTCGTGTTGATGGGACAAACGGCGAATGCGCTGGCGAGCCTGCTCACCGCACGGAAGGGCGAGGCTCCCGCCGAGCCGCCGAGCCTCGAAATCCGCATCGCCACTGACTTCCCCGGCGCGTTTGCTCAGGCGGTTGCACTTGCGCGGCCAGGCGATATCGTGCTGCTTTCGCCCGGCTGTGCCAGCTACGGCTGGTTCAGGGACTACCGCGACCGAGGCGACCAGTTCATCAACCTCGCCCGACAATGGACCGCCTCAAGATGACATTGCCTACAGTTCGTGGTCGGCAAGGCTGCTGCCGACCCGCTGCCGCATCGGGCGTCCGTGGGCACAGGCGGCTCGACAGGAGCATCGCCCTCCCACACTCGCGGCAAGCTGCCCGGCAGCCGTATGGGACACCGATTGCCCGCTGCGACAGCGGCTCCGTCGGGGCTTCGGCCGGTCGGCACAACGGCCATCGGGCCAGCATACTGCTTCTTTGCCTGTTCGCCAGCTTGCTCATTGGCTGCGGTGACGCAGCGGATTCGTCAATGACACGCGTCTCACCGCCAGTCAAGTCCGCCGATCCGTCCGACCAGCCGCCGAAACTGACGGCCGACGAGCTTCGCCGCGCACTTCGCGCTAATGAAAATGCCGAATTCAAACGCGTCGGAAATACGTTCGTCGAAGCCGTGCTGTTTCAGTCCGGAGCCAAGACGATCGAACCACTGAAGGGGCTGCCGCTGCGAGTTCTGGATCTCGGAGCCTGCAAGGCGATCGCCGACATATCCGCACTGCAGCGGATGCCCCTGAAGCGGTTGATTCTGGAAGACACCTCTGTGTCCGACATCAGCGCGCTGGCTGGCATGAAACTGGAACTGCTGTACCTGCAGAACACCACCGTCAAAGATCTGTCGGTGCTGAAGGGCATGCCGATCGAACAACTGAATCTGATGAACGTTCCCGTCAGCGACCTGAGCGTTGCTGCGGGAATGCCGCTGTCGACACTGTGGATTCCAGGAACGCAGGTGACGGATCTCTCGCCACTGAAAGACGTGCGGCTGGAAAGTCTTGACGTCGAAGAACTGCCACTGACCGACTTCAGTGTCATCGCCGACATGACGTCGCTGAAACGATTGAACATCGCCGGCACACCGCTGCGGGATGTCAGCATTCTGAGCAATCTGAAACTGGATCGCATCACGCTGACGCCAGATACGATCGACGCCGGAATGGACGTTCTGCGAAACATGTCCTCGCTGACTCAGGTCTGGGTGTCAACCGGTCTGGGCGCCGAAACACAGCAGTTCAACGCAGCGGATTTCTGGAAACGATATGACGACGGAACATGGGCGAATGCCGAAGAACCGCCGCCTGATAACGGTGCCACGGATGACAAGGAGTAGTCGAGTTCCGGCGGGAGTCGCCAGGCTGTCCGGTGACATCCTGCAACCTTCGCCGCGGTTATTTTTTCGAGTGGCAGCGAAGTGCATGCCTGATCCTGACGAAATGACGTTCGACACGAACATCCTGAAGACGAATTCGACTGCCAACAGTCACCCCCGGAGAACTTTGTGAATAGTGCTGTCATCAGGGACATTCGTTCCAACGTCGAAGGCGCATTGCTGGGCAAGGAAGGAACTGTCCGCCTGGCCGTCGTCGCTCTGCTCGCTGGCGGACATGTGCTGCTCGAAGATGCTCCGGGGCTGGGCAAAACGTCGCTTGCGCGCGCACTGGCCAGGACTCTGGGATGCAGGTTCACGCGACTGCAATGCACGCCGGACATGCTGCCCAGCGATATTCTGGGGTCAAACATCTATCGTCCCAACTCGGGCGATTTCGAATTCCGCCCCGGCCCGGTGTTCACCAACATTCTGCTGGCCGACGAAATCAATCGCACCACGCCGCGTACTCAAAGCGCGCTGCTGGAAGCGATGAGCGAACATCAGGTGTCCGTTGAAGGAATGACGATGCCGCTGGAAGCGCCGTTTCTGGTGATCGCCACGCAGAACCCGTTCGAGTTCGAAGGCACCTACGCTCTGCCCGAAAACCAGCTCGACCGCTTCATGGTCTGTCTGGAAGTCGGTTACCCCGATCATGCGGTCGAGCGTGACGTGCTGAAACAACATCGCAATGGTGAACCCGTCGAACAGCTTTCCGCCGTGACGGAAGCGAAGCAGGTTGTCGAACTGCAGCAACAGGTGACGCAGATTCGAGTGGATGACTCGATCTCCGATTACATGCTGGACATCGTCCACGAAACTCGGCGTCACGCGGAACTGACACTCGGCGTCAGTACGCGAGGAGCGTTGGTTCTGTACCGGGCGTCTCAGGCTCTGGCGATGATCGAAGGCCGCGACTACGTGATTCCCGACGACGTGAAGGAACTCGTCCTGCCGGTGTTCGCTCACCGCATCGTCTGCCGTGGAGCTATCCGCGACGGTCAGCGTAAAAAAGCCAGCCAGATTCTTAAAGTGATTCTGGACAGCACGCGAGTTCCGGCGTAACGCGATGTTTCAGGCTTCGGAGCCATTCCCGGGGGGGCGGTGGCGGGCGGCGTCAGCCCGAAACGTCGCACCACGTTCGATTGCGAAGGAACGACGTCGAACAGCCTTCACACCGGGAGGTGGCAGGCGGCGTACCACAACGGACGCGAGCTGGTATTGTGCGAAAAATTGCTGTGCGAATCCGCCATTGGAATGAAGTAGTTACCAGATGGAGCCTTCATCGAATTCTTCAGACGAACTGCCGACCGGAGAATCTGCTGCCGCGAAAGAACTCGCCGGTGACGATTCTGAACGGTTGATGGAATCGCTGGAGCACGAATCGAACAGCCTGTGGAAGCAAAGTCCGCTGCTGGCCGTCGCGACACTGACGCTGCCGATCTGGCTCAGCGCGGTGATCCTGGCGGGCGCGTTTCTCGTCGGCGGGATGGCTCAGGTGCGCAAGCTGGTGATCGCCACGATGGCCGCAGCAGCCGCAGGCCGGTTCGTGATTCTGGGCGGCAAGGCCGATCATCCGGCCGGGTTTTCGGCGATTGAGCTGACTTTGCTCGTCCTGTATCTGGACACGATCTGGGCCATTGTTCTTGCATGGCACGCCGGAGTTCTGTT
The DNA here is from genome assembly GCA_964531585.1 of uncultured Planctomycetaceae bacterium. Lineage (GTDB taxonomy): Bacteria > Planctomycetota > Planctomycetia > Planctomycetales > Planctomycetaceae > JAWKUA01. Next base: position 4,033 of record CAZHET010000336.1, on the reverse strand, counting down.
TCGCGTTCCGTGGCTCGGCAAGCGTCTCAAGGCCGCCGTTCAGGAAGGCAACCTGCTGCTGAAAAAGAATCGCTGGATGCGGAATATCACCGTGGGAGCCGTGCTGGCGTTCGTGATGCTGCCGATTTCATCGACCGGCAGTATCGGCGGTTCGCTGCTGGGACGGCTGCTTGGTCTGTCGCGCGGCGCGACGCTCTTCGTCGTATTGCTGGGCAGCATCATCGGCGGCGCGATCATGTACGCCGGAGCCGGCGTGCTGGGACCGTACTTCGAAGAAAGTCATCCGGCCATTCAGTATGGCGGAATCGCGGTCCTGGTGTTCATCGGCTTCCTGCTGAGCCGCCGGTACCGACGTTCGATTGCTGAATAAACTTAATCGTGCTGCACTTCGAATTACGTGACCGCTAAGATCTGCAGTCACAGGTCCATCCATACTCCTTGAGCATACCCGGTCGATACTGCAGGAGGTCTGCATGGCTTCACGACGAGAGTTTCTTGCCGAAGCCGGCGGCGGGGCGGGATTGATTGCTTGTTCAATGCTCGCCCAGGCCGAGGCATTCGGTGCTGATGGGGCATCAGACAACGCCGCTCACTTTGCGGCTCGCGCGAAGCGTGTTGTCTGGCTGTTTATGCATGGCGGACCGAGCCACGTTGACCTGTTCGATCCGAAGCCGGCGTTAACGAAGTATGCCGGCAAGCCTCTGCCGGAAAGCTTCGGACCGGTGATGACTCGCCGTGACGTGGCGAAGAATCCTCTGCTGGCTCCCATTCGTCGCTTCCGTCCGCGAGGCAGCAACGGCCTGGAGATCAGCGATCTGCTGCCGCACATCAGCACCTGCGCGGACGACATCTGCGTCATTCGGTCGATGCATGGCGACAGCGTCAACCATCCGCAGTCGGTGTATCAGATGAACACCGGCAGCATTCTGATGGGCAATCCCAGCGTTGGCAGTTGGACCGCCTACGGACTTGGGTCCGAGAACCAGAACATGCCTGCGTTTGTTGTGCTGCCTGATCCCGGCGGCGGGTTGAAGGGCGGCCCGCCGGCATGGGGCAGCGGCTACCTTCCCGCGACTTATCAGGGAGTCACGATGCGGCCAGGCAAGGCACCCATTCTGGATCTGCAGCCTCAGCCCGAAGTTTCACTTACACAGCAGCAGCGTGATCTGAAGCTGATTCAGCGGTTTAACCGCCAGCATCTGCAGCAACGTGACTCAGACGATCGTCTGGCCGCGCGGATCAATGCGTATGAGCTGGCATTTCGGATGCAGGCCGAAGCTCCGGAACTGATGGACACGCGGGGCGAATCTGCGGCGACGCTGGCGATGTACGGAATCGATGAAAAGCCGACGCAGGAATTCGGACAGCGCTGCCTGCTGGCTCGGCGGATGCTGGAAAACGGCGTGAGGTTCGTGCAGTTGTATTCGGGCGACACCAACGGGTGGGACGCTCACGGGAACGTGGAGAAGAACCACACCGAATATTGCCGCCGCACGGATAAACCGGTCGCGGGCCTGCTGCGGGATCTCAAACAGCGCGGGCTGCTGAACGATACGCTGGTGATCTGGGGCGGCGAGTTCGGCCGAATGCCGATGAGCGAACAGGGCCAGGGCCGCGACCACAATCCGTGGGGTTACTCCGTGTGGCTGGCAGGCGCGGGAATTTCCGGCGGACGTTTTCACGGGGCGACCGACGACATCGGCCTGCGAGCCGCCGTCGACAAAGTCTCCGTCAGCGACTTTCACGCGACGCTGTTGCACCTGCTGGGACTCGATCACAACGACCTGACATTCTTCCACAACGGTCTGCAGAAGCGACTCACGGGCCCTGACGAAGCGCATGTCGTCCGGAACGTGATTGCCTGACGCCGTGCCGTGTTGACCGCCGGCGAGATGCCGGAACCTCAGCCGTCCGCGGACGCGCAGGCCAGTTCCCGCAGATTGGCGGTCAGCACGGGCTGAGGACACGACCAGACAAGGAAGAACATACTTTCCCGCACCGCCTGTTCAGCCGGGTGACCGGCCACATAGCCGGCTCCTTTGGTCGCTGCCAGCCACGTCTGAGCCGATCTCAGCACCAGCGAGTTCGCTCGGCGGCGCACGCCTTCCGCTGCGGAATCGCCATCCGGATGTTCGCCCAGCGACGCCAGCCGCAGTTCACTGGTTAGTCGATCGCATTCGTCCTGCAGCGGCCGCAGAAACTCGTCAAGATCCGGCCGCCGCTTTGCCTCGTCGGCGAAGTGCAGCAGTGTTCCGCAGGTCGCTCCGATGGCCAATGCGGACGTTCCCAGCGAACCGGCTCCACCACCCGCACCCTGTTTCATCACGGCCGGAACCGGGCCGTGCAGCAGTTCCTCGGATGAAATCCGTACATCCTTCAGCGCGACCGCTCCGGTTTGAGACGCGTTGAGCGCCATCAGTTGCACCGGGGGCTGAACTTCCAGCCCGGCACGATCGGTTGGAATCGCCGCCAGGATCTGCGTGCCATCGGGCAACTGGCCACCGGTCACAAACACCTGAGCCTGCGTTGCCGATGTCGCCCACGGAACTGTCCCGTTCAGAACAAAGCCGTCACCGGACTCAGTGACCTGCACTGGCGGAGTCTTCACGTGCTGCCGCGACGTCGTCAGGTGAGAAATGCCGACCGTGGCGAACAGCTCGCCCGAACAAAGCCGTGGCAGCAGATGGTTTCGAGCAGTCTCATTGGGCGACGACACGATTCTCTGACAGGCCGCGTTGCGCTGAGTCAGAATGAAGGTTGTGACCAGGCATGCCGAAGACAGCAGGCGCAGGCCTTCCAGCAGCTGCTCTTCACCAAGCTCAGTGCCGCCCCATTCCTGCGGCAGATTCCACTTCGTCACGCCGACGCTGGCCATCGCATCGAACCGATCCTGCGGCCACTGTCTGACGTCATCCACCCACGGCTCACGGCGCAGCTCGCGCAACAGGTATCGGAACGTGGAATTGGCAAACGGGTCAGTCATCACACGATGCTCAGCAGGCGGTGTCGGGATGTCTCACCTGGCCGGATAAAGAATGCGACAGATGGCAAAGCGATCGCTATGATGCAGCCTGACGGCGCATTGAGCAAGTGCGTGGCCATATGTCGGCACGTCAAGCGGTACGGCGGTGATCGGGAAACGGCCCATGTCTTCGGTTCGCCTGTCAATTCCTGTAAGTTCCCGCGAAGTCGCAGCGTCTGCAGTGAATCTGCCAGCAGTACCGACGAATTCGAGTGACCGGGCATGAATGAGAAGTTCTGGTATCTGAAAAAGTGCCCGCTGTTCCGGCAGTTGACGCCGGAACAGATTGAGCAGATCGAACCGCACTGTTTTTCCCGCGACTTCGGTCGTGGCGAACTGATCTACCTGCCTGGCGACATGGGCGATTCTGTGCTGCTGCTGGCTCGCGGTCGCGTGCGAATTTATCACGTGACTCCCGAAGGCAAGCAGGCGATTCTGGGGTTTATCGAACCAGGCGAATTGTTCGGCGAGCTGTCCGTGTTCGACGGCACACTTCGCGAAGAGTACGCCGAAGCGGCAGACAACTGCTTCGCTGTTCTGCTGCCCCGTCACGTGATGCAGCGCATCATGTCACAGCACCCGGATATCTCGCTCGGAATGACGCATCTGTTCGGTTTCCGCCTGCGGCGCATCGAACGGCGGCTGAAGTCCCTGCTGTTTCGATCCAGTCGCGATCGCCTGATTCACCTGCTGCTGGAACTTGCGGAAAAGTACGGTCGCCCGCAGGCCGACGGTCTGCTGATCAGCCTGAAGATTTCTCATCAGGATCTGGCCAGCGTCATCGGCGCGACACGCGAGACGGTGACCATCACGCTCGGTGAACTGCAACAGGAAGGTCTGGTCCGGATCGAACGGCGCCGAATCATTCTGAAACGCGTCGAAGTCATGACCGGCCTGGTCGATTTCGGCCCGCTGCGGACGGCACCTGCCATCGGATAGACGACACGCCCGGTAGTGCCTTGTCAGCTCCTGGTTTTCGGGTTCGGCATTGCTGCGGAGAGTCCTGCCGTC
>CAZHET010000335.1:0-7297 GCA_964531585.1 uncultured Planctomycetaceae bacterium | reverse complement strand
AGCAGAGCTTCGAGGACATGCGGTCCCAGGCAGGAGCCTGGGACCGAGTTTCAAAGGGGCGCGTTTACGATACGCAAAAGGCGACGGGCTCGAAGCAGTCCCGTCCGCATTGGGGCTTTCACCGCCATCGTCACCTTCGGTCTCAAGCATCATTGCCTCCGAGTTACGGCAACCTTGGAGCGTTTGTACTGAGTCGGGGACGATTAATCTGTTTCCTAAGCGGGTCCGCTGTTGTGCGGGACGACACTCACCTCTTCGTCAGCAGCTTCCCGAGCAGGGCTTCCAGTTGATCAGCCGTGGCGTTGCTCAATTCCTGTGTCACCCCGCCCCACAAGTCGTCCCCGACTGCTTGCCAGTCGGACGCGATTGCGGACTCATCGGGATCAGCACTCACTGCGCGGGAGATCTTCTGGTTCTTGGGCGCGTCAATCGCGATCCGAACTGTGCCACGTTTGACGGACACGACATGCACGACTACGGTGTCGCCGATCTTGATGGACTGACCTTTCCTGCGAGACAGCACGAGCATTGATATTCCACCAGTTACCCAACGAGTTTTGCGAATTAAGTCACAGGCTGAGCGTCGAACTCCTCAATCGCTTCCGCAATGCTCTTCATCGACAAGTATAGGTGATTCTTGTCGTCTTCGAGCGATTCAAATCCATGGTGCAGGTAGAAGTTCCTCGCGCTCTCGCTGATCGCAACGACCTCCAGCAATTGGACTCCCACCAGATCGCTTGCCTCAATGCTCTTCCGCATTGCGTCGAAGAGCAGGAACAAGCCCACGCCGCATTTCTGATGCTTACGATCGACAGCCAACTGGCCAAGAAGAATTGACGGGATCTCAATGCCTGTCGGAAGCCTCTTCTTTTGTGGATACGCCTCCGGCAGCTCTGCCAACTTAACTGTGCCCGCGGAAAGGGCGTAAAAGCCCACGATCTCCGAAGGGACTTCCCGCTTGATAGCGACGTAGGCAACTGTGGCTCTGAATTTCATCCAGTTTTTCGAATGACGCCGGAGCCACTCATTAAGTCGCTGGTCGCCGCAATCAAACTTACGGCGGTCATGTTCTTGGATGTTCAGTCTCTTCACATCGAACATGGGGCCCCCCGGAGTCCATCATAGACTTGTAGCGAAACGCCGCGTCGAGCAACTGCAACGAAGGACGCCGGTCGAGAATCTCGAGCAACGCGACACTGTCAGTCGGAGTCAGAACGGTTGCCTGCGTTGACTCAATCGCCTGAGTGGCCGAGGTTTTGGCGTCTGTGTGATTCATAGCGTAAGATTCCGATGACGTGCGAGTCTCCGTGTGTCAAGCGAGAATCACACGAGAAACCCCTGATTCCAAGGATCGTAAGCAGACACGGGTGAGTGAGTCAGAATCGGCACTTTCCCAACGAATCTCGTCAGGACGTGATGGTCAGATAAGCTTTCTCGCAGTTCAGCCATCTCGGCACGTGCCTCGTCGCAATCCACTCACCTTGGACTGTTGCAACGCAGCAACTCTAGACCGTCCCAGTTGACAGTTACAAAAATCGTCGGGATCAAGCCTTTATCGTCGATTTCCTCGACCGGATTATCGGTCTTGATCGGTTTCGCGGGTCTCCGTAACCAGAAATGTCCACGTTGATCTCAGTGTATACGGCGTTAACGCTAGCGTAAACAGGGAGAACACGCATTTTCGGCTTCCGAGCTTTCCGTTTCAGGATTCTTCCGAGGTTAAGTTTTTCTATAAATTGTTCGAACAACGCCATTTCTGTCGTTGGTTTTCAGGCCGAAAGGGATCGCGAACTCGAATTGCGTAATCTGGAGAAATTCCGGTATTGAACTAAATGTCCACACCTAAGTTAAATTCGGAGGATCACCACGGTTTCGACGATTTGGTGATGTTCTAACGAGACGTCAGAACCGTCATCGGAGCTTATCCCGTTCTGCGTTGGTTGGTTTCCACCGTTCCGTCTACTCTGGCCCTTCTGAGATCAGGGGCGTGGGAAATGGGGGGAGTACGATGGGACATTCTACTTTTTTTGGATACGAGTACAGGCGTGGCCATTGCGCGACTCGTGCCTCACAGCCGGGCCAACTCATTCGGCAATCGCAACGGAGCGGCCAGTTCAGATGCAGCAGTTGGTGGGCGGGTCGGTTGAAATCAGAGGGGCAGCGTCAGGAAAGTGATGTCCGGAACCAGCATGGCCTGAGGCGAAATCTGTTTGGCGATGCCGTTGCAATCTTTGGCCGCGACGGCTGCGTTGTCTGTGCTGTTGCCATCCATGGAATGTCGGTCGCAGATGCGAACGTGTTTTGCGATCGGTTACTTCGACGCTGTGGGATCAGTCAGGACCGGAAACAGCAGCCGGCCCGGTGACTTCGTCCTGACGCTCCACAGCGAACCGCCGGCGGTGATGAACAGTGTTCGCAGGTCCTCACCACCGAAGCTGCAGTTGGTGACCTCGTCGCGAGGGATGCGGATCAGGTCGATCAGCCGGCCGTCAGTGCTGAAGAGGTAGACGCCGGCTTTGTGGCGGACGGCCGTTTCGAATGGCGGGACCGCGTTGTCTCGACCTCCGGCAACGTACAGCCGGCCGTCGATGTCCTGAACCATGCCGTCCGGGCCGCGACCGGCCTGCCAGTCGAAAATCTTTGTGCGCGACCCAGCGTCCACCGTGCCGTCGGCCAGCAGGTTGAACCGCCACAGAATGTGAGCACCACCGACGGTATTGTTGTTGTTGTCGGCGACGAACAGGTAACGGTCATCCGCAGTCACCAGCAATCCGTTCGGACGGTCGGCTTCGTGCGTGATGATGCGGGTCACCGAGCCGTCCGGATCAATGCGGTACACGCCTTCGACTTCGCGACCATCGGCGTCGCGCATTTCCATGTCCGTCCGCGGGCCGTATTTTGGATCGGAAAAGTAGATGCGATCCTTCGAATCAATCGTCAGGTCATTCGGCTGGTTGTATCGCTGGCCGTTGTAGTTGTCCGTGAGCACCGTGATGGTCCCGTCGAGTTCCGTGCGCGTGACTCGGCGGAGTTTCGGTTCACACGAAACCAGTCGGCCTGTGCGATCGAACAGCAAACCGTTGGTTCCGGCATCGGGGCGAAAGGCGTGAAGTTTTCCGTCGTGATCGCGGCGGTTGATGCCTCCGTGGCCGCTGAACAGCAGGCCGAGTTCCGGGTGCCATGCCGGACCTTCGCCGGCTCCTTCGTTCAACAGCTCGTCGGGTCCCGACACAATGACGGTGTCGCGTTCGATCTGTTCGAACAGAGGACGCACCCGGTCGGAATGCGTCTGCACGATGCGGTCGACATCTTCGGCCAGCACGTAGCGGTCGCGAACCAGTTCATCGCACACCAGCCGAAGTTTGTCGCGGTAATCGTCGAGCGACGCGTAACGTTCCTGCACCGACAACCGCGGATCGCCCGTCCATTCGCGTTCAAACTTCGTCACGGGAAACGGAATGTACGACCCGGCCAGCTTGATAAGTTCGCTCTGAGCACCCGACGACGCGGCACGCAGGTTCCAGCCGGTAAACGTGGCCACCGGAACAGCAACTTCGGGTGGCAGCAGACAGCCGAGTTCGTTTCCGTCTTCATTGGTCTTTGCCGCGAGAACTCGATAGCGCCCGACGATTCGAGGCGGCTGATAATCGATGATGCCTTCCGTCAGCCAGCGCGGGCCGAGATCGAAGACCGGCGGCTGCTGGATGACGTTCGGGTAGCGAATTCCAGGGATCGCCGGAAAGCCGGCGGTGTCCTGCTGCCAGTCAACCAGCGTGCCGGATGCGATCGTTGGATAGACGCTCGGCGGGGCGGAAGTTCCGCCGGCGCACCATTCGTCCAGCGCTGTCAGCAAGGCTCGCAGAAACGGATGATAGTCTCCGGGATTGGCGGCGGTCTGTCCGTCGCCTTTGCCCGGTGGCCAGCCGGCCGGACCGTGCTGCGTTCCGCCGAATGCAAAAATTCGCACGTTATCAGGAATGGCGGCGTCTCGTTCGGACAGCGGGTCCGTGTGAGCCAGCGAGCCGCTGCGAGACCAGTATTCCGCGGCGGACTGCGTGTGCAGGACAAACGGAACGACATCGTCGATTTTTGCCTGATCGAGAATTCCGGCCGTTTGCTTTGTCAGCGGGTCCGTCTGAGTTTCGTACGTGAACGGAAACCGGTCGCTCGGCCATTCGTGGTATTCCTGCTGCGAGTTGTACGTCGTGGGTTGAGCGAAGCGGTGGTTGAACGATCCCAGCCCGCCTCCCGCGACGTGCGGGATCAGACCGTCGAAGACCTTTCGGCCGCGTTCATCGGCGTTGAAGCCGCTGTCCAGAAATTCGCGCAGGTACCGACCGCTTTGCGAAACGCCGAAGCCGTGATTTCGCTTCACGACCGGCTGCCCGTCGAACAGCAGCGGGTTGCCGTCACCGGTGCCGTGCCTGAACGCCGACATCAGGTCGCGCACGGAAGCGAACGTCACTCCGTGAACCAGCGGGTCCTGAGCTTCGTAGATCACTTCATACAGATAGCCCTTTTGAAAGCCCGCCGGAAGTTCCAGATCAACGCGAGGCAACTGGCCCTGCCGTTCTGATTCAATGTCCTGAACGTACAGATGGAACTGCTCGCGGGGAATCGGTACGCGAGGATCTTCCGGACGCAGCCGCCATGTCAGCGTCGCGGAAGCAAGTCCGGCTTCAGTCGGACGATAGGCCCCGTGACCGTCGCGGTTGACGGCGATGCGAGTTTCGCCGTCGGTCGTCACGGCAACTTCGTACCGCACGTTTCCGGTGATTTCGCCGGCTTTCGATCTGGCCGCGGGAGCATTCAGTTGCAGGCGTCCGCCGCCGGGAAGCAGCTCCCCGTCCCAGCCGCTCCAGACGACGATCCAGCCGTGCTTCATCAGAAAGCCGTGCCCGGCGTCGCTGAGATCGTTTCCGCCGGAACCGTCATTGAAGAACCGAATGGCCAGCTTGTTGCCTCGGTTGTTGACGTCATACAAAGCCGCGCCGCGAGCCTTCGTGAGATCCTTCGGCGAAAGCAGGTCCAGATCTGCGCTGAATTCGACGCGACCGTTTTCGTTCTGCGGTGCGTGCTGCAGGTCGATGATCCGCTGATTGCCGGGCAGCGTCGGATCGATTTCGAAGAAGACCCGCCCGACGATGCGTTCGTAGGCTCCGACATCGCCGAACTGTCGTCCGCCGGCGAACGGTTCGCGGCGCTCGATTTCGAAGCGGGTCACTTCTGCCACGGCCGTACCTGCCGGAATTCCTGCCACGAGAATAAGTGTCAGACACACACGACATCGCTGAACCATTTCGCTGCTCCACTGTCTCAGATCGGGACCCGAATTTGATCGGACCATCTTCTGATTTTCGACGGCGGATCGCAAAGGTGCGGGCCGAACTCGAATTGTGGTCTTCGGTCGAATCGGCGACGATGCTGATTCCAGAATTCGAAAGCAACCCATGTCAGCCGTTCAGCCCACCGTTTCGCTCAGTCGTTCCGCTCGATCCGCCTCGGAGCAGGCGATCAGTTTTCTGATGCAGCAGGCCGTCGAAAACGTCGACTGCATTTCGCTGGCCGCGGGACTTGTTGACGAAGCGACACTGCCCGCGGATCTCGCGCGAACCGCGCTGGATCGGCTGCTGACTCCGGATGCCGCCGGACGCCGGGTTCTGCAATACGGAACGACGCCGGGACCGGACTACCTGCGCACGACGTTTCGCAGTTACATCGCGCGGCTGGATGAGGATTCCTCCGTTGAGAACGTGCCGCTGGATCGCTTCGTACTGACAACGGGTTCTCAGCAGTTGCTGGCGCTGACTTCGCGTGCTCTGTTTGACCCAGGCGACATCTGCCTTGTGGCCGCTCCGACGTACTTTGTGTTTCTGGGAGTGCTCGACGCCGTCGGAGCTCGCGCGGTGCCGGTTCACGCCGACGGCGACGGCATGTGTCCGGTTGATCTGAATCGGCAGCTTCAGCGGCTGGCCGACGACGGGCAGCTCCATCGCGTGAAGCTGGTGTATGTCGTCAGTTACTACGACAACCCGTCAGGCATCAGTGTCAGTGAAGAACGACGACCCGAGTTGCTGCGAGTCACTCAGCAGTGGTCGCGGGATCATCGCATCCTGCTGCTGGAAGATGCGGCTTATCGCGAACTGCGCTACGACGGACCGGTGCTGCCGAGCATCTGGTCGCTTGACGAAGACCACGACACGGTGATTCTGGCTCAGACGTTTTCCAAAAGTTTTTCGCCGGGAGTTCGGGTCGGGCTGGGCGTTCTTCCGGAAGATCTGGTCAAGCCGGTCTGTGATCTGAAAGGCAACGAAGATTTCGGTTCGCCGCAACTGAATCAGCAGCTGATGGCCAGCGTGCTGGCGTCTCCGGCGTACGACGAACATCTGCGGCAGGTCACCGCCGGTTACCGCGAAAAACGCGACGCGATGCTCAGCGCCGCGGACGAATTCTTTTCGCGAATCGACGACGTCTCGTGGGTGCATCCTCATGGCGGACTGTACGTCTGGATGACGCTGCCTTCGCATATCGCCACCGGCTTCGACAGCGAACTGTTCCATCGGGCGACGACGATCGACAAGGTGATGTACGTTCCGGGAGAATTGAGCTACCCGTCGACGAGTGATCGGCCAACGAGTCAGATGCGGCTGAGTTTCGGCGTGCAGTCCGCGGCGGGAATCCGTGAAGGGATGAAACGCCTGGCGAGCGCGGTGGCGGCGGTTACGGCGAAATGAACGACGACTGGCGGCCCACCTGCTCGCGCGAAATGCTGCACATCCGGGCGGCCATGCTGCGCGGAATGCGGCGGTTCTTCGACAACCACGGTTACCTGGAAGTCGAGACTCCGCTGCTGTCGCACGACATCGTCGTCGATGCTCATCTGGAACCGTTCGAAATCGCCTGTGCGGCACCGCAGATGTTCCTGCAGACGTCACCCGAGGCGGGCATGAAACGACTGCTGGCGGCTGCAGGCGAATCGATCTTTCAGATTACCCGGTCCTTCCGTCGCGGCGAACGAGGATCGCGACATAACCCCGAGTTCACGATCGTCGAATGGTACGGTGTCGAAACGTCCGCCTGCGACCAGATGACCTTCACCGCCGAACTTGTGCGCGCGGCGGTGGACGCTGCAGCGCTGAGTTCTGCACACGCTGATCGGCTGCGCAGGCCGTATCGCGTGACTCGCTATGAGGACGCGTTTCGGAGTGTCCTTGCGGCTTCTGTGCTTGACGCTTCGACTGAGCAGTTGTGTCAGCACGTCCGGTCGGCCGGCCTGTTGGACGACGTCGCGGAATTG
>CAZHET010000334.1:0-7299 GCA_964531585.1 uncultured Planctomycetaceae bacterium | reverse complement strand
AGAGAAACAGGCTCCAGACAGTCTGATTCAGGCTCCTTCAGTCTCGCCATTTTTTGAAAATCGCGGGTCGTCGCAGATTCGAAACGGCAATCGGCTGCAATCGCGCGGAGACGATCGGATGGCCCGGACGTCGAAGAAAAAGCGGACAGAACAGGTCGACGCAGGCAAGGTTGCGGACCTGATGAATGACCGTGGCTGGACGGTGGAAGATCTCGCTCACGAGGCCGATGTGAGTGTGGGAACCGTCAGCAACGTCTTGTCCGGAAACGGTGGTCGCTTCTCGAAGACCGTGAAGAAGCTGCGGCTGGCATTCGGACTGACCTCCAACAACGAGCTGCTGGTCGACAGTGCGGCATCTGCAGTTCCGCTGGAAGTGGCCAGCCAGCAAACCGTTCACGAATACCAGGTCGCCGACGTCCTCACCGACTGGATCACCGCCTCCAACGGACTGAAGTTTCAGATCTGCCGACTGAGGCACCTCGAACTTGACCGTCAGGCGCGCGGCAAGCGGTATGACCTCCGTGGTCTGTCGACCGAGGAGGAAGCGCGCTGCCGATCCTTGCTGCAACGGCATCCGGAAGTGTGCGAGACGCTCAAAGAGCATCCCAACATCATTCGCAACCTCACGGCGTTCCGTGATCCGCACGAACCGTTCTACTGGGTCATTGATGACTGGATCGAAGGCCAGTCGCTGGAACGACGCCTGCGGAGCGGCCCGCTTTCGAGACTGGAAGCGCGCAACCTGATGCTGGACGTCGCCGAAGGTCTGCATGCACTGCACTGTCAGAGGATAGTCCGTCGCGAACTCACTCCGTCCGCCATCCTGCTTCGTGCCGAAGATCATCGGGCGATCCTCAGCGAATTCGAACTGGCCAAACTCATCGACCGGGGTTCGAGTGTTTCGACCGACGAATGGCCGACCGATCCGTATCGGGCACCGGAAGCCGATTCCGACGACGTCAACAAACAGGCCGACCTTTACAGTTGGGCACGCATCAGTCTGCACGCACTGACCGGCGAACTTCCGGATAACGGCTGCGGAGTACAGCTCCTCGCACCGCTGAAATTGCCGAAGGCGGTCTCAACGCTGCTGATTCGTTCACAGCAAGAGTTTCGCAGCAACAGACCGGAGAACTTCGGTGACGTGCTTCCTGCACTCAGAAAGTGGAAACCCGCGTGAGCACCGAAGGTCACGAGACACCATCGGGAGACGGTACGTTTCCGCGCGAGGAAACGTCCAAACCGCTAATCGCTGCCCGCGATGATCCCGACGTGAGTGCCTTCACCGTGGCCGAGTCTGTTTTCTGCCGGCGAGCCGGGCTGATCTCGCATGAATCACCGCTGTCGGATTCCGGCGACGACTGGCCGGCACTGGGGCTGCGACCGTGGTATGAACTGCAGGCTCTTGAAGAAGCCTGGCAGCGACTGTTCCTGGCGTGCTGCGGATGGCTGGCCGTGTTTGTCGTCTGCACGTTTGTGACGACGCGGTTACACGGTTTGATGAGTCTCGCCGGGCTGGCAGGGATGCTGGCCACGACACGGCAGGGCTTCCGAACGTTTCGGCGACTGAACGCACTGACACGCATCAGGCTCGCTGCGCATCGCGCACCGGTGTGCGAACCTGATCCGGAAAAAGGTCTGGCCGAACCCGTCAACTGGTGGGGCCTGCTTCGCGCCGGCTTCGACTCCACCCACTGTCCCAAGGCGTACGCCGACAAGGCAGCGCGACTCAGCGGCAAACCGAAGCGAATTCTGCGAAAAGGCAACCTGGCAATTCCGGTCTTCCGCACCAAGTCGGCGCACGAACGTCCCAAACCACAGCATCAGGTGCGCGTCATCATCTATTGCCATCTGCTGGAGAAATGCGAAGGCGCGTGGAGTCCGTACGGTGTTGTCCTGCTGGGTGACTCCCATCAGGGGTTCACCGTTCCGAACACGAACGGCCACCGTGAGCGGTTCCAGGTCGCTCTCGAGAATGTTCGCCGCGTGATCCGCGGCTGCCAGCGCGAGCAACTGGAACCCGCTCCGCCACAGAACACCGACGTGTGTTCGGGATGTCCGTACGGAAAACCCCGTCGCGTGCGAGACGGGCAGCCGACGATCTGCAACGGCCAGGCACTGCGTCCGTATGTTCTCGTCGGCAAACTCAGGGAGCAGTTCCACTGTGACTGCGGCGACCGCTTTCAGTGGCGGCCGCTGCACTACGAGAACGAGGGGCTGCGTCCGCTCTGACGTTTCCATTGAATTCGCCTCAGCGGTGATCCTTACCGAAACGCGAACGGAACCAGTCGATCAGCCGCAGGACGGAACGGCTGATTCCCAGCAAATCCGCCGGTCGGCGCATTTCCAGCATCAACTCATCCCACGCGTTCAGCCAATCCGCCGACGTCTCAAACCGATCGCGCGCTTCAACCTTGAGACCACGACAAACCAGACTGTCGACTCGCGACCGAATGGCGGACCGCAGCCGCTCCGTATCGCGGCACAACTCGCTCGGCGGCACCAGCAGTGACTCCGACTTTGCCGCGCTCGTCGAACGGCCGACTCCGCCACCCAGCCCGTCATAGGGAATCGCCAGCGTCAACAGTTCGTAGAGCACGACGCAAACCGAAAAGTAATCCGCCTGAAAGTTGACGGGCCGTCCGTCCGCCAGCATTTCCGGGGCTGAGTAGGCGGCGTTCGAGCCGTCACCACCCGTTCGCGAGGTGGTGCGTTCCACCGGCCAGGCACTGCCGTAATCGATCAGCACCAGCCGCGTGCGATTCGTCAGAATCAGATTCGCCGGTTTGATGTCGCCGTGGATGATGCCGTTGCGACGATGCAGATGAGCGAGTGCATGAGCCAGCCCGCGCAGGAGCCGGACCGCTTCAGGAGCGCTGATGCGACGAACGGCTCGCTGGCGACGCACCTGAGTCAGATACGTCCGCAGGTTGTGGCCTTCCACCCACGGCAGGACGACCCACATGTCTTCGCCGTCGCGATGAAATTCCAGCACCTGCGGCAGTTCCGGGTTGCCGTCGTTGAGCGCCTGCAGCACGCGGAGCCGCTGCTCCGTTTCGCGTGATCCCGGCAGCCGCTGCAGGACTCGCATCGCCCGGCCGGTGGGATCGAAAACCTGATAGCGCTGGCGGTCGCCGGACGCTAATCGGGCGACCGCCAGATACGGCTTGCGACCGATGTGGAAACGCTCGATCACCGGGTATTCGCGGCCACGATATCGAACCGGGCGGTGCATCAGGGACGGCCTTCCGACAGCTCGGCGGCGGACAGAATCTGATCACAAGGTTATCAAAGTCACAAACTCAGTGTGACATGACACGTGCAGCTAACACGTGCCGGTGGAAACAGGGGCTAAGTCCAATGGTGGACCGGGTTTCCCTGGAACGTGGGCTGGAACCTGAAGGGGTCACTTCGAGTGCCGGCCCACGTTCCATTATGACGCCGCGCAGCGGCGTCCGATTAGCGGCGACCGTTCAGGTCGCCGAACCGCCGCAGCGTCCAGCGGAGGCGGAACCGACCGCAGCCTGCCCAAGCAGGCTCGGTCGGAGGGCGAGCGGCCCAGAGAGCCCGCGGGGCGTCCAGCCCCGCAGGTCGCCGCCCCCAGGCGGCGACCGCATCTCGGCCCGTTCAGGGCCGGCGAAGCGTTCAGCGAAGCACAGCCGCAGGACCGGCGTCCAGCCGGTGCGGAGGCGCCGAAGACAAGGTGAAGCCTGGCGAAGCTGGCAACGCCCGACGCCGGCGACCGTTCAGGTCGACGCACACGCCGCAGCGTCCAGCGGAGGCGGAACCGACCGCAGCCTGCCCCAGGCAGGCTCGGTCGGAGGGCGAGCGGCCCAGCGAGCCCGCGGGGCGTCCAGCCCCGCAGGTTGCCGTCCCCCGGACGGCAACCGTCCCACGCCCCGTTCAGGCAACGCCGTTAAGAGTTTTTCCCCCGGAAAACACGCTCGTTTAACCCGTGGCCGAAAGGCCAGGCCGTCACGGCTTGCACCAACCTGGCCTCTCGGCCACGGGTTAAACGAAAATAAACTCTTAACGGCGTTGCCGTTCAGGGCCGGCGGAGCGTGCAGCGAAGCAAAGCCGCAGATCCGGCATTTAGCCGGTTCGAAGGCGCTGAAGATAAAGTGTGGGCAACCCGAAGCGCGGTGCGCTGGCTCGGTGCCGGAACAGAACCTTTCGCGGCAACGCACGCACATGGAAGGCCGCGTGCTCACCACCTTACAGATCGGAGATCGTTCGCAGCGATCGGCAATGAACTCAGAGGATGCGTCGGGAGGGAGTCGATGCGCGTGCGAAGCCGCGACCCTTTCGGAGGCAAAGAAGAATCACGACCGACTTCGCAGGCGAACCGCCAAATAAAGGAGGTTGTCACCTGCTGGAGTCATCATAATTCGGTTGCGTTCCGCGTCCTGTCAGGAAGCATGTGACCGTTTCCAAGACCTCCGATGGGAGTCAGGCCGCGTGCTGTATTCCGCGGTATGACCCGGCAAGCTAATGCCGCTGGACACCCGGAACGCTTCGCCCGGAAGAAAGTGAGCAACCAGATCCGTCGTTCCTGCATGACTTTGGCAACGTCAGCTCGGCCTCAGTATCGCCAGCCCGATACGCTGCTCGCCAAGCTGTCTCGCGAATTTGCATAGTGTGCCGCATGCCGCGTTGTCGCGGAATCCAGCCAGACGAGCCCGGTGACAGGTTGATGCCAGCGATCATCGCGAGTCCTGAGCCAAGGCCAGCCCGCAGAGCGCACCCACGCGGTTGACCAGCGACTTCTGTTCGAGTGCCCAGTTCAGCAAATCCTCCGGTGACTCATCACCGGCTGCACTCCGCGCCTGAGCCACGGCATCGGCGACCGGCAAACGCCACCAGGGATCGGTCACCTCTTCAAAGTGCTCCGAGGCGTCCTGCCAGCGGCCGGCTTTGGCAAGCTGGATGGCCAGAGCGGAACGCGGGCGATCGGCGTCCCCGTACCACATCAGCGAACCGCGAACCAGATTCTTTGGTGCCAGTGGAAACTCACCAGCCAGAGCATCGGCTTCGGCCAGCAGAAGCCGCGTTGCCTCGGCGGTGTTCCGGCCTTCGATAAAGCACAGTGAGGTTCGTCTGGCCGTGCGATAGTTGTCGGTCTCGCCCGACCTCGCGAACAGAACGGCCAGTTCCGCCCAGATCCGGGCCTGGTCGTGCGATCGATAGGAATTTCCCCGTTCCGTGCGAATCTTTTCAATGAGTCGGTGCGTGCCGGCCACGTCTCCGGACCACACGACCAGCAGGGCCACACGCAGAGTCCGATCGGTCCAGGGGCGCACACGATGATAATCCAGTTCGAATGCGTCGGCCCGAATGCTGACGGGGTGCGTGCTGCGCGCAACCAGTGCCTGCATCCGCACGGAGAGTTGCTCCAGATAGCTGAAGTCAGATTCGCCGTCGCGAAGCAGATGAGTTTCCCGCGCGGCGTCGATACACGTTTCCAGTGCGACTTCGGTATCCCCGAATTCGGCCTGCATTTCGGCGAGCCGAATCAGGCATTCACTGATGTTCATCGCGGTCGTCGTTTCGTGCTGCTGCTCGCGATGAGGACGATCGAACCAGAATTTCGAGTAGTCGGCATAGTACAGGGCCCACTGATTCAGGCAGACACCTGAAGGGGCATTCTCTGCAAGCGGCAAGTCACTTCGACTCAGGCTACCGGACCCTGACGGGCTGAATTCCGACTCGCGCCGGAGGTGCCTGGCGTGTTGCGATCTGTGCGGTCTGTTGCGGATGCTGCGGGGCATCCTCCGAGCGCGGGCGGGACTTCCTGCGAACTGAAAAACTTCCTGGGCGGAACGTGGTCATGCGGAATCTTCTTGAACAACTCCGGCGCAAGCTGCGACAATAACCCGTGTTGCGAAATCCGGGCCTGGATCGGAGTCATCGCTGGTGCTGAAGCTCGCTGCTTCCATTGTTCGCAATCTGTATCGCTGGATGCTGCTGCATTCCGGGTCGCTGCTGTTGTTCCTGCCGGACGGTACGGCGGAGCGGCCTGATTCACGGGACGAGAATCACGAAGCGCCGTTGGCGAAATCCGATGCGGCACAGGCCTCCGATCCGGTCAGGGATGCGAGCGAAACACCGCTCGTATCGAACAGCGGCCCGACCACTTCCGGCGGTACTGCATCGAGGCCGGCGTGGAAGTCGCTGCTGGCGGGGTTGTGCTGCGTGGCGCTGGGTGCGGTTGCCGTCCTGTGGATTCAGTCGCTGTGGAATTCATCGGCGACCACGACGGACGCGGAAACCTCGGCTCATTCATCGACGACCGGTCCCGCTGATTCGCCGCCTCTCACGCCGGACGCTGCGCTGGCTCTGCAGGAAGCTGCGGTCAGCAAAGTCGAACAGATTCGCATGGCAGCAAACGCCGAGCGCTTGCGAGGGCTTCGCGATCAGCTCAGGCAAACGTCCGACGAACTGGATTCCACTCTGACCAAAGTGCTTGCTGACACGGAAGGCAGCCGCATCGCCGCAAATACAAAGCTGGTCGACGAGTTTGAACTGTTTCAGGCGCTTAAACGGCCGCGTGAAGAGCAAATGTCGAAGATCGATCGCGAGGTTACTTCCCTTGCCGACTCCCTTCAGTCCGATGGCGACACAGTTGGTGCCGGTTTCGACGACAGGCTGGAGACACTGGAAGGCAGTCTGCGGACAGCGATGACGACGCTCGAACTGCATTCGCAGGTCCTTGACAGTCTGATTGCTGAAGCGGGTTCGGGATTGCCCCTGAACCGCACCCTCCAGCAGGAACTTGATCGCCGCCGACAGCAGCGTGAGCAATCCCGACTGGACGAGTTGGCGGAGCGAGATCGGAAGAAGCAGCAAGCCGAAAAACTGGAACGAGATCGGCTGGCGGCGGCCACGGCAAAACGGAAGCAGGATCTTGCCGAACAGGAACGACTCATGGAACAGCTTCGGAAGGAAGCCGAGTCGCCGGAAGTTCTGTCGTTGCTGGCTCCGTTTGTCGCGCCGGACGACAGACAGCCGACCATGGTGACCAGTATGCTGGTCGGCCATGAGATCACAACCGAGCGACAGGGCGTATAGCTCCGCAAGCTGCGTTCTCTCGGCGTGCTGGAGGAGAACGAACAGGGCTTCAGGAAGCTGGCGGTCCTGAATACGAGGACCTGGACCAACCGTCCCCGCTGGAAGTTTCACTATTCCGCTCCGGAGCCGAACCTCTGGACGCCGTCACAGACCGCAATGATTAAGAAGTCTCAGCAGTACCTGATCAAGTATGGAGAAGTGCTCGTCGAGGCGAACAAGCTGGCACCCTGA
>CAZHET010000333.1:0-7309 GCA_964531585.1 uncultured Planctomycetaceae bacterium | reverse complement strand
GTCCTGCGAGACAGATTCGTCGGCGCGGACCGCCGTCGCCGCGACAGACAGGCAGGCCGCTGACAGACAGGCCGCAGAGAGGCAGGCCGCAGAGAGGCAGACGGCCGCGATGCTCTGGCAGACTGCGGCGACGCCACTGCTCCACCGCAATGCCTGTGCAGACGTGTCCCGGAATGATCCCGCCCGATTCGCCATGAGCTGAATTCCCTGCCAACAGATTCCGGAAACCAACGCGTGAAAAGACCGGGCCATTGTCGCGTGCCGGGGACAGCGCTTCAAGACCAGCATCAGAACGGCGGCCGGAGGCACGGCGGCTTGCGGTCATCGTTCCACACGCCGGAGCCAATCGGCTCGTTCGCCTTGCCACGGGATCATGGTTCGTTCAGTGCCATCGGGGAGCGTGATCGCCACCGTGCCGTCATCGGGGAAGCGAAGCGGATAAGCATCTTCGCCGCATCGCTGTCTCAGTACGTATTTGGCGGCAAAGTACTGGAATGCGTTTTGCGGCGAAGTTTCGATATGGAAATGGCCGTCTGCGACCCACCACCGAAGGAAGGTATAGGTGCGATCACGATACGACTTACCAGTGCAGACTCCCGTTCTGTCATCGCGGTAGTACAGAACCAGTTCTCCGGGCGAATCCTGCCAGGTCCATATCCCCAGCATGCGACTTTCTTCGGTGCTCAACGGTGCCTGTCGAGCGAAAACCACAAACAGGGCAATCACTGCCGCCAGGGGCAATACCAGCAACGCGGCGATTCGTCGCAAGGGCCGTTTCGGGCGGCAAGACCCGGCTTCTGCGGAAGACTCGTGTTCGAGAGGATTCTGCATCGGGGACGTGCCTTTCGAAGAACCGACCACGGCTGCTCCGAAAATTGTCTCCCGAACCGTCCGCGGCCTGTGTGCGGAATGTAGTCTCTGATTCGAGACGATTCGCGTTTTGCCGGGCAGAATCGCCGACGCGGCATTCCGTCTGCACTGCCTGATCGGTAGAAGCAGTGGATGCAGGAAAGTGATGCGGTTGCGGTCCGCGGCAACCTGCCAGCGCTCACGAGATCGAGGCCGCTGCCGAACCGCGTGAGCCACCGGATGTCCGCTGTGGCAGTGGGTCAGCAGGAGTGACGGCCTCTTGGACACCGCCGCAGGCGGGCGGGCAACTTTCCGCTGACGAATCCTGTGGCAGACTGGCGCGTTGATTGGCTGAGAAGACGGATATCTCATGGGAACGGAGTTGATGCTGCGAAAGTGTCGATCCAAAGTTCGAGTCTGGCCGGGACGGCCGTATCCGCTGGGAGCCACCTGGGACGGTCGCGGAGTCAACTTCGCGCTGTTCTCAGCCAATGCAACGCGAGTCGAACTGTGCCTGTTCGATTCCGTGGATGCTCAGGAAGAAACCTACTGCGTGCCGCTGCGCGAACAGACCGACCTGGTCTGGCACTGCTACCTTCCTGACATTCGGCCCGGCCAGTTGTACGGTTATCGGGTTCACGGGCCGTACGATCCGGCTCGCGGACATCGTTTCAATCAGAACAAAGTGCTGCTCGACCCGTACGCCAAAGCAATTGGTCGGCGCATTCGCTGGTCGGACGCGATGTTCGGCTACACCATCGGTCACGAGAAGCAGGACCTGTCGTTTGACACTCGCAACAACGCCGGCAGTGCTCCGCTGGCGGTTGTGGTGAAGCCGGCGTTTTCCTGGGGACGCGACCGGCCGCCTCGAACACCGTGGCATCGGACGGTGATCTACGAAACTCACGTCAAGGGTTTCACGATGCTGAACCCGGACGTGCCTGCTCAATTGCGCGGCACATTTGCCGGTCTGGCATCACCTGCAGCGATCCGGCACTTCCGAAAGCTGGGAGTCACCGCCATTGAACTGATGCCCGTGCATCATCACGTCGACGACAGGCATCTGGTCGACGCCGGCCTGTCGAATTACTGGGGCTACAACACGCTGTCGTTTTTCGCTCCGGAATCCCGCTACGCCGCTTCGCCGGCGGCGGCTTCGGCGGCGGAATTCAAGCGGATGGTCCGCCGGCTGCACCGAGCGGGTTTCGAAGTCATTCTGGACGTCGTCTACAACCACACGGGAGAAGGAAATCACCTGGGGCCGACGCTGTCTCTGCGAGGCATCGACAACGCGTCGTACTACCGGCTGCTGCCGAACAACGGCCGCTACTACATGGACTACACCGGCTGCGGAAATACCCTGAACATGCTTTGTCCGCACGTGCTGCAGCTCATCATGGACAGTCTGCGCTACTGGGTCACGGAAATGCACATCGACGGGTTTCGGTTCGACCTTGCCAGCACGCTGGCTCGCGAACTGCACGCGGTGGACCGGCTGGGAGCGTTCTTTGACATCATTCACCAGGATCCAATCCTGTCGCAGGTCAAGCTGATTGCAGAACCGTGGGATCTGGGCGAAGGCGGTTATCAGGTCGGCAACTTTCCGATTCTGTGGACGGAATGGAACGGCAAGTATCGCGACACCGTGCGGCAGTTCTGGAAAGGCGACGGCAACACGGTTTCGCAGTTCGCGACGCGGCTGTGCGGCAGCAGCGATCTGTACGAACACAGCGGACGCAAGCCCTACGCCAGCATCAACTACATCACGTCTCACGACGGGTTCTGCCTGCATGATCTGGTCAGCTACAACCACAAGCACAATGACCGCAATCCTCACGGAAATCAGGACGGCGACTGCCATAACCTAAGCTGGAACTGCGGCGTCGAAGGCCCGACCGACAACAGCGAGATTCTGGAACTGCGGCAGCGGCAGATGCGCAACATGCTGACGACGCTGCTGTTTTCGCAGGGCGTTCCCATGCTGCGCAGCGGCGACGAACTGGGACACACCCAACAGGGAAACAACAACACGTACTGCCAGGACAACGAACTGAACTGGATCGACTGGAATCGGGACGAATGGCAGAACAGTCTGCTGCAGTTTGTGTCGGAACTGATTCGGCTGCGCCACCGGATGCCTGTGTTGCGGCGTCGCCGCTTCTTTCAGGGGCGTCAGATTCGCGGCGAAGATACAACGGACATTCTGTGGTTCACCAGTTGCGGCCGGCAAATGAAGGATTCCGACTGGCATTCCGCGGGAGGCAACGTGCTGGGAGTGCAGCTCAGCGGTCGTATGCCCGACGAACAGGACGAACGCGGCCGAACGATCAACGGCAGCACTCTGGCACTGCTGTTCAATTCGACTCACAAGCCGGTGGAATTCGTCCTGCCGGAAGTTCAGCCGCACGAATACTGGCGGCAGATTCTGGATACGCGATCCTGGAAGTGCGAACCCGGAAAACTGCAAGGCGGTCATGCCGTATCGATGGTCGGCCGGTCGGTCGTTGTCCTGGAACTCAGACGCATCCGCCCGGCGGCACTGGCAGGTGTGCTGCTCAGAAACACTAAAGCGCCGCGAACCGGCACGGGCAGCGCCACGTCGTAGCAAGCGGCGGGTGTTGCGAACGAGCCGCCCGGAACGATGGCCGCGTCCCCGTGTCTGCCACTTATCGGGACTGCCACGCATGACGTGTGAACTCCCGGCGCTTGCGGTCAGGGGTCTTTGCGTTCGTCATTCCCGCGCAGAGTCCTGCCCCCGCCTTCGCGAGGGCAGGACTCTGCGCGGGAATGACGAACCCCGGTTTTCGCGTCCGCCACGCTGGCAGGGTCCGCCACATGGCAGGGTCCGCCGCCTGAAAGATGCAGCCTGTCACAGGGGGGTGGCTGACCCGTGTGTCGCCTTATGCACCGACGTCGTCGATCTGCGCGATTCGCCGTTCGTGGCGACCGCCTTCGAAGTCGGTTGTCAGCCATGTCTGCACGATGGCTTCCGCTTCGTCGTAGGATACCAGTCGCTGTCCGAGCGCCAGGACGTTCGCGTTGTTATGCTGGCGTCCCCAGATCGCTGACTGCTGATTCCAGCACAGTGTGCAGCGAACGCCGCGGACCCGGTTGGCCACGATGGCTTCTCCGTTTCCGCTGCCTCCCAGCACGATGCCGCGGTCGAACTCGCCGGCACCGACAGCCTCCGCGGCCGGTCGAATAACCAGCGGATAGTCCACGGGCTCCGACGAATCCGTGCCGAAGTCCTTCACCTCGTGCCCGGCGGCTGTCAGAAATCGCTTCAGTTGTGCCTTGTAGTCGAACCCGGCGTGATCGGAGGCGATGGCGATTCGCATGGAGATTTCAGACCTGCTGGTTCAGGGCGACACGACAGTTGCCGACAGACACGCCGCGAATCATAGCAACGCCGCCAGGATTGTCGTGATCCGAACGAATCATCACATCGTTGCGTGATTGCAGAATGAAAGTTGTCCGGCCTGGAAGCCGTCTGGCGGTGCCGCTAAAGTGCCGCTTCAGGAGACTGTGCGATCAACGGATTGATGTTTCCCAAAACAGGATGAAGCCGATGACAGACGAGCATGTTCCGGAATCCTCTCCGGCCACCGCTGGCAATGTCAACTCAGACAAGCCGGATGCCGAAGATTCCGGCGACCACGGCGGACCGGAACGAGTCTACCTGGTGTCCTATCCGAAGATCGTATTCCTGTACCCGACGGTGCTGGCCGCGCTGTTCGGCATGATCTACATGTGGGCGAAAGGTAACGATCCGACTGCTGCCTACGCGGTGATTCCCGCGCGGATTTTCCTGGCGGTGCTGGGGATCAACCTGGTCGTGATTTCGTTCGACTTTCCGCGGACGACGTCGCTAACCATGTTCTTTGCCGGCGTCGCCATTCTGATCGGGCTGTGGACGCTGTTCCGGCTGAACCCGGACCTGATCCCGTCGCTCGGGAACTTCGTCAACAGCATCACTCCCAAAGCCAACGCATGGTTCTACTTCATCTATTTCGGGATCATGATGTTCCTGTATTTGTGCGTGATGATCGCCGTGCGTTTTGATTACTGGGAAGTGCGTGGCAACGAACTGCTGCACCATCACGGCGTGCTCAGTGACCTGAAACGCTTCTCCGCTCCCAGCCTGCGAATCGACAAGGAAATCAACGACGTTTTCGAATACCTGTTGCTGCGATCCGGTCGGCTGATTCTGCACCCCAGCCAGGAACGTCGCGCGATCGTGCTGGAAAACGTGTTCTTCATCAACAAAAAGGAAGAACGCATCACGAAGATGCTGGGAGCTCTGCAGGTCCGCTTCCGCCACGACCACGACGCCAGCTAACGCCTTGTCAACTCCCATTTCGAGCCCTGACAAATCACGAGGACTGGCAGCGGGAAAGAAACGGAGCGTGCAATGCAATGGGCCGGATGCACAACACGGTGAATCAGCGTTTCGCGATGCGTGAGAATCCAGTGTTCTGCATCGCGAAAAATCCAGCCCGACCGGCCGGCGATGCAAAGGCCAAAGCGGTGTGCCGTGTCATCCTTTGCCGTGTCATCCGAGGTGACACGACCGGGTGTCGGCACCGGGCTTTGATCACCTCGCAGGCCAGACCAACCGCCGCGATGTTCTGTGCGTTGATCCGTCGGCATCTGCGTCGGCCCGAAACGCTATGCTCCTGAGAAATCAGTCGACGGGCTCTACCTCGCAGTTTTCACCGCCAGAATTGATGCGAAGTTGAAGCACTGGAACCACGGCACGACGGTGGCGAATCCTGCCGCGTGAAGTCGGGAGACGTGCGTGTCCAGTTTCTCGGGGACCAGCCGGTTTTCGATGGCCGTGCGTTTCTGAGCAATCTCCAGATCGCTGTAACCATGTGATCGTTTGAACTCATGGTGCAGATCAGTCAGCAGACTTTGCTGGCGAGCATCGTCGAAGCAGATTTTTTCGGACAGCACCAGCGCCGCGCCCGGCCGCATTCCCTTCGCGGCCGTCTGCAGCAGCGTCAGACGGTCATCGGGCGAAAGAAACTGCAGCGTCAGGTTCAGCACCACCAGCGACGCGTCTTCGATGGCGACGTCACGAATGTCAGTCTGATGAACCTCAACACGGCACGCTTCGCGGGAATTCCCGTCCAGAACAGATTTCAGCCGGGCGATCATGGCGGGGGAATTGTCGACGGCGTGAATCGTGCAGTCAGCAGGAACCCGGCGTCTCATCGCCAGCGTGGCGGCTCCCAGCGAACAGCCGAGATCGTACACGGCAGATTCCGGCTGCACATACATCGCCGCAAACTGCTCGATCATCGCGAGGATCGAGGAATACCCCGGAACGGACCGAGCGATCATGTCGGGAAATACGTCGGCCACCTGATCGTCGAATTCGAACGATCCAACGCGAGCGAGCGGTGACGAATAGATGCGGTCTTTTGCCATGAGCGAATCATACCGTGCCGGCCACGATGCCGCGCGTGTCATCGCAGCTCGCCGAGACGCGACTGACCGTCCTGCTCGTTGTGCCGGAAAATGACGCGGTTCGTTGTCAGGACGCGACATGACCGTCGCGTTGGTTTCGGCGAGACTCAGCGACGTCGTCCTGCTTTGCCGCCGCAGCGCGAACAGTTAGACTTCGAACGTTGAACCTTCCACCAACGCCCGCCTGGAGAATCATTCATGTCGACGTCTCATGTTTCTCGCCGGAGTTTTCTGCAGACCACCGCCGTCGCCGCAACAACGCTGGCCGGAGCCGCTGCTGTGTCGGCGACGACAGCAAATGCCGCCACAACAGCAACCGCCGCGGCTCCCGGTTACCTGCAGGGCCGGCTATACAAGACGCTGAAGATTGGCATGGTCGACGTAAAGGGATCGCTGACCGACAAGTTCAACGCTGTGAAAGAAGCGGGCTTCCACGGCATCGAGATGAACGCTCCGTCGATGGACGTCAAGGAAACCCTGCAGGCCATCAGGGAATCCGGGCTGCCCGTCGACGGCACCGTCAATTCATCGCACTGGAACGTGCGTCATTCGGATCCCGACGCGGGCACGAGAGCAAAGGCGCTGGAATCGCTCAAATCGGCCCTGCGAATGACACACGAAGTCGGCGGTCACACCGTGCTGCTGGTCGTCGGCAAAGGTGAAGACGGTCCGGAAGACGAAATCTGGAAACGGTCCATTGACAATATCAGTCAGGCTCTGCCGCTGGCATCGGAACTGGGTGTGGCGATCGCCATTGAAAACGTGTGGAACCAGTTCCTGTACGACCACGACAACATCGGCGACCGTACGCAGACGGCCGAGAAATTCGTGAACTACGTCGACGAATTCAATTCGCCGTGGGTAGGTCTGCAGTTCGACATCGGCAACCACTGGAAGTACGGCAGCATGGGCGACTGGATCCGGCAGCTCAATCGCCGCATCATTAAGCTCGATCTGAAGGGCTATTCAAGGGCTCAGGAAAAGTTCA
>CAZHET010000332.1:4548-7358 GCA_964531585.1 uncultured Planctomycetaceae bacterium | reverse complement strand
CTCCGTTAGCCAAAACTCACAGACTCACATTCTCAACCAAATTGTCAAAGATCAACCGCCACCTGAATCCAGAGACCGTCCATCGCGGGCGGGACCTGCCGGACGCAACCACAGCGGGTCGCGTAGTTTCAGGCGAGCGGGGAAGTGTACAGACGCGTCAACTGCTGTCAAGCCTCAGTCAGCTTTATTCGCGTCGGTTGAATCGCGATTGCTCCGGTCGCCGTACCGCGTCACCGCCTCTGCAGCGCCAGCAGGGTCGAAGCAACAGTCCAGCGCCAGCCATAACGAGCGCGCCAGCCGAAAAAATGCCAGTGGGAAGGCGACGCAGAACACCAGCATCGCAGGCAGGAGCAGCTCTTTCGACATGCCCCAGCCGAATCGCAGAATCACGTACGTCGCGGTGGTCAGCCCGGCGGTCACACCATAGTTAATGTATGTCGAGCCGAGAAAATACCCCGGAGCACGTTCAAAGACGAAGCCGCAGTGACTGCAGTGGTGATGCATCCGAAACCAGCCACGAAACAGCCGTCCGGCGCCACACATCGGACACCGCAGGCGCAGGCCGCGAGCCAATGCCTGCTCGATGCTTCGTGGGGCGACAGGCGACTGATCGCCCGCAGGATTTGTCATGCCGAGATCTCGCGTTGGCAATTCTGTGCCTGGCCGAATTAAGAAACCTGCAGTTCATCGTCTACCGTAAGCACGCGATGAGAACGCAACGACGTTTATAGTGAGACCATTGCGCGGCGGCCGATGCTCTCAGCTTCGGCATAGCAGATCTTCAGAGCATCAAGAGCGAGCGCCGAACTGAGCGGCCCCGCCTGCTGCGTGTCGTTCAGAGCAGCTGTGGCTGCTTCCAGTTCGAGTGTAAATGCGGAGCACCATTTGTCGCCGCCGGTCAGCTCAGGAATCGTCACGGAGCCATCATTACGAATGACCGTCAGCGGTCGGTTGACAACCCAGTCGCCCCCATAGGTGCCCGCGTCGTACAGCAGCGTGCCGTCGTCGAAGTACATTTCGAAGCCGTGACCGAACTGCAGGCCTTTTGCTGCGATTCCGCCACTGACGCACGTCACTGCCGGGCCTCCGTCCGGGTAGACGTAGGAGGTGTGCACATGATTCACGAACCCATCCTGCAGCAGGCCGGTGGAGAACACGCCGGAGGGCATTCCGCAGGCATACGCGATGAAGTGATTGTCGTGGATGTGCAGATCGATTCCCCAGCCGCCAAGTTTTCGGAAGTCTGCCATGCCGCTGGACCAGTCCGGCGGGCAGATGACTCGTTTGAAGTGAGCTGCTTGCAGAGCCCCGAATGTGCCTGACCGAATCGCGTCAGCCGCAAACCGGAATTCCGGGAAGAACGGCAGCACGTGAGCCACCAGCAACGGCACTCCGGCCTTATCGGCGGCGGCGACCATCTGCACCGCCTGATCCAGGTCGACGGCGACAGGCTTTTCGACAAGTGTCGCCTTGCCGACCTGCAGCGATTCCATCACCACATCGAAGTGCTTGTCGGTCGGTACACAGATATCAACCAGGTCGATCTCCGGATCGCCAAGCAGATCGCGGTAGTCGGCGTAACACTTCAGCCCAGAGACGTCCACGCAGCCCGCCGGTGGACCGAAGTTGCCCTGGATCCCCGCCCAGTCTCCGGCCCGCTTTTTCGGGTCGCGAGTTGCGATTGCGGTGACCTTTGCTCCTGTCAGGTCGCGGGAGCCTTCGAAGTGGGTGTACCCCATAAAGCCGATGCCGATGATCCCGATTCTGCTCACAACCTCGCCCTCCGGTGCATTCGCAGCCGTTTGCGAATGCGCTGATTCACTGGAATTACACGGGCGAAGCAGACCAGATCGCACCTCCGGACGCAACCAATCGGCCTCATGTCATAATGGCAGCAGGGACTGAATTCGCGGATGCACAAATACTGAGCAGCCCCGCCTGTTAAGTTTTTGCTCAAGAATTAAGCAGCTCATGAATTGTGCAGTTTGGGGTTGGCAGTCTTTTTGTGGACTGGTATCGTTCTGATGTCGCAGTCAATTTGATGTCGGCAGGTTCGGCCGAATATGCTGTTGCCCGCGGCGAATCATTCGTCCTGCAGACAACGAGTGCGCAACTCCGGTCGCAGCAGGGAAGTCCTAATCACGGAAGAACAGGGAGAGATCACATGTTGGTTTTGTCGCGTAAGTCGGGCGAACGAATTCTCATCGGTGACGATGTCGCCATCACGGTTGTCCGCATCGGACCAAATTCGGTCCGTATCGGCATCGAAGCTCCGAAGACGATGAACATCGTTCGTGAAGAGCTGTGTGATTTCGGTCCCAGACACTCCGAACGTGCTACTGCAGAGAGCGAACCTCTGCCGCTGTAAGTGAGTGAGCGGAATGGGTGATCAGCCGGACGGTTTCCGCCCGGCTTTTTTTGTGCGCAGTGAAATGCGATTGGTTCGATCGCCTGCGCCATTCGCTTGTGTCGCAGCGTGCCGATCGCTGTCAGTGCGCTGGCGACCGCGGTGACGTACGGTTGCCGACGATTTAGAATAGGAAGGCGAGCCTCTGGGGCGACCGGCCGACGATGATCCTGCCTTGCGGACGCTGGCAGTGAGTGCCACGTGGCAGGCGCTGGCAGCCGTGTCTGCGAGACCCTCACCTGCCGCTCGGTTCACCAGTGTTTCGGTTCCAGGCACTCGCGTGAAAGTCGAACCCATATCGAGCTGTTCGCCGCGCACGTGGCAGCAAAGTCGGACGATTGACCCCGCGCTGCCGTTCCCGCAAGATTCCGCCGCGTTGCTTCCGTCAGGTTACTTCCACTCC
>CAZHET010000332.1:0-4448 GCA_964531585.1 uncultured Planctomycetaceae bacterium | reverse complement strand
GGTTCTTTCGCTCCGGTTCTTTCGCTCCGGTTCTTTCGCTCCGGTTCTTTCGCTCCGGTTCTTTCGCTCAGGGTTCCGTTCGCAATGTCTGAATCAAAGCCCGACCGCTTTGAAAAAGTCCGCCTGGAAAAGCTCGAAAAGATTGAAGCTCTTGGCCACGACCCGTGGGGACAGCGCTTCGACGGGCACTCCGCGATTCGGGAGGCGCGCGCGCTGGTGCCGGCAGAATCCGGAGTCGTTGGGCCGGACGTGCGCATTGCCGGACGGATTATGCTGCGCCGCAAAGCCGGGAAGCTGAGATTCTACGACATCAAGGACCAGACCGGACGCATTCAGTTGCTGTTCTCGCGTGGGGACCTGTCCGAAGAGCAGTGGGAACTGATGGGCACGCTGGACCTTGGCGACCTGATCGGCATCGACGGCAAAGCCTGGCGGACGGATTCCGGCGAAGAATCCGTCAAGGTCGAAGCGCTCACGATACTGTGCAAGTCACTGGCTCAGCCGCCGGAAAAATTCCACGCCGTCAAGGATATTGAAACGCTGTTGAGGCAGCGGTATCTGGATCTGATCTACAACGACGGAGTGCTGGACCGCATGTTGCAGCGGTCGAAGATCATCGATTCCATTCGAACCACTCTGCGCAACCAGAACTTCCACGAAGTCGAAACGCCGGTGCTGCAGGCGATTGCCGGAGGAGCCGCCGCGCGACCGTTTGTGACTCATCACAACGCGCTGGACATGGAGCTGTACCTGCGAATCGCACTGGAGCTGCACCTGAAGCGGCTGATGGTCGGCGGCATCGAACGCGTGTACGAAATCGGGCGAGTCTTCCGAAACGAAGGAGTCGACGCGACTCACAATCCCGAATTCACGATGATCGAGATCTACCAGGCGTACGGCAACTACGAAACGATGATGGATCTGACAGAACAGATTGTCGTCAATGCCGCCGGGGCGATCAGCGATACTCTGGTGCTGCCGTGGGGAGACGGCACCATCGATCTGACTCCGCCTTGGCCTCGCAGGCCGTACGCGGAGCTGTTTCGCGAACACGCCGGCTGCGACATGAGCGATCCCGCCGCCGTTGCCGAGGTTGCCGCGAAGCTCGGAATTGAAACAGACTCCGTTCACCCGGATGTGATCGTCAACGAAGTCTTCGAAGCGACGGTGGAAGATCACCTGCAGAGCCCTGTCTTCGTCATCGACTACCCGGCGTCGATCTGTCCGCTGACGAAGAGAAAACGAGACAACCCGGCCGTGGCGGAACGCTTCGAACTGTTCATCAAGGGCATGGAACTGGCCAACGCGTACACCGAACTCAACGACCCTCGCCTGCAGGAGCAGCTGTTTCGGACTCAGCTTCAGGGCCTGTCAGATGAGGATTCGATGGCCAAAATGGATCACGACTTCGTGAAGGCACTGAAGGTCGGCATGCCACCGGCGGGAGGCCTGGGAATCGGCATCGATCGGCTGGTGATGCTGCTGACCAACAGCCGCAGCATTCGCGACGTGATCTTCTTTCCGCTGCTGCGGCATGAAGCGGCGGCGGATTGATGATTTTCGAGTGATGACTGAAGATTTCCGTCGCCAATCGTCAGTCACAGATCGTCAATCCTCGCATTGCCGCCATCGGCAGAATCTGCCAGAATCCCGGACCCTTCGTCCCGCGGGAACCTGACGAAGCGGCGTTCGAACCGATTTCTCACCGGTCGCGGACAAGTGAATCAAAGGCAAGGGAGTGCCCACGATGTACAAACTGCTGCTGTGTCTGCGGTATCTGCGGACACGTTATATTGCTCTGGCCAGCATCATCAGCGTCATGCTGGGCGTGGCGACGATGATCGTCGTCAACAGTGTGATGGCCGGATTCAGCAACGAGATGCGGGACCGCATTCACGGGTTTCTGGCGGACATCGTCGTGGAAGCCCGCAGCATGGACGGAATTCCCGATTCCGACGCTCAAATGGCTCTCGTGCGAGAAGCGGTCGGCAAGTACATCGAGGCGATGACGGCAACGGTCGAAGTTCCGGCGATGATCACCTTCAACGATTCGTTTACCGGCGAAAGCTACACGACGGACGTGATGGTGGTCGGCATCTACCCGGCGGGCAAGGCAGGCGTTGGTCCGCTGCGAAGTTACCTTGCCAGCTACAACCCGGTGATGGAAAACGGCCAAATGATCGAGCCGGCCGAGCGAAGTGAAAAGGAACCGCTGGGCTGGGAGCTGACTCCGCAGGCGATGGCACACCGCGAACTTGTGAAAGCTCAGCAGGCGCTGTTTCTGCAACCAGACGCTGATCCTGCCAGTATTCCGATTCCGGAATTCGCTGGTGACGATGACGACGCTGCGATCGCGTTCGACGATTCAATAGCTGCCGATTCCGTGTCACCCGATTCCGTCGACGACAGCTCCGAGGAAGCGATGACTGTCCGTGAACCGAGTCCGATGGATATGGCAGATCCGTTCGCCGGGCATTCCACACTGGACATGGCACCCAACGACGCACCGCTGAACGCCAGAATCTATCTGGGTGAAGGCATCATCAGCTTTGTCGCCGAAGACCCGCGCACCGGTGAAACACAGAAGCACTACATGGTGAAACCGGGGGAAGACATCATTCTGACCACCATGACCGCCGGTACGCCGCCGAAACCCGTCAGTTTTTCTGCGACTGTCGTGGATCTGTTCCGCAGCGGGATGAGCGAATACGACGGCAACCTGGTGCTGATGAATCTGGAAGAACTGCAGAAGAACCGCGGCATGATCGTGCAGGGCGTTGATGCGATCACATCCATTCAGATCAAGCTGAAGAACTACGATGACGCTGATGAGGTCGTCAAACGAATTCAGGCCGCGTTTCCTCCCGGTACCGTGACGGTGCGGACATGGGAAGCGAAGCAGGGGCTGCTGTTGTCGGCCGTCGACGTCGAAACGGCGATTCTGAACGTGTTGCTGTTTCTGATCATCGCGGTGGCCGGTTTCGGCATCCTGGCAATCTTTTTCATGATCGTCGTCGAGAAGACTCGCGACATCGGCATTCTGAAATCACTGGGAGCCAGTTCCGGCGGTGTGATGTCCATCTTTCTGAGCTACGGGCTGGGACTGGGCATCGTTGGCAGTGTCGCAGGCGTGACCATTGGGTTGCTGTTCGTCCGGTATATCAATCAGATCGAAGACGCATTGAGCTGGCTGACGGGCCGCAAGGTCTTCGACGAAAAGATCTATTACTTCTTTGAAATTCCGACGCAGGTCAGTCCTCTGATGGTGTTCTGGGTGGCGCTGGGAGCGATCGCGATTGCCGTTCTGGCCAGTGTGCTGCCCGCTCGCCGAGCGTCGCGACTGCATCCCGTTCGCGCGCTCCGGTACGAGTGAAATATCTCAGATCACGGATCAACTATCACACGCTTCCCAGGCCTCCGGTCATGACTGAGACAGTCTCTATGAACCAGCCGCTGATTTCCGCTCTGGCCATTGAAAAGGCCTACACAAAGGGCGAACACAAAATTCCCGTCCTGCGCGGTGCGGGGCTGAAGGCGAATCGCGGCGAATTTATTTCCGTCGTGGGCCAGAGCGGTTCCGGCAAGAGCACGCTGCTGCACGTGATGGGACTGCTGGATTCTCCTGACGTCGGCGAGGTCCTGCTGGAAGGTCGGCGAATCGACAATCTGAACCAGAAAGCCCGTGATCAGCTTCGTAATCATGTGTTCGGCTTCATCTTTCAGTTCTACCATCTGTTGCCGGAACTGACTCTGCTCGAAAATGTGATGACACCACTGATGATCCGCCACTCGCTGTTCAGTTTTTGGAAACAGCGGAAGGAAATCCGCGAGCAGGCGATGGACATTCTGCAGCAGGTCGGCCTGGACCACCGCGTCAAACACCGCCCGTCGGAACTTTCCGGCGGTGAGATGCAGCGAGGAGCGATCGCTCGTGCTCTGATCGGACGGCCGGAGATTCTGCTGGCCGACGAACCGACCGGCAATCTGGACTCCACGACCGGCGGTGAAATCATGGAAACACTGAACCGTCTGAATCAGGACAGCCAACTGACAATCGTGATGGTCACGCACGATGAGGCCGTCGCCCGGCTTGCTCACCGCATCGTCAGACTCGCTGAAGGACAGATCGAAAAGCTGCGCCGCGAAGACGCCGCGTAGAATCCGTCCAGGAACTAACTCGTGACCTGGCTGGAACGCGGCAGCGGCCGGTTCGAGAAATAACCGGGTGCCAACGCATTCCTGCTGGTAGCCAGACCGGTAGTGGTCTGTCAATCGTGTTTTGAGGTGTGCCACTGGCTGTGCCAGTGTCTCGAATGACGATAAACACTGGCACAGCCAGTGGCACACCACCCGTTAGTTGATGACTGACAGAGCAGTAGATTACTTGCGGACGCGTTCTCAGCATTCTCTCCCGCTGCAGCGTTCTTGCGGCGAAGAATGCTGTTTCG
>CAZHET010000331.1:0-7362 GCA_964531585.1 uncultured Planctomycetaceae bacterium | reverse complement strand
TATTCCGCGCTGGCCGAAACGTCCCGGCAGGACGAAGACAGGATCGCCTTTGCGGTTCAGGCCGCAGAAATGAAGCGACGACTCGGTCAGGCCGATGATGCGACGAAGGATCTGGAATCCCTACTGGCGAAGCTGCGTCCCGGAAGCTGGCTGTACACCGACGTACGGAATCGGATCGAAGACGGCTTCGTGAAATCGGGTGACTTCGACGCCCTGGCCGACTACTACAAATCACGGCTGGATGTGACTCAGGACAATCTGGAACTGCGAACTCGCCTGGGGCGCATTCTGGTGTCGGCGGGCCGGCTGGATGAAGCTCAGCAGACGCTGCTGCAAACGGTGGAACGGGCACCGGAAGATGCCGACGTGCGGCTCGCACTCATCGACGTGCTGTTGAAAAAGGGCGAAGTTGCCGGCGCTGCGAAACAGTTCGAACAGCTTGCGGAGCAGGATCCGGCGAACCCCGACTACCTGCTGCGCTGGGGGCAGATTCTGCTGGAGGATCAGGAGCGGGACGTCGCTGATCGTCAGCAGGCCGCGGCGGAAATCTGGCAGCGTCTGGCCGCCGCGCGAACGGACGACGCGGTCACGCTGGCTCAGATTGCGGACCGCCTAAGATCCATCGACCGCAGGGAAGAAGCGATTGCGCTTTATCGTCAGGCAATTGACATCGACCCCGCAGCGCCGCAGTACCGCGAGTATCTGGGCGAATATCTGCATCAGCTTGACCGCACGGATGAAGCGATCGAAGTCTGGACGTCCATTGCCGCGGGTGATCGACGAAACCGCGATTCTCTGGTTCGACTGGCCGAGGTGTTCGCGACGTTCGAATTGCCGGACAGATCGATCACGGCGTGGCGCGAAGCCGCCGGAATGGATCTGACGTTTTCTCAGGAACTGCGGTTCGCCAGGGTGCTGCGCGATGCGAAACAGTTCGACGACGCTCTCAATCGGCTGGACATTGCCGAAGCGATCGCGGAAACGCCCGATGAACGCGATCAGCTTCTGAAAGATCGCATCGAGACGTACGGCAGAGCCGGCACGCTTGCCGAGAAGATTGCCGAACTGCAACAACAGCCTGCATCCGCCGACCGGCTTCGTCAGCGGGCGATGATGCACCAGGCCGCCGGACAACTGACCGATGCGGCGAAAGCCATCCATTCGGCCGTCGAAGCCGAACCCGACAGCGTGCCGGTGCTGATCGTCGCCGCGGATATTGCTGAACGCCAGAACCGCTTCGCCGACGCGGCCGATCTGTTCGCCAGGCTGTCGTCGGTCGACACCCGATACCAGACGAATTACCTGCAGCGAGTGGCCAGTCTGCAGGCTCGGCTGGGCCAGATCGACGAGGCGCTGATCACGTGTGAAGCGTTGATCGATGCCAATCCGGCCAGCACGGAGTCGTACCAGTTTTATGCTCGCACGGCGTTGAATGCCGGTCGCGAAGAGCAGGCGGTTGAAGCGTTGCGGCGAGCGATGAACGTGGCTCGCCGGGACAACGGGCCGCGAAATATGCTGGCGGCTCACTTCGCCGATCTGTACCGCACGGACGAAGCGATTGAGCTTTTCTGGCAGGCTCTGGAATACGAGTCCCAACCGGACGACCAGATCTCCGTGATCCGCCGGCTTGCTCCACTGTACGACCGCAAAGGCGAAGTCGACGTCCTCATTCAGCGTATCGAAGACCTGCAGCGGGAAAGTCAGGGCCGCTCGGGCAACGACGTTCGCACGACGCAGTTGATGACCAGCGCAGCGTACGAAGCGATCGAAGATTACGGAGCCGCCCGGCAGGCCGTTGATCGTCTGCTGGCACGCCAGCCGCGAGACGTCGCACTGCTGGATTCGATGGTGAAGTTGTGCGATCTGGCGGATGAAGTCGTGCTGGCGGCCGAATTTCAGGAACGGATCGTCGGGCTGGCCGACACGCCGGAAAATCGGTTCAAACTGGTGCAGTTGAAGCTGGACGCGGGGATGATTGACACGGCGACGGCGTTGTCCGAACGCATTTCGCTGTCCTCCGATCCCGTGCGTCTGGGCCGCATGATCAGCTCCGCAGCCACGCGGGGCGAGACGGACGCGGCGATCGCGATCTGCGAAGAGGCCATCCGTCGCGATTCCAGCCTGTGGGACGTGAAGCTGAGTTTGGCGCAGATGCTGCTTCACGCCGACGGCGACGACGCAGAACAGCAGTATCAGCGAGCGATGGAGCTGACGGAAGAAATCCGCGCGGCGGACGTCGCGCTGGATGCGACACCGCCGACGGCTCCCCCGATGAACCTGACTTCCCAGCAGGCCCGAAATTATCCGGCGAACTATTTCACCAGTCCGCGCTACTGGTCTCAGTACGGGTCAACTCTGGCGCGCTATTACCGGCTCGGTCGGTACAGCAGCGCTTCGTATGGTTACAGCAACGGTCAGGGCACGAACATTTTGTCGCCATCGTCGTTCGGCCACGCGAAGGTACTGGCTTCAACGCTGAAGTTCGTCAACGCCGTGAAGGGAAAGTCGGGCAACGAACTGGATGAAACCGTGAGAAAGCTGATGGACGAAGACTTCGCGCTGCCGCCACTCGAACAGATTCAGGACGCCGCCGCCATCTGGGAACACCAGGCGCTGCGTTCGTTCGCCGAGATGATGAGTACCTCGCGAACCGGGAGCACACAGCCTTCAGAAGAATCACGCACCCGCACCGAGGAAATTTCCTGGCGGCTTGCAGAACTCGATCCGGATAACGCAGGCACGCTGCTTTCCGCGATGCTGCTGCAGCGGACTTTGGAGGCACAGAGTCCGGCCGGCAGTTCCGCAGCCGATGCTGCACCCGCGGCGGCCGATCCGCCGGAAGGAGACGCCGACACGCCACAGCAGCCGCTGACCGAGGATCAGTTGAGCTTGCTCGTCAGTCTGTACGAAAAGGCGAAAGCCCGCGGTGAGAATACTCAGCAATCGGAGTCAGCGACTTCGCTGCTGACCTACGCGGCGATCCTGGCGCACGAGTTCCGGCTCGCCGGTCAGCCGGATCGGGCGGCGGAATTTCAAATCGATGAACCGAAAGAAGACGCTTCGTTTGACGAGATCCTCTCCACGATCGCGTTTCATCTGCGGCTGAACCAGGTGGAACAGGCTGAAGCTTTGGTGGATCGACTGGTGCCGGCAATTCGAAGTGATGACGGCACATCAGCCGGCGCGTCAGTTCCTCGCAGCAGCATCACCGGTTCGCTCGGCAGCATTGCTCAGACGGGAACGTCCGGGGAGGAATTCGTCGAACGTCATCGATTGGCTCTGCTGGATGCAACGCTGGCCGCCGCAGTGGCCCAGGCCAGAGGGGTTCGCAGTGGTCGCAGTTCGTTGTCCGACGGCACCGTGCAAGGTTACTACCGATCGCCAACCGGCGGCTATCGTGGGATGCTGCTGAAGGCTCCGCTGTCGACGGACCTGCTGAATCAGACAATCGTCACCGAACTGGTTTCCCTTGTTCCTCAGGACAAACCACTGCCTGCCGGCCGCGAACAGACCGTGATTGTTCCCGACGAACTGATCGCGCATCTGGAACAGCCGCTGCCGGACGCTCCGCCGCATGAGAACAAGACTCGTCGCGTTCTGGCCGCGTTCGCTCACTGGTGGGCCGATCGGCCGGCGGACTGTTATCAGCGACTGATCGCGCTGTGTGAACAGTATCCGGACGACGTCGACATGCAGATTGAACGTGCTCGCCTGGCCAGCGAACTCGGGCAGACGCGCGAAGCACTTGACGCGTTGGATTCGTTCGATCCGCTGGACAGCAACATGCTGGTTCGCAAGGAAATGGCGGCGATGAACCTGGCCGCTCAACTCGGCGATATCGACCGCGCGCGGCAGTCCGCGGAACGGCTGTTCGGCATGCGGATGGACACGGATACGCAACTGGCTCTGGCCGATCAGTTGCGTCGCCTGGGAATGAACGACCAGGCCACCGCCGTCCTGCAGCGTCTGCGAGGCGGCAAGGCTCGCGATGAAGCGACGGAACTGCAGATCGCGAATTCGCTGCTGTCCAGCGACGACAGAGAAGCGGCGGCCGAAGTCGCGTACGCGCTGATGAGACGACTCAGCAGTGGTCGACGAACCGGACGGGGCAACGAAGAATACTATCGACAGCAGGCGGTTTCGATTCTGGAATCCGCCGGCCGACTTGATTCCCTGATCGAACGCGCGGAACGGCGAGTTCAGTCCGCACCGAAGTCGACTCGCGTGCGAACCGAACTGTCCGAACTGTACACCGCCGCCGGACGCGTGGATGACGCGAACAAGCTGTGGGAAGAGGTCGCCGGAGAACGCCCGGCCGATCCGCGGCAACTGATGTCTCGCGCGCAGGCGCTGGCGAAAGCGGGGCAACACAAGGAAGCGATGCTGATGTATCTGGACGCGTTCGAAAAACAGCCGCAGTTGTTCAGCAACAACTACTACCAAATGTCACAGGCGGCCGCAGCCGCCGAAGCGGCGGACGAAATGTTCGAACGGCTGCTGAAGTTTAACCCGGACGATCTGCCGTATTACCGCGTCGATGAAATGATGCAGATCGGCGGTTCGGGAACCTACAGCGATGCCAAGCGAAAGTTTCTCATCCACGCACTGCAGGGACAGCAGGTCCGACAGAACTTTCTGTCTCGGACATTGCGATCGATTCCGGAATCAGAACGCAAAAAGATCCCGGAACTTCGCCAAATCGTGATCGACATCGTCTGCACCGAAGACGCGTTTTTGCCGACGTCGACCGCGTGGCAGGTCTCCAGCTACGGTTCCAACGGCACTGCGTACGGACCTCTCGAGGAAGTCCTGAAAATGCTGCGGGACGATGAAGAAGCTCGCCGTCAGTTCGAGGAAGCCGCTGCGAAAGCCGTGAACGAAGAAACGCAGGCTCCGACGGCCCGCTTTCTCCTGGCCATGCTGGACGTGAGCGACCCGGACAAACGGGATGCCGCGATTCACTCCATTCGGGAAGTCATCACCGCCGGTGCTGCCGGCGCGGGTGACGACGCTGACAAGCCGAAGAATCCCGCCCAGCCTTCGCATCAACTCAGCGGAGGTCTGTTGTGGCAGGCCGGCCAGGTTCTCGAAGTGACTCCCGGCATTGACGACCGTCCGAGGTTACTCGTCGATCTCTACAAGACCGCCACACGCGATCCACGTGCTGTCCAGCAGGCCGAACTGCGGTATTCGGTCGCCTATCGGCTGATCCAGGCTTACGGCAGGGCCAATCGCCCGGACGAGGCACGTTCGTACCTGCTGGATGCGTACGCGGCTATCGATAATTCAGAACAGAACCGCTTCAACCCTGGCTACGGCGACCATCAGGATCTGGAATCCTGGAAAGCAATTGCCGACGCACTCACAGAAGTGAACTGCCCGATCGACGCCATCGCGATTTACCATCGCGGCATGGCTGACCCCGGCAAGTTCGAACGAGCGAAACGCTGGGGCGGCAGCGGCAACACCGCCGAAACCTTCAGGACCGGTGCCGAAGCCGCTGCGAAGAAAGTCACACCCGAAACCGCCGCCGAGCACCTGAACCGCGTCGCCACGGAAATCGCCGACACCAACCAGTCACCGACAATTTCACTGTTGGATCTGCCGTTCAATATGGTGGCAACGGGCGATCTGCAAACGGGGATCGCTCTGGCAATCGACACCGCCGCCGAAACCGACGGCGGAAAGGAAGCATTGGCCGCATTCTCCGGCAGCCTGAGCGAATCCGCCGAAAGCAAACCCGACGACTGGTCGATTCCGGCCGCTCGGATGATGGTCGCCGCGAAACTCGAACCGGCCAGCGTTGCGGAACTGGCAACGTCGCTGAACGAACGTCTGCCCGAAGCGGAAACGGTCGCCGCCGCGCAGGGCACGCCGTCCGCCGTGCAGTACCGTCCGCTGCTTGGCTTGTACACGCTCGCTGCCTGCGTGTTGAAGAACGATGATGAGTCGTCTCGAAAGGTTGGTGCCGATCTTGTCGCGTACTTGAAGACAGTGGCGAAGACCGTGGGCGACCCGGACGCGCAACTCGCTCTCGCCAGAGCGTCAGGCGACAGCACGGATTCGCTGGCGGAGTTCCTCGTTGCGATTGAAGCGGACGTCAAACCGGGAGCCACTTTGTCCAGAGATCAGTTCAACACCTGCATCAGCATCGCTCGCTCAGCGGCTGCCGCGGGCGACATCTCATTGTCCGCGCGAGCCCTGACGCTGGCACTTCGCAACGGTCCGCCGCTGCGGCAGATCGGCACCGGAGGAGATGCGTTCGCCATCGCTCGCAACCGCAATCCAAATCCACGCGATGAACTGAACGACGGCATGTCACAACTGGCTCAAAGCCTGAACGAACTGATCGATCTGTACTCGCACGCGGTCGGTGTGAAGCTGGGAGCACAGCAGCCGGATGAACAGCTACAGCCGAAACAGCCCGTCGATCGTAATGCCGCGCTGACCGACATTGTCGATTCACTCGAGGCCGTTGTGCTTCCGGAGCAACGGCAGGACAGCGTGTTTCCCTACGCCGTCCAGATCGCCTCGACGACGTCCTACGACCAGTTTAATTCCGCTCAGGAAGTCGTTCCGCAGTCACTGTCGATCGCGCTCGGGCGAGCCGCGGCGCTGACAGGCCGGTCGGAACCGCTGATGGCGCGGATTCGGCAGAGGCTGGAAGGCGCGGCCGATCGGACGATCGTCGCCGGAGTTCTGGTGGACGTTGCTCTTGCGGCCAACGACAGAGACTCGCTTGCCGAAGCCCTGGCGGTATTCGCGACAGAACTGGACGATGATCTTCCGCCTGCGGATTCGGCTCAGAAACCGCTGGACCGGCTGACCACCATCACACAGCAAATGCAGCAGGATTCCTTCCGCAAGAGCGGCACAGTGAACTTCGTGATGCAGACCATCTGGCCGCTGGCGAATGCGGCGGACATTCCGGACGACGTCGCTGATACGACCACCGATCTGCTGGCCCGCACCGTGCTGCTGATCAATTCCGACAGCTACACGGCAAACCGTCATCGCGCGATCTCGGAGATGATTCAGCATCGGACGCTGGGCAACGCAGCCGCGCGAAACGACGTGAGTCTGTTTGACAAAGTGCTGCAGGGGCTGACAGGCTCGGTCGATCTGCAGTTTGCCGGCTATCCCGCCGAACGTCGCGCTGCCTATCGCAGGCAGGCACTGGAATCGCTGCTGCGAAGACTCAACAAGCAAGGCCACGTCACGTTTTCCCATCGCTTCATTCGCCAGTTGATCCAGAACGAACACGAACTCGGCCGAGACTACGATTCCGCGACACCTGCGGCCACATGCCTGGACATCGCCGCCGTTCCCGACGACGAACAACTCAAACTGCTGCTGCGAATC
>CAZHET010000330.1:2202-7406 GCA_964531585.1 uncultured Planctomycetaceae bacterium | reverse complement strand
CCTACCGGAACGGGACTGCCGGGCGGCGGCGCAGCACGGTCAGAGTGTCCAGAATCTGTTCGGCTTCGTCACCAAATTCGGCCGCGTCCGCTTCGGAATGCGAGAACACGAACGAAAACTGCTCGCCGGACTTCGCGGCGCACAGGTAGTAGTCGTAGAAGATTGTCTGCCCGTTTGCGTCCGCAGACGCCCGCACTCGGCGAATTCGCCACGCGCTGTCGTCACGCAGTGTTGTCTGTCGAACGATCTGCCCGCCGCGAGCTTCGATGGCTCTCTGCACATCGGCCGCAAACTGCTCGTCATCCGGCTGCTGCCCGGGAGCAAGACTGACTCCGGGCGACAGATTGCACTGAGCGATCAGATTGCCGCTGCGAATCTGACGCAGAACGACCAGCGACGCGGTCTGATTAAAGACGTGCCATTCCCGCGAATGCTGAAACTGCAACATCCAGGGTGTCTGTATCTGTAAAGCCAGCTCCGCGTCCGTGGCTTCCGCGGCCGGAAATTCTTTGGGAAGTGCGGTGACCGCGGACGCGTCTGAGGATTCCGCAATGCTCTGTGTCCAGTTCACGTCGACCGTGACCTGCAGGCCAGGACTGATGGGCCCTGCTGAACGATCTTCCCTGTGCTTTGCCCGGTACGACGTGATCAACCCGGTTTTTCGGTCAAAAGTCAGTTCGCCGGAGACGTCGATGCGGGATGCAGAACCACTGACCGCACCCGCAGCTTTGCCCTCAAAGCTGACCGTCGCCGTGTTCGCGGTGAGTGCTTTCATCTCGCAGGTGACTGACTGTTCGACAACGGCTTCCAGTCCCGTCAGCATCGGAATGACCCACGATCCGGTATTCCACTTTTCACCGACCTCTGCATCGCCAGTGGGCATCAGTCCGCCGCAGACCAGCGGATCGCAAGGCATCTGCAGCAAATCCAGATGCTTGCGCGTCAGCGGCACACTTCGTCCCGTGACAGTCGATGTGGATCTGTGAACCAGCCCGGCGTCCGAGCCGGTGGATCGAATCATGCTGAGCGACGCCGGAAGCCGGGTCGATGTCTTGTGGTTATCGCCAACCGTCATTGTCACTTCGGCTTCGCTGAACAGCCGCAGTGCATCCAGCGACAGCGGGCCACTGAGTTCCGTGCGGCGACGACGCTGACTGAAGCGGAAGAGTCCCGAAGAACCCAGTTTCCACTTTTGAACACCTGTTTCTGTCGGCGTCAGCAGGTGTCCGTCGATTCCCACGCGATATTCAAAATCCGTGACGCGCTGCGGATCAACGACAACGGCAAACGGGCTTTCAGTGGACTCGGTCGCGCCTTGCTTTGCGTCCGCAGCTTCCGTCGCGGCGGCGACTCGCGGCGGTGCCTCCTGGCCGAGCGCGATGGCTGTTGGCAGCGAAACAGAGGCGGCGAGCAGCATCAGCCAGCCAGCCAAACGGGCAGCCGTGGCGTCCATCAGAAACAACATGTCGAATCCTTTCCTGCAGTTCAGTGAACAACGAATGAACTCTAGGAAATGCAGCGAATTGCGTCGATAGGTGTCCGGCGATCGAGCCACCCCGCAGCGAGCGTTCAGCAGCATTCCTGTTTACGTGAAATTCGCGATGTCGTAAATTCGCCGTCGATCCGATTTCCCACAGGCTGTCGGAATCTCTGGAACCAAACCTGCCCGGAGGCACTCATCTTGAACCTGCTCCACGATCTCTTATTTGCCGTTCAGACTGCTGTGCCTGATGTATCCGAGCAGGCGGGTGCACCCGAGCAGGCGGCGACGCAGACCGCCGACAGCTTCTTTGTTTCCCTGTGGACCAGCGTGCGGCAGCAGGTCACACCTGAGGCCGTGCTGGAGACGGCTCAGACCTGGGGACCGAAGATTCTTGCGGCGCTGGCCATTCTGCTGATTGGAAAATGGGTCGCGCGCTTCGTGACGAGCGTCGCCGTGCGGGCTGCTCGAAAGGCCGGAACGGATGCCACGCTGCTCAGCTTTCTGAGTAACCTGATTTACATGCTGCTGCTGACGGCTGTGTTCATCGCCGCGCTGGGGCAACTGGGAGTTAACACGACGTCGCTGAGCGCGGTGCTGGCTGCCGCTGGTTTTGCGATCGGAATGGCGATGCAGGGGTCGCTCGGCAACCTGGCGGCCGGAGCCATGCTGGTGATGTTCAAGCCGTTCAAGGTCGGCGACTACGTCGAAGTCTCGGGCGTCGGTGGCACCGTGACGGAGATCCACATCTTTCACACGGTCCTGCTGACTCCCAACAATGTGAGAGTCATCATTCCGAACGGCAACATCACCGGTGACACGATTCAAAACTATTCAGCCGAGAAACGCCGGCGAATCGACCTGGTGATTGGTTGCGGCTACAACGACGATCTGAGAGCCGTGAAACAGTTTCTGACAGAAATCGTCATTGCGGACTCGCGCGTGCTGCAGGAACCAGCCCCCGTGGTGGCCGTGTCTGAACTGGGCGACAGCAGCGTGAAGCTGGTCGTCCGACCGTGGGTGGCAAGTGCTGATTTCTGGCCCACGAAGTTCGACCTGACCGAACGCATCAAACTGGGATTTGACGAACGAGGCTTCACGATCCCGTTCCCGTCGAGCGATGTGTTCCTGCACCGGTCCGATGCAGCGTGAAGTGTTGCTACGACGCAGGTTCCGTGCCGTCAAGCAGATTCCTGACGTCATCGTTCCTGACATAGTCGGCCGGTATCTTCCCGCTGTTTTTCTTTACCGAAGTGTCCGCTCCGGCTTTCAGCAGTAGTTCGATAATTCGTGGTTGCTGTCTGGCATCAAAATCGAACTCCGCCAGGCAAGCTGTTCGTGCGGTAAACGGGTAAAATGTCGCGAGAAGCAGTCAATGATTCTCGCAGTCGCATCGCCCGAAGTCAGCATCTGGTGAGCGGCAAGTGAGAGTTTACCTGTACGATGGCCTTCCAGGGCCGTCGATGCAGTCCTGACGACGGCCCTGGAAGGCCATCGTACGGGGCACCACGGGTAAGAACTCACCTGCCGCTCGCATACCACTCGCTGGTGAGCGACCGGAGAGGCTCCGCGATTCATCCCTCAGTGACTGATCCAATTGGTGTCTTTTCCCCCGAAATCATTCTCGGTCACAGCACACAAATCGGCGCAAACAGAAATGGCCTACAGAATCCGAAAACGCGAATCCGTGTGCGACGCCGTTCGTCGAATTGCGACGGAGCAGATCGATCGGGCAATCGGCGAAGTCGAAGACAGCGGCCTTGGGCAGGTGGACACCGTTCATCAGGTGCGAAAACGTTGCAAGAAGATTCGAGGGCTTGTTCGGCTGGTCCGTCCCGCCTTTCCGAAAACCTGCCGGCGGGAAAACGCATGGTATCGCGACGCCGCCGCGCTGCTGTCCGACATTCGCAACGCGGAGTCTTCCGTGGAATGTCTCGACCGGTTGCTGAACCAATTTCGTTGCAGCACGGATGCAGGTGAGTTTGCCGAAGTCCGCGACCGACTGATTGACCGCCGTCGCAAGGCCGTCCGCAACGATTCCGATTCCGATTCCGATTCCGATTCCGATTCCGATACCGGTGCCGGCCAGCGGCTCGACGAATTCCGCGATCGAATGCAGGTCGGCCGGAAACGCGTGCAGTCCTGGAAGATTCCCGCCAAAGACTGGAAAGTCGTTTCGGAAGGACTGCTGCTGTCCTACCGGCGAGGCCGCGAGTTGATGTCGGACGCCTTCACGCACCCGACGGCGGTCAACTTCCACGAATGGCGAAAACGCGTGAAGGACCACTGGTACCATACGCGAATTCTCGAACCGATCTGGGACGACATGCTGAAGCCGCGGAGCAAGTGTCTTTCGAGGCTTGCCGACGACCTCGGTGACGACCACGACCTGGCGTTGCTCCGGGCTTTGCTGCTGGAAAGTCCCGATGAGTTCGGCGGCGAGGCGACTCTTCGCCCCCTGATTGCATTGATTGACACGCGACAGACGGCGCTTCGAGCAGGTTCACATCGCCTGGGGCTGCGTCTCTTCGCGGAGAAACCCAAACACCTGAAACGCCGGTTCCGCGTCTACTGGGATGTCTGGCGGCACGAGCGGAAGCCACATTCAGCCGTTGTTGGGGAGTCCCAATTGGTGGCCGCGTCAGGCTCGACACAGCACTGACAGACTGAATAATGGAATGCGGGAATTCTGTGATCCACTCGGTCGACACGACCGACCATGCCAACGAAAGCTGCCACCGTGTTGCCTTTCCACCGTTGCCTCACTGCGACCTGTTTGCTTGCCGCGTTCCTGTCGCAGTCAGCGAGCGCCGACGATGCCGTTGACTTCAACCGCGATATTCGGCCGATCCTTTCTGACAAGTGCTTTCTGTGCCACGGCCCGGCGGACGAAAAT
Source organism: uncultured Planctomycetaceae bacterium (assembly GCA_964531585.1). GTDB lineage: Bacteria > Planctomycetota > Planctomycetia > Planctomycetales > Planctomycetaceae > JAWKUA01. The sequence continues at coordinate 3,030 of CAZHET010000330.1, read as the reverse complement.
CGCGAAGCCGACCTGCGGCTCGATCAGCGTTCGGTCGCCGTCGACGAAATGAAGGTGATCGTCCCCGGCAAACCCGATGAAAGTTCGCTGCTGGAACGCGTAACTTCGGAAGATGCCGACCACCGTATGCCGCCCGAATCAACCGGCAAGCACGTCACGCCGGAAGAAGCCGAACTGCTGCGCCGCTGGATCGAAGCCGGAGCCAGCTATTCCGCTCACTGGGCATTCGTCCCGCCGACTCGTCCCGAACCGCCGACCGCCACAAAGCAAGCCGCCTGGGTTCGGAATCCGATCGACGCATTCGTACTTGCGAAGCTGAACGACCACGAACTCAATCCCAGTCCGAAAGCGGATCGCCACACGCTCATCCGGCGACTTTATCTCGACCTGACCGGCCTGCCGCCGTCTCCGGCGGAATTCGAGCAGTTCGTCAGCGATGAGTCCGGTGCTGCTTACGAAAGACTCGTTGAACGGCTGCTGGATTCGCCTCACTTCGGAGAACGCTGGGCTCGCTGGTGGCTGGACGCGGCTCGGTACGCGGATTCCGACGGCTACGAAAAGGACAAGCAGCGAGACGTCTGGTTTTACCGCGACTGGGTCATCAACGCGATGAACGACGACAAGCCCTACGATCAGTTCATCATCGAACAGATCGCCGGCGATCTGCTGCCGGACGCGACTCAGTCCAGCCGCGTGGCGACGGGCTTTCTTCGCAATTCCATGGTCAACGAGGAAGGCGGAGCCGACCCGGAACAGTTTCGAGTCGAAGGAATGTTCGACCGTGTGGATGCAATCGGCAAGGCGATTCTGGGCGTCACGACTCAGTGT
>CAZHET010000330.1:0-2192 GCA_964531585.1 uncultured Planctomycetaceae bacterium | reverse complement strand
TGTGCTCAGTGCCACACGCACAAGTACGATCCGCTGACTCATCGTGAGTACTACCAGATGTTCGCCGCGCTGAATGACTTCCACGAAGCCACGCTGACCGTCTACACGCCCGACGCCGAACAGCAGCGCCAGCAGGTTCTCAGTGCCATTGCGGCGATCGAGGAGGAAATCCGGCAGAAGACTCCGAACTGGCGCGAACAACTTGCGACGTGGGAAGCTTCCGTTCGGGACAGTCAGCCCGAATGGACCGTCATCACGCCAACCGATATCCCCTTCGACGGCCAGAAGTTCCGGCCGCTCGGCGACGGATCATTCGTCGGAGAAAGCTACGCTCCGACCTATACGTCTCCCACGTTCGGCGCTGTCGCTAATCTGAAGGGAGTCACCGGCATTCGCCTGGAACTGCTGACTCATGCGCAGCTTCCGCACAACGGACCGGGCCGTTCAATCTACGGCACGGGAGCCCTGACGGAATTCAGCGTCGCGGTCGCTGCCGTTGATCAGCCGGATCAGAAGCAAACTCTGAAATGGGCGTCCGCATCGGCTGACGTCAATCCGCAGCAGGCGGACCTGACGGCTCCGTATCTGCAGAAGGATCCGTCGAAGGATGAACGCGTCACCGGCCCGATCGAATTTGCGATCGACGGCGATGCGAAGACGGCGTGGACGACCGACAACGGTCCCGGCCGGCGCAACGTGAATCGGAATGCCGTGTTCGTTCCGGAGCAGCCAGTTGACATCGATGGCGACGCCGTCATCTCGTTCACACTCGGCATGAATCACGGCGGCTGGAACTCCGACGACAACCAGAACAACCTGCTCGGTCGGTATCGGTTCTCCGTCACGACGTCGCCGAATCCAACGGCTGATCCCCTGTTTTCAATTCGCCACGCCGCGGACTCCGCCAACGACCAGGCCGCGATCTTCAGCGCGTGGCGAACGACCGTTCCCGAATTTGCCGAACACAACGCAAGGATCGAAGAACTGTGGCGGCAACATCCGGATGGAGATTCTCAACTGGTCGCCTCGGCGATGGAAAAGCCGCGGAAGTCATACGTGCTCACTCGCGGTGACTTCCTCAAACCTGCCGAACCCGTCGACCCGGGTGCTCCTGCGTTCCTTGGAGAAATGCAGGATTCGCAGGCTCCGGATCGTCTGGACTTCGCTAGCTGGCTCGTTGACCGCGAGCGCCCCACGACCGCGCGAGCCATCGTGAACCGCGTCTGGCAGTCGTACTTCGGTCAGGGATTGGTAACAACTCCCGAAGATCTCGGATCGCAGTCCGAACCGCCGTCGCATCCCGAACTACTGGACTGGCTGGCCGTCGAACTGATGGACAACGGCTGGAGTCTGAAGCACATTCACCGGTTGATTGTGACGTCGGCCGTCTATCAGCAGTCTTCGCATCTGAACGATGAACTTCTGGCCGCCGACCCCTTCAATCGCTGGCTGGCTCGCGGCGCCCGCTTTCGAGTCAACGCGGAAAGCGTTCGCGACATCGCACTGTCCGCGAGCGGGCTGCTAAACGATCAGATTGGCGGCCCGAGCATTTACCCGGACACTCCTGAGTTTCTGTTCGAACCGCCCGCCAGCTACGGCCCAAAGAACTGGTGGACGTCAACCGGAAACGACGCCTGGCGTCGCGGCCTGTATGTCCACACGTATCGGTCGGTTCCGTATCCGCCTCTGCAGGTTTTCGACGCTCCCAAAGGCGACGCTGCCTGCGTCCGCCGCACCCGCAGCAACACTCCTCTGCAGGCTCTGGTGGTCCTGAACGAACCCCAATTCGTCGAATGCGCGAAAGCAATGGCGTCGAGGGTGCTGAAATTCGACGGCAGCGACGACGACCGTTTGCAATACGCCCACCAACTCTGCACCAGCCGTCCGGCAACGGAGAAGGAACTGGCGATTCTGAACAAGCTGCTCTCGAGTCAGCGCGAGCGTTTGGAATCCGGCGAACTGAATGCGTCGGAACTGGTCGGCGATGATTCGGGCGATGCGAAGGATCTCGCGGCCTGGATGATTGTCTGCCGAGCGATTTTGAATCTGGATGAGACGATTACGAGACAGTGATTTTCACAAAGACACCGCCTGCGACTCAGCCGCGGAGCAGCGGCAGCGCATAGCCGTGGGCGCGAGCCCAATGTCACTCACTTTGTGAGCGGCACGGCGCTAGCCGCCGGTGTTTGCAT
>CAZHET010000329.1:0-7487 GCA_964531585.1 uncultured Planctomycetaceae bacterium | reverse complement strand
TGGCAAACAGCGTTACGAAATCTTCTGTGCAACGTGCCACGGTCAGGGAGGCGACGGCGATGGATTGGTGACGCTGCGAGCGTTGGAACTCGAACAGGGCACATGGGTCAAACCAACTTCACTGCATGCCGAACCCATTCGCCAGCAACCGGTTGGTCAGTTGTACAACACGATCGCAAATGGCGTCCGCAAGATGCCGGGCTACGCCAGTCAAATTCCCGTGCGAGACCGCTGGGCCATTGTTTCCTACATCAAGGCTCTGCAGAGAACTCGCACGGCGACAGCGGAAGATGTTCCTGCTGACGTGCTGCCCAACATGCGCGAACTGAATTGAAAGAAGACTGCTGTGTCATCAACTGTATCTCATTCTGAATTGGTCGAAACGCATGTGCCCGTTGTGGCTCGCCCGCGCGTGCTGAACGGAAAGCGATGGCTGTTGGCGACGTCGGCCGTTTCCTTTGCCGCCATGCTGTTCGCTGGTGCGGCGGCCAATGACGGCGGTCGGCAACTGAGTTTCGCATGGCTGCTGAACGTGTGGTTCGTTTTAAGCACCTGCCTGGGGGCGATCTTCTTTGTGGCCATTCAGCATCTGACTCGGTCGTCGTGGAGTGTCAGTCTCCGTCGACCGGCAGAGGTTCTCGGAGCGAGCGTCATAGGTCCGGTTGTGCTGCTGGTGCCCATCGTTGTCGCGTTGTTGATGGGCAGCTCGGCCGTGTTTTCGTGGAATGATGCTCAACTGGTCGCGGGCGATGAAATCCTTCGCGGTAAACAGGCTTTTCTGAATGCTCCGTTCTTCGCGATCCGGTCAGCCATCTACGTGAGCGTCTGGATGCTCGCTGGCTGGTGGCTTTTGAAGACCTCGCTGCGACAGGATGAGACGGGGGACAAACGCCTCACACCACTGATGGAAGGCCGCAGTGCGTTGCTGTTGATCGCGATGGCGCTGACGACGACCTTTGCCGCCTTCGACTGGCTCATGTCACTGGATCCGCACTGGTTCAGCACGATCTATGGCATCTATATTTTCTCGGGGGGAATGGTGGGAGCACTCGCTGTGCTTTCGATCCTGGCGGCTGTGTGGGTGAAATTTCAGGTTCATCCACAACTGGTCACGAAAGAACACCTGCACGACATCGTGAAGCTGCTGATCGGCTTCAACTGCTTCTGGGCGTACATCGCGTTCTCTCAGTATCTGCTGATCTGGTACGCCAACATTCCGGAAGAAACGATCTGGTTGATACATCGCCAGGAACACGGCTGGAATCTCGTGACGCTGCTGCTGGTGGTTGGTCACTTCATCATTCCCTTTATCGCGCTGATGCCGCGAGCCGCAAAACGAAATACGAATCTTGTGATCGGCATGTCACTGTGGCTGCTGGTGATGCACTGGGCCGATCTGTATTGGCTGGTCTATCCGCAGTTCGCTGAGGCGCCCGCCTTCGGACTGCTGGAAGTACTCGGCTTGGTGTTCGTCGTCAGTGCGACAGCCGTCACGGCGCGAATATTTGCCAAAGACAGGAATGCGATTTGTCATCGGGATCCAAGGCTGAAGGAATCGGTTAGCCATCATGTGGTTTGACGGTTAGACAGCGAGAGGCTATCTGAAAAAGGGGTCTGACCCTTTGGAGCGCAGCAAATTTACAGTCAATACGGCTGTCCGGAGAGGGTCAGACCCCTTTTTCAGATACGGTGAGGGAAACTCAGGCAGGAACAATAACATGACCACCGAAAACCACGAATCACACGACGGGCTGGATACTCCGGCACTGTTGACTTCAGGGCTTGTGGCTGCGATTGCCACGTTCGCCGTCATTGTCGGACTGCAGGTTCTCTACCTTCGATTCGCCGCAGCTCAGGCGGAGAAAAATCAAGGCGCTTCATCAGCTCGTTCTTCTGCGTCTTTGTTTGCGGAACAACATTCGAAGCTCAATCGCTACGGCTGGATCGATCGCAGCAAAAACGTTGTGGCCATTCCCATTGGTCTTGCCATTGAAATCACCGCGAAAGAACTGAATTCAGGTAACGCAGTAAACCGTGACGATTCCGTGGACGTGTCAAAGCCTCCGGAGTCGTCATGATGGGCCATCGCGTCTTGCTGGTTATTGCTCTGTGTTGCTGGTCGGCCTCGGGTGTGGTCGCTCAGGTTGTGAACTCCACGCCGGCAGGCATTGATGACGTTGGCATCGATGACAGGGCGGGAGAATTACTGCCGCTGCAGACCCCGTTCACAGATTCCAAAGGGAATCAGATCAGACTTGGCAGTCTGTTCGATGGAAATCAGGCCGTTCTGTTGACGTTCAACTACGCCGAATGCCCATTACTGTGCAAACTGCAACTGGCGGGTCTCGTGGAATCTGTGAAGCAGCTCGAGTGGAAGGTTGGAACAGAATTCCGCGTCGTGTCCATCAGCATCGACCCCAGCGAAACCGTCCAGCAGGCAGCGATCACCAAACAAAATCATCTGACGGCCTACGGCAAGCCGGGGTCCGAAGACGGCTGGTCGTTCCTGACGGGTACGCCGCAGGCCATCGCCGAAGCCACTGCGGCCGCCGGTTTTCGTTTCAAGTATCTGCCAAAGCAGCGCGAGTTTTCTCATACAGCTGCCGCGATTGTGTGCACGCCGGATGGTGTCATTTCACGATATTTGTATGGCGTACAGTTTGATCCTGAAACGGTGCGGCTGTCGCTCACGGAAGCTGCTGATGGAAAACTCGGCTCGCCGATGGATCAGTTGCTGCTGTTTTGCTTCCGCTACGACAGTGCGACAGGCAAGTATGCGCTGGCGGCATGGAACCTGATGCGGCTTGCGGCGATCACAACTGTTTTGCTGCTGACGATCTTCGTGATTCGGTTTCGAATCCCGCAGCCATCACCGGGTCAACTGAAGGCTGATGCATATAACCAAAGGGCAACCGTAATCCGGTAGCGTACGATGGACTTCCGAGTCCGTCGTGATTCAACGGGTGGCGAACTGGAACTCCGTCGCACATCCGGGCGTGAGAACCGTGTTGTGCCTGTGCTCATAGAGAAGATGATGTTCAGCATTCATTTAATATTCCAACTCGCTGACACAAACAGCAACGTGTGGCTGCCCAGCCAGAGTTCGTCTGTGGCCGGGGACGTTGATGAAGCCTTCCGTTTTATCTTTTGGATCTCGCTGTTGTTCTTCGTGGGTATTGTGGGGGCACTGCTGCTGTTTGTCGTTCGCTATCGTCGACGGCCCGGTGTGCGGGCTGAACGCACCGTTCATCACAGTACAGCGCTGGAGATCGCGTGGAGTGTCATTCCCTTTCTGCTGCTCATCGCGATCTTTGTTGTGGGCTTTACGACTTTCATCGGAATGGCGGCCCAGCCTGAAGGAGCCTACGAAATCAACGTCGTGGGCAAGAAGTGGGTTTGGAGTTTTCAGTACCCGAACGGCTATATCGACGATGTTCTGCACGTTCCCGTCGACCGTCCTGTTAAGCTGTTGATGTCGTCGGACGACGTCATTCACAGTATGTTCATTCCGGCGTTTCGAGTCAAAAGGGACGTGATCCCCGGTCGGTACACCCATTTATGGTTCGAAGCCACTGAGCCCGGAACGTATGACCTGTTCTGTGCAGAATATTGCGGGACGAAACACTCTGACATGATCAGCAGGGTGGTGGTGCATCCATCCGGAGAATTTGAGGCGTGGCTGCAGAAGGCATCCAACTTCCTGGAAACCATGTCGCCGGAAGAAGCCGGCAGGACGCTCTACACACGCCGCGGATGTGCTCAGTGCCATTCGACCGACGGCACAAAGATGGTGGGTCCCAGCTTCTATCAGTTATTCGGTGAGACAGCCGTGATGGACACCGGAGATTCGCTCACCGTCGACGAGAACTACATCCGCGAATCGATTCTGGAACCGCAGGCCAAGGCACGAGCCGGATATCGGAAAGTGATGCCCACCTATCAGGGGCAACTCAAGGATGATGAGATCAACGCGATCATAGCGTTCATCAAAACGCTGAAGAAATAATCAACAACGCCAACCGTTGCACGCCCAGAATCGATCAAATATGTCAACCATCACCCAATCATCGAGCCGCCTGTCAGATTTCATCAAGGTGCCGCCCGCGTCACCAGAGACGTACCTGAATGCAACACGTGGCTGGAAGTCATGGCTGTTTACGCTCGACCACAAGCGCATCGGCGTCATGTATCTGGTCGGCATTCTGACATCTTTTCTGATGGGAGGCGTGATGGCGATGCTGGTTCGCACGGAACTGCTGACTCCCGGACGGACCATCATGGAAGCGGACACGTACAACCACATGTTCACGCTGCACGGCGCGATCATGACATTCCTGTTTCTGATCCCCAGCATTCCTGCGGCTCTTGGAAACTTTATCCTGCCGATGATGCTGGGGGCGAAGGATGTTGCCTTTCCGCGAATGAACCTGGCCAGTTTGTACCTGTGGGTCTTTGGGGCCGTCTTTTTAGTTGCGGCGATGGCATTGAACGGACTTGATACCGGTTGGACGTTCTACACGCCGTACAGCACGACAACGAATTCCAGTGTGATCAGCGCAACGCTGGGCGTGTTCATTCTGGGCTTCAGTTCGATCTTCACCGGCATCAATTTTATCGCGACCGTGCATACGATGCGGCCGAAGGCGATGAACTGGTTTCGCATGCCGCTGTTTCTGTGGTCGTTGTATTCCACAGCCATCATTCAGGTGCTGGCCACGCCGGTGCTGGGAATCACGCTGCTGCTGCTGATCGCTGAACGAGCCCTCGGCATTGGTATTTTCGACCCGGCCCTTGGCGGTGATCCTGTTCTGTACCAGCATTTCTTCTGGTTTTACTCGCACCCGGCTGTTTACATCATGATTCTGCCGGCGATGGGAATTATCAGCGAACTGATTTCCACGTTCAGTCGCACTCGTATTTTTGGCTACCGCTTTCTCGCCTACAGCAGCGTGGCGATTGCGTTGCTCGGGTTTCTTGTGTGGGGCCACCACATGTTCACAAGCGAATCGGCGATGGCCGCTGTCATCTTCAGCGCGCTGACGTTCAGCGTTTCGATTCCTTCCGGCATTAAAATTTTCAACTGGCTGGCGACGCTTTACAAAGGTTCGATTTCACTGACAACGCCGATGTGTTTCGCTCTGTCATTCATTGTGTTGTTCGCCCTGGGTGGCCTGACCGGGCTGTTTCTGGGAGCACTCGCCACCGACGTCCATCTGCACGACACGTATTTTGTCGTGGCTCATTTTCATTACGTGATGATGGGCGGCACGCTGATGGCGTTCATCGGAGGCCTGTTTTACTGGTGGCCGAAGATGTTCGGTAAAATGTACAGCGAACTCTGGGGACGAATCGCCTGCCTGACGATCTTTGTTGGTTTCAACTGGACGTTTTTTCCTCAGTTTCTGCTGGGCACGCGAGGCATGCCGCGACGCTACTACAATTATCAGCCGGAATTTCAGGGGCTGCATGTCGTGTCGACCAGCGGAGCGTTCATTCTTGGGATCGGCATGATGATTTGTGCGGGCGTGCTGATCCACTCGCTGTTGAAGGGCCGCAAGGCTCCGGCGAATCCGTGGGGTGTGGCGACCATGGAGTGGCAAACGACTTCGCCGCCTCCCGTTCACAATTTCGAACACACTCCGGAAGTGACCGATCCGTATGACCTGACGGACTTCGTCGTTGTCGATGACGACGGCAACTATGATCGCCGCCCACCCACTCGAAGAACGATCGTGGTGCAGGCTGAGGTGAGTTCATGATTGCCGAAGTGACTGCCACGCATTCGGACGCTTCTCCGTTTCGAGCCCATCATTTCGAAACAGCAGAACAGCAGTACGCGGCCAGCAAACTCGGGATGTGGTTATTTCTGGTGACGGAGGTACTGTTCTTCGGCGGCTTGTTCGTTGCCTACGCGGTTTTCCGCACGCTGCACCCCGAGGTGTTCGTGAATTCCGCTGAGTTACTCGACACGCGACTGGGCGCGTTGAACACCGTCGTTTTGTTGTTCAGCAGTCTGTGCATGGCCTGGGCGGTTCGCTGTTCACAACTGGGGCAGCAGCGAGGACTCGTGCTGTGCCTGAGTCTGACACTGGCGGCAGCAGCAGTGTTCCTCGCAGTCAAAGGAGTCGAATATTCGCATAAGTGGCATGAAGGACATCTGTGGGCATCGTCGTTTACGGGAGGTGAGGCGGCGGCCGCGGGAGTGTTTGATCGAGCAGGAACATTCTTCAGTATTTACTTCGCCATGACCGGGTTGCACGTGATCCACATCGTCGCGGGCATGATCGCGATTGCATGGATTCTTAAGCGGTCACTGCGTGGTGACTTTGGCCCGCGCTACTTCACGCCGGTCGACGCGGTCGGATTGTACTGGCACCTCGTTGACCTCGTCTGGATCTTTCTGTTCCCTCTCTTATATCTGATCGGCTGAACCCTACGTCAACGGACGAGAAACATCGTGCAACACAATCACGCACCCGACTCAGAAATGATTCGCACTCATATCAGCTCACCAGCGCAGTTGTTGACCATCTTTGGTGCGCTGCTGGCTCTGACTGCGCTCACCGTTTGGGCGGCGACATGGCCTGTGGGCGACTTCGACGTCTGGATTGCCCTGGGAATTGCGGGGATCAAAGCCGGACTCGTCGCCGCCTACTTCATGCACCTGCGTTACGACCAACCCACCAACTCACTTCTCCTGATCTTTGCGGTCAGCACCGTGGTGTTGTTTCTCAGTGTGACGCTGGCCGATGTTCTGCAACTGGCGCCGGAAGTCGAGGCAGCCGCGCCGCCATCGGAGCGCACGCCGACCGGGCAGTAGGAAACACTGCGGCTATCCAAAGGTTTGGTTCCGCAAACAGCACGTCGCGGACCCGTAAGTGCATCCCGAGATCTGGCTGCCAGCGGGGCGAACCCCGAGTTGACAAGCCAGCCATGTCCTGAACTTATCCTGAGAACTCATCGCAGTTTGAATTTTGCGGACAATTGCGTTGGTCAAAACGGTCACCGGGTCTAAGAACTGGTGGTAGCAAGTTGCTACGGACGAGATTCACACATCAAACCCCGGAGATTATCATGGCGAATTCAGCAGACACAAAAACATGGCCTGAACTGGCGATTGGATTGTACGACCAACTGACTCAACGAAATGCTGAGATCACGTACAACTTCGACAACTTCGAGGTTGCAATTCCGAGCAGTACCAATGGCGAGGCTGAACATGCTCACTGGAAGCTGAATGGCGGCATTCGTGTCACGACTCGCAACGGAGCATCGTCATAATGGCGGAGCGATTGCTGTGCGTTGCCGCAGATCTCATGATCGACGTCGCGGACCAGCAGGTCCGCGTACGTGGCGACGGAGCCATCATCGTTGTGGAAGTGCCGACGGTTGCACTGGCGTTTCGAATGATGCGAGATCTCGGGAAGATGGGCAGCATTCGAGCGAACATCGGCCGAATCGCTCCAGCCCTTTCTGAGCTTGGCCTC
>CAZHET010000328.1:0-7558 GCA_964531585.1 uncultured Planctomycetaceae bacterium | reverse complement strand
GCACAGATTCGGGGCTGCTTTGTGCATTCCGGCGCAGCCTGCGTCCTGTCGGCAGCGGTGAGGCTGTGCATCAGTGCCGGCGAAAGCTGTTTGGGCTGTGGCCAGCCAACGGGGTGTTCATGCTGCATGTTCTGCGGACGCTTCGCGTCGAGCTTCCAGTTCGCCGTGAATCAGCAGGCCGCGCAGAATCGCGGTCGACGGGTCGTCGGCTGTCCGCACCGTCTGAATGCGGGATGCAATGTCGTGATCGACCAGGCGTTCCGTTAAAGCGCTGGCGAATCCGGCAATCTGAGAACCGCCGCCGGCGCACAGAACCGGCAGACGCTGATCGCCAAAGTCGTGTCTCACCCGCGTATCGTTCAGCAGCTTGTGGACGGACCGGGCGACGCGATCAAGCACAACACCGTACAACCGCGACAGCATTTTTTCGCGTTCACTGACGGCATTCCGCAGGTGGACGTCGGCTTCCAGTTTCCACTGGCGGACAGCTTCGGGATCCAGGTAGCACGCGCCCGCCTCGTCCCAGATTCGCAGCTTGAACTGGCGAGCCATCTCCATATCAATCCACTCCGCACCGGCTGAGATCACGGACGACACGAGTTCCATTCCGTGACGAGCGATGCTGACGTGGCAGGTTTCCGACCCCATCACGACCGTGATTCCGGAGAATGCGGATTCGCTGCCGGCAGCCAGCAGCGCGGCCTGAGTCGGGCGGATGCTCATCGGAGCGAAGCCCTGCATCTGAATCAGTCGAGACAGAAACTGCTCATTGCGGATGCGATGTTCGGAACCAGGCACCGTGAACACGCACGTGCGGCGTGAATCGCGACGTTTCGGCAGCAGGCAGTTGACCAGCACGTTCAGCATCTGACGCGCGGGAGCATCATCTGACGGCACACACCCGTCACAGAAGATCGCCGCTCGCGGACGTCGGCTGAGCCAGCCGACGTCGGCCGCTCGGTTGCCGAAGATCACCAGACTGTTTTCGCACTCCGCAAAGGGAGTCTGCGAGTTTTCCAGCGCATCGCGAAACTGATCCGTGTCCGGCAACACGGCGTATTCGGCACGTTCGCAGAACATCGTGATCCGGTCGGGTGTGTTCGGGCTGCGATACGCGGAACGAATGGCGTGACAGCCGAAGTCGATAGCGGTAATCATGATTCCGACGATTCCTGAAGTGAGTTCAGCGCCTGGTCCAGAGGGTTGGACGAAACGGACGGTGCAGACTGTGCCGCGGGATTGCCAGCGGACGCGGTCACCGTGACGGGGCGTTTCGTGGATGCCGGATCGGGAGACGTGTTCGCCGTCGCCGGTTGCGTCATCCGCCGCCCCGTGGAGGCTCCCGCTTTGATGTGCGGTGCCGGAACACGCTCATGAGCGGCGTCGATTCTCAGTCGTCGTGGTCCCGCCGGTCGGCCGAAGAACGCAATTTTCAGCGGCAGATCCGTGGTCTGCAGACGGAGCGGCAGGCGATTCTGGATCATCGCTTCCAGCGTGTCATCGATCTCGTCAGCCTGAATGCTGTCCTGGGCCATTGTCGTTGTCGAAGAACCTTCGGCTGCCGAACCTTCCGCTGCAGTCGCTGCGTCTGTCACGGTTGGTTCCGGGGTTGAACGTGCTGACGCGGTCTGTTCGGCACCGGAAATCCATTCACCGCCGAACCACTCCTGTTCGCCCACCAGCGCACGCGACGGCGTGTTCTTCGAGCTGTTCATCACTGGCAGGTCCTCCTGCGGACGCGTCACTGGCTGGTCCTCCTGCGGACGCGTCAACGGTACCGGCTGATCCTGCATTGCTGCTGACACGAACTGAGCGGGCTCGGTCTCAGATCCGGTTTGGGTTGCCAATGTTTTGGTTTCAGTGGTCGTGGCGAGATATTGCTGCAGTGAAGAATTCGGCAAGGGTTCCTCGCGGAGGCCTTCCACGTCTTTCAACCGCAGCGAATTGATCGACGTGCGCAGCGCGGAATCCAGTTGACGCATTCGGTCCTGTTCGGCGCGAGTCTTCAGCCACCCGACGATGACCAGAATCATGGAGATCATCAGTCCGGCAACGAACACAAAATTCCAGAACGACGAGTTGCTGCCACCGAGCGATCGACCTGCAGATGTGTTCATTGCTTCCGCGGCAGCCGCAGACTCCGCGGCTGCTGACTGCAATTCTGTGGTCGACTGTGCCGATGTCGCGGTCGAATTCTCGGCGAGAGAAAACGCCGCCGCGTCTGCTCCGCTGTCAGGAATCGGCAACGTTGTTGCACCCGCAGGTCCAGTCGAGCTACCTGGCAGACCGGGAATCAGCAGGCTGCCACTTCCTGCGGTGGCGGCTGGCTGAGACTGCAGGCTGGCTGTGGTGACCGGAGGCGATGTCGACGAACTCGCGGGGACTGCTACCAGCGGTTGTGCTTTGGCGGATTCGGGCTGGTTCGTCGCGTCACCCCACTTTGATTGGGGCATGGACGCGAACGAGAGGCCTGGTCCGCTGCCACCCTGCTGCCACGTCGGCGGGCGAGAATTAAACGTTTCCGAAATCCGCAGGCCGGAAACCGGAACCACGGACGACAGCATCAGGACGTCGCCATGTTGCAGCGACGTCGCAGGAGTGACGAAAATCTGCGCCGCGCGGCCTCGTGCGGTGCGAAACGCCGGGATTTCAGCGACGGCCGGAACGAATGTCTGAACGCGTTCCAGCAAACCGGCAACAGAACTTGTCATCCCGTCAAACTGCAGCACGATGGGCAGGTCATCGGTGACCAGAACAGCATTGCCTCGTTCCATCATGCCGGCACCGCGATGCAGGATGACGATGTCGCCGGGAGCCAGCATGCTGCCACGGTCGGACTGCCCCGGCCGCACAAACTCGCTGCCGATTGGGCGAGGCGGCGAGTCGCGCAGAATCACCGCGCTGCCTTCGGCAAACTGGCTTCCGCTGCTCTGCAGCAGATCCAGCAGATAAACCGGCTGACCGGCAGGGAAGTTGTAGGAGTCGGGCTGGGCGACGTCGCCGGCAATCGTGTAGCGCACGTCTTGTGCAACCGCGGCGGGCTCCTGCCCAACCGCCGCCAGCACTGCAGCCACCAGTGAAACAAGTATGGTCGGCCGATCCATGGCGTAAACCTTAGTCCAGCAACTCTCCGCGACGTATCCGGCAGAATCTGCGCAATGTCAGCGATGCGTCAGCCCCCGCCACATCTTCAGAATCGGCAATTCAAACCCGGCGATTGATTGTTTCCCTTTCCGCGGAACAACCTGCCCAGCCTGCCCGGTTGACGGGTGACTTGAAGTTCGCAACGTCCCGCCACACGATTCACGAAGTCCGTTTCCCTGTTGTCGCAGAGGCCATGATCATGAAGTTTCGATTCTTGCTGATTCTGACATTGCTGGCGGGGCTTCCGGCAGGATCCGCCGCTGCACAGGAACGCGGCGACATCATCCCGCACGCGCAGGACAGACCTCCCGGTCCGGCGTTATCTCCGCAGCAGGCCCTCGAGAAGATGACGGTGCCGGAAGGCTTCCACGTCGAACTGGTGGCCTCCGAACCGGACATCGTCAACCCCGTCGCGATGACGTTCGACGAGAAGGGCCGCATCTGGATCACCGAGAGCCTGGAATATCCTCGCCGTTCCGCAGGGCCGGGACGCGATCGCGTCAAGGTGCTGGAAGACACCGATCACGATGGCGTCACGGACAAGGTCACCGTGTTTGCTGAAGGCCTGAACATTCCATCCGGCATTGCCGTCGGTCACGGCGGAGTCTGGGTCGCCAACGCTCCGGATATTCTGTTCCTGCAGGACACCGACGGAGACCTGAAAGCTGACACCAGCGAAGTCGTTGTCACCGGCTTCGGACGTTTTGATACTCACGAGCTGCCGAACTCGCTGACATGGGGACCGGACGGCTGGCTGTACGGCCTGAACGGCGTCTTCAATCGCAGCGTCGTGAAAACGCCCGACGGTGAGTTCGACTTCACCTGCGCACTGTTTCGCATCGATCCGCGAACTCACAAGTTCGAACTGTTCGCCGAGGGCACCAGCAATCCGTGGGGAGTCGCCTGGAACCCCGTCGGTGACGCCTTCCTGAGCGCCTGCGTGATCGATCATCTGTGGCATCTGACCGAAACCGGTTACTACCATCGCCAGGGAGGACCGTATCCGCCGCACACATGGAAGCTGGAATCCATTGTCGATCACAAACATCAGAAAGCGGCGTACTGCGGCATTCACTACTTTGACAGTGACGCGTATCCCGCCGAGTACCGCGACCGGCTGTATATGGGAAACATTCACGGCAACTGTCTGAACGTCGATGTAGTGCAGGACCGCGGAGCGACCTACTTCGCGACTCCCGCGCCGGATTTTCTGTCGGCGAATGACGCGTGGTTCATGCCCGTCGTCCAGAAGACCGGTCCCGACGGCTGCCTGTACGTGCTGGACTGGTACGACCGCTATCACTGCTATCAGGACGCCAACCGCGATCCGGAAGGGATCGATCGGCTGAAAGGTCGCCTGTACCGAATTCGCTACAAGGACACACCGCGAGCTGCTGCCTTCGACCTCGCGTCAGAATCCGATGCTCAGCTCGTCGAGCGTCTGCGCAGTCCGAACGTCTACTTCCGCGACATCGCTCAGCGCGTGCTTTCGGAGCGAGCTTCTTCCGCCGCGACTCCGCTGCTGGAAGCGGTGGTGCTGGATGACGGCGAGTCGCTGAAGACTCGAATGCACGCGCTGTGGTCGCTGATCGGTGCCGGGCCGCTGCGAACCGAGTTTCTCGCCGCGCTGCTGGATCATCCGGACGACAACCTGCGAGCGTGGGGAGTCCGTGCGGCCGGGCATCAGCGCATCACAGACGGAACGCTGCTGGCAAATGTTCACGAAATGCGTTTCGACGCCAGTCCGCGAGTGCGCCTGCAGGTCGCGATCGCGGCCGCTAAACTGGACGGAGTTCCCACGGTGCCGAGTCTTGTGGACGTGTTGTCTCGCTCCGCAGACGATCCGATCATTGCCAACATCGTGTGGCAGAATCTGCATCCGCTGCTGCAGGGCGACGACGCAGTGTTCGTTGCGGCATGGAACAAAGTGCCCGGCGAATTTCAGTCTGCTGTGCAGGCACTGGCACCGCGGGTCATCGAGAAGCTGCTCTCGTCTGAGCCGCCGGACACGCGCCAGACGGCGGAAATCGCCGCGCTGCTGCTTGATCCTCAGCGTTTGAGCGACTACGACGATGCTTCCGAGATCGTCGGCGAATGCCTGCGGCGGATTTCTCAGCGGATTCAAAACGGTGAACTCACTCAGCGGCAGGGCCTGCGTATTCTCGATGACACGACGGCACTGGTAACTCCGCTGATGTCGTCAAACGCGCCGGCAAACGCGCCGTCGGAACTTCAGGTCGCGGCCGTCGAATTTGTTGCGTCGCTGGGACAGAAGTCCGGAGTCGATGCAGCCATTCGCATCGCGATGACGGATCGCGGCGACCGTCAGGTCCGCATGGTGCGCGCGCTGGTGGCAGGCCGCGTCGAATCTGTGCTCCGCCTTGTCGCCCGTGAACTCCAGTCCGGCGAAGCGAACGCCGAACACCAGCGACGTCTGCTGCAGGTGATCGGCAATCACGACTCGCCGCGCACAGCGCAATTGATTCTGACCACCCTGCCCTCGCTGCCCGAAGCAGTGCAGCCGGTTGCTGTGGAAACTCTGACCGGACGCACCGACTGGGGACTTGCGCTGATGCAGGCGATCGCGTCGAACCAGGTGCCTGCAAACATGCTGAACGCCAACCAGGCGCGAAAGCTGCTGAGTCTGAACGATGAAATGCTGACGCAGCTGCTAACGAAGCACTGGGGAACCGTCCGCACGGAACGCGACCCCGAACGCACGCGGTTCATCAGACGCATGGAGGACCTGCTGAAGTCAACGAAAGGCGATGCTGTTGCCGGTCAGGCCGTCTTCAAAAAGGTCTGCGCCCAGTGTCATAAGATGTACGGCGAAGGAGCCGAAGTCGGGCCGGACATCACTCGCAACGGCCGGGCATCTTACGAACAACTGCTGTCGAACGTCTTTGACCCCAGTCTGGTGATCGGAGCGGCCTATCAGGCGGTGACGGTCGTCACAACAGACGGCAAGGTGATCACGGGCCTGCCCGTGGAAGATAACGATCGTCGCATTGTGCTGAAGGTGCAGGGAGACAAAGTCGAAACGATCCCCGTTTCGAAAATCGAAGAACGATTGCTCAGCCCGCTGTCGCTGATGCCGGAAGGTCTCGAAAAGCAACTCACCCCGCAGGAAATCGCGGATCTGTTCGCGCTGCTGACTCTGGACCGCCCGCCATCGGATGACGACGCTCAACGGATTCCCGGCACGCCGCGATAAGGCGGGCGGCAGGCGAGTTCCGAACCGTGTTGTCCCGTACGATGGCCTTCCAGGGCCGTCGTCAGGACTTCATCGACGGCCCTGGAGGGTCATCGTACAGGCAAATTCTTACCTGCCGCATGCCTAAGTCGGGCTCGACGTGGCGACCGGGGCGATCAACGCGTCGCGAATTCGGTTTCGCGCTGGTGCCTCCTCGTATCCTTGCGGATTCCTGCGTCGGCCTGTGTCGCGGCGCTACCAATTCGTCAGCAGTGGCAAACTCACGTCGCGCAGCTCGCCAGAGCCGCCGAACGGCGATGAAAACGCCGCGTCATTCACCGACGTCGGTGATCGCCACGCCAATCGCGGGAGCAATCGTCGCCAGTGAGCACAGCAGCGACTTCAGGAACGGTCCCTTGTTGTCGTCCCAGCGACTGACCGTATAGAACAGAAAGTACGGACCAAAAAGCCAGCAAAGGACGCCCGACATCGTGCTTTCCTCGTAGGCGTTTCCAATGATTCGCCAGCTTTGAAATGCGCTGACCAGCGCCAGCGGTATCAAGGCCACAAAGCTGATAATCCGCCCGGCCTGAGGGACGGAAAAGCTCAGGACACAGCCGACAATTCCCAGCACGCCGAAGATCAGGCAAAAGATCAGAACAGGCTTGTACTTTTCTTCCTGGTACTGCTCTTCGTCTTCCCACTCGCCTTCCGCGTACGGTACGCCGTTTGGCCGTCGGCGAACTTTCTTTTCGATTCCGTACGCTTCGTATTCTTCCTCGGGAATGGCGGGAGAGGAATAGCTCGACAGCGGCTGGTTCCAGATGTCGTCCGGAGCGGCAACAGCTGTCTGACGAGGGCGGCGCTTGCCGGCTGTTTGCTGTCGACCTGCCGGACGTGAACGATCGCCTGCCGCAGGTCGCTGCGGGATCGCCGGTCGTGCAGGTCGCGTCTTTACACCAGCGCCGGCACCGCCGGTCGGTGCCGCGGCACCCGCTGTCTTGCGAGCCGGCGGGAGCTGCACGACATTCTTGCAGCCCGGGCAGCGAATCTTCTTGCCGGCATGTTCCTCGCCGACAGCCAGCGCCTTATCGCACGACGGACATGTCGCGGTGATTTTCATTCCGAAGGACCTGACTTCTCGATTTGACAGCTTCTCAGCTTAGTGGCACGGCGTGCAGAGAAGCTGAGAAGCTGTCAAATCGAGAAGTCAGGTCCTTC
>CAZHET010000327.1:7309-7561 GCA_964531585.1 uncultured Planctomycetaceae bacterium | reverse complement strand
GCGGGCGGCAATCATTTCGACGCCGTACTTTTCCAGCACGCCGTGCTTGACGAGATCCATCGCCGTGTTCAGCCCCGTCTGGCCTCCCAGCGTCGGCAGCAGAGCATCCGGACGTTCCCGCTCGATGATTTTTTCAACGTACTGCCATGTGATCGGTTCGATGTACGTGCGGTCGGCGGTTTCCGGATCGGTCATGATCGTGGCGGGGTTCGAGTTGACCAGCACGACCTCGTAGCCTTCTTCTCGCAAAGC
>CAZHET010000327.1:0-7299 GCA_964531585.1 uncultured Planctomycetaceae bacterium | reverse complement strand
TTTGCAGGCCTGAGTTCCCGAATAGTCGAATTCGCAGGCCTGCCCGATCACGATGGGACCGGAACCGATGATCAGGATTTTGTGAATGTCGTCTCGCCGTGGCACGTTTTGGAAGTCCCTTCAGGTTTCAGCGGCGAACCGCGCAAAATTTGGCGAAGAGTAGCAGTAACAACCGCCGGTTCAAGAAGCTCGACAGCGTGGTGAGGGACTTCGCCGTGATCGACTGAGAATCGGTGTGTCCATGTCCTTGTTCGTCGAACTGAGACAAGAATCCCGTGCCGCAGGTGCAGGCCGGTGGCTCCGCACCCCACCGGCATCGACGACGCGACGTGTTTCGCTACACTGCGGCGCAGCCAGCGTCGTTAGCGCGGGCAGCGAATTTTTCGGAGCAGGTCATGGCGAAGAACAAGCAGCAGAAACAAAAAGAACGAGAACGCCGCGTCGCGAAGCAAAAGCTGGCCGAAGCAGCTCGACGCCGTGAGATCACTAAGAACGTCAAGAAATCCGACGCCGGTGTCCCGCGAGCGAAGAAGGTGTTGACGGCCGGCGTGCAGGAAAAGCCCGGCCAGGTGACTTCGCAGAAGCCCGTCGTGACGCATCGCCGCGCGGGCGGGTGATGAGCCGCTCAGGTTCTGCCGCCCTCGACCCTACCGGCTCCGTTGCAGGTCAGCACGCGGTGTGACGCAGGGAACGCCGTCTCGCAAAGCACGGTGGAAATTCCCTGGCGCGCTGGGACCGCAAAACGGACGTGCCGCGGGGCCTGCATTTTCCGGTTCGGGACAACACACTGCACGATTGCCCTAAGCGGCTGTCGGAACCGACAATCCTGTCGATGGCCTCAGATTGCCATCGGACCGATCTTCAACCTCCAGCACTCGGGAGTCCTGCCATGATCGCCGACCGACGTCGTTTTCTGAAATACACTGCCGGAACCGCTGCGTTTGTGGCGATGTCCGGGTTTAGCCGGTCTGCACTGCGAGCCCTTGGTTCCGTCGTTAATGAAAAACACTTCGAAGTCACCGACGTCAAGCGAACGAGTGTGAAGCTCGAATTCCGACCGACGCCGCGGCGCAGCATGGACCGCGAACTGCCGCACTGGCGTTACGCCGAAATCTGCGATGTCACGCTCAAATCGGGAATCACGGGAACCGGTGAGACGCTGCTGTACTACACGTGGGGAGTGCCGTCGGACGAAGACGTCGCGAAAGTTATCGGCGGCAACGCGGTTGAGCTGATGTGGGACGATTCGCTGGGTGCCGGCCTGCAGATGGCGCTGTTCGACGCCGTCGGGCGCACGGCCGATGTTCCGGTGCATGCGCTGCTGGGCCACAAGATGCACGAGACGACTCCGGTGTCATGGTGGAACATCGACACGTCCGCCGCGGACATGGCTGCCGAGTGCGCGGAAGCGTATCGTCTGGGATACATGTCGTACAAAACGAAGGGGCGGCCGTGGTTCGATATCTTCGAACAGCTTGAAGCCTCCACGAGGGTCGTGCCGCAGGAATTCAAAATCGACATGGATTTCAATGACACGCTGCGAACCGCCGAACAGGCCATTCCGATTCTCACGAAGCTGGAAAAGTACCCGCAGGTCGATATCTACGAATCGCCGATTCCGCAGGGTGATGTGGAAGGCAACCGGGAAATTGTCGAGGCGACTCGCGTCAACATCGCGATGCACTACGGCAATCCGAAACCTGCGACGGTCGTGCAGACGGGCTGCTGTCACGGGTTCGTGGTGGGTGGCGGAGCGACTCGCACGACGAATTCCGGCCGCTTCTGCGAACAGGTCAACATGCCGTTCTGGCTGCAGCTTGTGGGTGCAGGAATGACGGCTGCCTACAGTCTGCATTTCGGCGGCGTGCTGAAACAGGCTCGCTGGCCCGCGGTGAACTGTCATCAACTGTTCGAAAACGATCTGCTGACAGAACCCATCACGCTGAAAGAAGGGTTCGCCGCTGTTCCCGACCGGCCGGGCATTGGTTTTGAAGTCAACCGCGACGTGGTCGAGAAACTGAAGGTCAACAAGCCGACGGAACGGCCCGATCCGGAACGCATGGTGATCACAACCTGGGCCGATGGCAAGAAGATGTACACCGCCAGCAACGGCAAGGTGAATTTCATGCTGACGGCCGGCAACGATGAAAAATATCCGTTCTATGCCGACGGTGCCGACAGCAAGCTGCTTCCGAACGACGGCACGCCGCGCTGGCGAGCGCTGTACAACCGGTCGCGAGAAAACGGGCCGATCGAGGAGTAGTTTCGTTTCGTGCTGATTTCTGCCGTTGCGTGCGACGAGCAGGACGAGCAGATCGTGTCCTTCCCCACCGGGTTCATCCCGGTGGAATATTGTCTCTGCACCGCTCGGTCACCGATGTACGAACAGCCGCTCACCGAACCGCCACTGTCGCAGTGGCCTGAGCTGCTGACGGCACCGGTCGGGATCGATAAGAAAAACTCGCCGGGCACATTACGAGACTCGGCGCGGCGACGGCTGATTGAGGCGGCTGAACAGTTTGTCCTGCGGCTGCATCAGGTCGCTCGAAGCGCGGGACTGCCGGACAGTCGGCAGCCGCTGCTCACCGGCGACCCGATGCACCAGGCGATTGTCATGGCCGGACATCAGCCGGTCATTTTTCATTCGGGCCTGACATTCAAGTACGAAACGACGGAACGATTCGCGGCGGATCAGAATGCGATCGCGGTTGCGGTTGTCATCGACTCCGATGACGGCGACGCCGGCGGTTTTCGGCTGCCCCAACAGGACAGTTCGCGCAGCGACATGCTGCGGCCTGGTTCCCGGCTGGAAACTGTTGCACAGTCGCGCGGTATGATGGCTCACGCAAAGCTGAAGCCGGCAGCGGATCTGAACGCGATCGCTGAACGTGCGGCAGCGGCTCTTCGCGAAGCGCACGAACCGGCAGCCGCCGAACGTTCCTCGCTGGTGTTGCGGCAGTACGCACAGTTGTCGGACGCCGGAGCGTCTGTGATGGAAGCCAATCTGATTCTGCGCTGGCTGCATGGAATCGGCGGACGAATGCTGGAACTCCCACTGTCCGCCATCGCCGCATTTCCGGAAGCGCTTTCGCTGACAGCCGGCATCGTGCAGCGCGCCCGGGAGTTCGCCGTCGCGTACAACAGCGAACTGGGCCGGTTTCGAGAACAGCACCAGATTCGCAACTCGGCCAACCCGTTTCCCGATTTGTACATCGACGATGAAAGCTGCGAGCTGCCGTTTTGGGTTGTGGATCACAACCGGCAGACTCGCCACGCGCTGCACGTTGCGACCGTCGCCGCAGGAACCCGCCTGCTGGCCAACGGCGACCTGATCGAAACCGTCACGGGTGCCGTCGCGGCGGAATCATTCGACTCGCTGCTGGTGCGAAATCAGCAGATCGTTCCTCGCGGCGCACTGATCACCGGTTTTCTGCGACTGCTGTTCGCCGATTTGTTTGTCCACGGCACGGGCGGAGGTCACTACGATCCGTTCACCGGTCGGCTCACTCGAATGTGGTGGAACGTTGAAGCGGCTCCGTTCGCCGTCGCCAGCGCGTCGCGGTATCTGTTCGCGCACCAGCGAGCGGAACTGACCCGGCTGGATGTTCTGGCGGCTGACCTGCGGGACCTGCAGCACAATCCACAGCGTCATTTCGGCGACGACACGTTCCCGGAAGACGTGAAAACCCGGCTGGCAGAACTGCAGCAGCGAAAGCTGTCTGCCGTTGATCGCATGAAGACCATGCAGGCGCATGGCGAATCGGCGAAGGAGATTGGCCGGGAGATTCAGGACTTGAGCAACCGCATCAAAACAGAAGTGACGGCAGCCTTTGCGCCGCGGCTGGCAGTGTTGCAGGCGATCAGTCAGGAACATCGCAACACTGTGGACGACCGCACGTATCCCTGGTTTTTCTTCGGCAACGCCAGCGAGTGACGCGTGCCGGAAAGTGGGCTGGCCGTGAGCGGGACAACACGCGAAGGCTGTCCTGACGTCCGCGTCCGCTCGAAGCCAGTCCCCCAGCGATCCTCCGTCATTATGAATTATCCGTCGCGGCGCATTCACGCCGTTCGAACGCCGCACCAGTGGCCGCACCTTCCAGTCCGCCGGGCACAGGAATCAGGGCAAACGCCACTTCGGCCGCTTTGCGTTCGTTGCGGGAGTTGGTACGGTGTTAAGGCAGTTGACCGGACGTACTTCAGGCAGCGGAGTTCGCAGAAATGGCAGACGGCGGCAGCGCTGGACCAGTCAGGATTCTGTTCGTTGACGATTCGGCCACCGACCGGACTCGCGGAGTCGGCCTGCTGAACCGGCAGCGAGCCGACTGGGACGTCGTCCCGGTCAACAGCGCGGTGGCTGGGCTTGCTGAGCTGCGTCAGCGGCGAATCGATGTCGTTGTCACCGACCTGGTCATGCCCGAAATGGACGGCAAACAGTTTCTTCAGGCCGTCAATGAACGGTATCCCGCAGTCCCGGTCGTGCTGATTACGTCTCAGGGCAATGATCAGATTGCGGCACAGAGCATGGAACTTGGAGCGGTCAACTACGTTCCGAAGCGACGGCTGGCCGACGATCTGGTGCCCGCTCTTGAGGAGATTCTGAAGGCTCAGTCGGAGTCCCGCACCGCTCGGGATGTCATGCGGCATGTTGTGCGTAACCGGTCGCAGTTTTCGATCGACAACGATCTGGAACAGGTGCGAGCGCTGGTGCATCTGGTACGCGACCGGCTGCACAGCCTGCATCGCTTTTCGGCGGAGACCGTTGTCAACCTGACGGCCGCTGTGCGTGAAGCTCTGCTGAACGCCTATTTTCACGGAAATCTGGAACTGGAATCCGCCAACGCGGAACGCACGGAGCAGGATGTCGTCGAACTGGCCGAACAGCGCCGCCGGGATCCTCAGTTCGCGGCACGCCAGATCGAGCTGGAAATGCTGGTGGAACCGGACCAGTTGCTGTTTCGCGTGGCGGACGATGGCCACGGATTCAATGCGTCCGAAGTCGTGGCTCGGTCGCAGCAGCCGACCGATGCAGAAGCCGGTTTGTCGGCGGGAGCTGACAACGGGTTTCGGTTCATCTGTCGGCAGGTCGATTCCGTGTCTTTCAACGACCTTGGCAACCAGATCACGCTGACAAAAAGTCTCCGACCGATTGCGCGCGTATGATTTCGCAGCCGGCATGTGGTTCCGAACATGCGGCGGACGCTTTGCAAGGAGGCTTAACCTGGGAAAGGGACAATCGGTCGTGAATATTCGGGTCGTAAGAATTCGGAGCCGGGCGTGATTTCGATTCTTGTTGTGGATGATTCAGCCGCCGAGCGGGCTCGCATCGCGGATCTGCTGTCCGGCAATCCCGCCTACGCCGTCCACGCCGTCGCGTCCGGCACCCAGGCGCTGGATGCAATTGCCGCGGCCTCTGCCGGTGTGGATCTGGTGCTCACCGACCTGCAGATGTCGGACATGAACGGGCTGGAGCTGGTCAGCCGACTGCGTGCGGAACAGCCGTCCGTACCTGTCATTCTGATGGCAGCCGCGGGCAGTGAAGAGCTGGCGGTCAGGGCAATTCAGGCCGGTGCCTCCAGTTATGTCAACAAATCCGGCGCGCCTCACGTTGTGCATGAAGTTGTCGAACGCGTTCTTGCTGCTCGTGCCGAAAAGCTGTCGCACGCGGCGGTGCTGGCGCATATGCAGACGGACGAATATGAGTTCAGTCTGGGCAACAGTCGGGCTCTGATGTCGGCCACGGCCGCATTTCTGCGAAGGGCCATTCAGGCAGTCCGTCTGTGTTCCGAAAAGGACCTGCTGCGAGTGGGGGTGGCGATGGAAGAGGCGTTGCTGAATGCGTGCCTGCACGGCAATCTGGAACTGGATTCGCGGCTGCGTGAAGGTGATGGCGAAGCCTTCGAAAAACTCGCACAACTACGGTCCGTCCAGGATCCCTGGCAGTGGCGACGCGTCAAAGTCTTCGCGACAATTTCGCCGCAGCGGGCTTCGATCACGATTGAGGACGAAGGCCCCGGATTCGATCCTCAGGAGTTGCCGGATCCTACGGACCCGGAGAACCTGCTGAAACCGCACGGTCGCGGGATTCTGATGATGAGACTGTTTCTGGATGACGTCCGCTGGAACGAACGCGGCAACAAAGTCACCTTGATCAAAAACGCGGAGATTTCCTGATGTCGACGTCCGCTCAGTCGGCCGAAGAAGCTCTGCGACAGACTCAGGCCGATTATCAGGCACTGGTCGACAGCCTGCCGGTCTGTCTGCTGCGCAAGGATCGTCAGGGGCACCCGACGTTTGCCAACGCCGCCTACCTGGCATTTCACCGCTTAACGCTGGACGAGCTGCTGCAAAAGCCAACAGCCGACCTGTTTGATTCGTCTCGCCAGAGAATCTTCGCAGAAGAAGACCGCCGCGTTGTGGAAGAAGGTGCTGAGTTTCAGGGCGTTGTTCCTCACAACGGGAAGGATAAGCCGGCGTTGTGGCTGGAGCGGCTGAAGGGACCGCTGAAAGACGCCGACGGAAACATCATTGGCATCCAGGTAATTTTCTGGGATGTGACGGAACGTATCCGCGCCGAGGAAGCGCGTCGCAACGAAAGTGCGTTACTGCAGACGCTGCTGAAGCACATTCCCGATGCGATTTACTTTAAGGATTCGCAAAGCCGGTTCATCCGCATCAGCGAAAGCCTGGCGAGGTCGTTTGGGCTGAACGATGTCAGCGAGGCCATCGGCCGCACCGATGCCGATTTCTTTACCGCGGAACATGCCGATGCCGCCCGGGCCGATGAAATGCGCATCATCCGCACGGGCGAGCCGATCATCGGCCGCATTGAAAAGGAAACCTGGCCGAATCGTGAACCGACATGGGTTTCCACCACCAAGCTGCCGATGCGCGATGACGAAAACAACATCGTCGGGACTTTTGGGCTGTCGCGCGATATCACGGACGTCATCAAAACCGAAGAAGCCCTGGCACACGAACGCGACCGGATGCAGACCCTGATGAATCACCTGCCGGACGTGATTCTGATCAAGGACACGGAAGGCCGGTTTGTCATGGTCAATCCGGCTCTGTATCGCCTGTATGGAGCAGAATCGGCGGATGAACTGATCGGAAAAACAGACTTCGACTTTGTCCCGGAAGAAGTCGCCGCCCACTTCGCCGAAGACGATCAGCGTGTCATGGCCTCCGGGCAGCCGCTGCTTGACCGGGAAGAATGCAACGTCGATCCTGACGGCAACGAACTGTGGATGCTGACCAGCAAGATCCCGCTCCGCGATGCGAACGATAACATCACAGGAC
>CAZHET010000326.1:0-7568 GCA_964531585.1 uncultured Planctomycetaceae bacterium | reverse complement strand
CTCAGACACGATCGTTGATCGTGGACATCGGCTGTTCAATTCGGCACACTGTGCGAGGAATCGTCGCGCCGCCGCGAACTTCATCCTGCACCGTTCGAGTGCGTACCTTTCGGCGGCCCGATGGTTTCAGGGACTGTGTTTTTGATGCACCACGGACTGGTCTCGCTTCCCTTCTGCTCGCGGTGAAACAATGCCCGTCGCGAACACCGATTCTTCCGGTGATACGCTTAGCAAGCTGCGGATCCGCCGCGAAGAGACCGCTCGTCGGCCATCGCTGATCGCGCGACTGTTCAGGTTCCTGGTTGTTGTCGCGCTGTTTGTGGGGTGCGCAGCGGGAGCGGTCGTCTTTGCTCAGCGCAACGGCTGGATCTCCGACAAGGACGCCTGGCTGACGATGCCCGACGCGATACGGTCGAAGCCGGAAGTTCGAATCGCGACAGTTGTGGTTGAACAGGGCCGCTCTGCCGACGCCGTTGTGGTGGCCACGGGCTACCTGGAATCGCGACGGCAGGCGGGGATCGGTGCCCGATCGCCGGGTCGCATCGAAGTCGTGTATGTCGAGGAAGGCAGCCGCGTCAGCAAGGACGAGCTGCTGGCCGTGCTGGAACACGCCGACATGGACGCGTCGCTGGCGGCAGTCAGAGCGACGCATGCCCGCAGTCTGGCGGAACTTGGCGAACAGGATGTTGAGATCAAACGAACGAAGAACGACCTTGAACGAGCAAAGAAGCTTCGCGACGCGCGCAGCATGACGGAGTCCGAATTCGACACCGCGAAGTTTGCCCATGAAGCCGCGGTGGCTCGGCTGGCGTCTCTGCAGGCCGCAGCGGAACTGGCGGCGGCTCGAGTGCGTGAAGCCGAACAGTTGCTGGAGAACATGTCGATCCGTGCTCCGTTCGACGGCACTGTGATTTCCAAAGATGCCGAAGTCGGCGAGTCGATTCTTCCTGGAGGCATGGGCGACGCTTCCGGTCGCGGTTCCGTCGTCACCATCGCCGACCTTGAGCATCTGGAAGTCGATTGCGATGTGAAGGAAGACTACATCAGTCGCGTCATTGAAGGACGCCCGGCGGAAGTTGCCGTCGATGCTGTGCCGAATCGCCGTTACAAGGGCGAAGTCCGCAAAATCATTCCGATGGGGGATCGTGCGCGAGCCACCGTCAAAGTCAAAGTGGCCATTCTGGATGCGGACGAACGCCTGTTTCCCGACATGAGCAGCACGGTTTACTTCCTGCCCGATCAGGATGCAAACACCCCACAAAACGACGAGCCACGAGTCTTCTGCCCGGCTGATGCGGTCATTTCAAAGGACGACCAGACATGGGTGTGGCTGGTCGACCGCGACGACCGTGTCAGCAGACGGGACGTGACCACTGGTGAAACTCGCGACCAGCGAACGGAGATTCTCGACGGGCTGTCCGGCGGGGAAAAGGTGATCGTCGATCCGCCGCAGGAGATCGGTGCGGGCAGTCTCGTCAAGACGGCCAGGTGAGTCTCGTGAAGACGGCCAGGTAAGACTCGTGAAGACGGCCAGGTAACAGGTAAGACGTACGACGGGACCCCGGTCCCGCCGAACATTGCGGCGCGATCTCGCAGTCAGTTCGTACGGAAGTCAGGTGTCAGTCGGCATGCAATCCACGTCCGAAACATCAACCGCCTCCGGCCCGATACTCGTGCGTCAAGAGGGCGACACGCCTCGCGAACGCAGTGCGTGTGGCTGGCGCGACCGCTTGATCAGCCGCGAAGATGCGGGGCACTCTCCGGCCGCGTGGGCTCATGCGGTCGATATCGACGGAGCGAAGCCTCACTATCACAAACGATCCACCGAGCTGTACTACGTTCTGGATGGCGGAGGCAGCGTCCTGCTTGACGGAGTGGAACACGCTGTGTCGAAAGGCTCGATGGTCCACATCCCTCCCGGCGTCATTCACAGCGCGACCGGGCGAATGCGAGTGCTCGTTGTCGGCATTCCCGATATCGCGGACGATGATTACTTCGAAGTCAGCGATTAGGTCCAGTTCCCAGGAAACAATCAGTGATTCAACTTGCGCAATCCGAAACCGTTGTCGTCGTCACGGACGTCCACAAGAAATATCGTCGCGACGCCATCAGCATCGACGTCCTGCAGGGCATCAGCCTGGAAATGCAGACCGGCGACTATCTGGCGCTGATGGGTCCGTCCGGGTCCGGCAAGACAACGCTGCTGAATCTGATCGCCGGACTGGACCGGCCGACGTCCGGAAGTGTCATCGTGGTTGGTCAGGATCTCGCTCAGACATCCGACGCCGACCTGGCAAAGTGGCGTTCACGGCACATCGGCTTCATCTTCCAGCTTTACAATCTGATTCCCGTGCTGACCGCGTACGAAAACGTCGAACTGCCGCTCACGCTGACTCCGCTGTCCCGCCGCGAACGCAGCGAACATGTGAAGGCTGCACTGGAAGTTGTCGGCCTGAGCGATCGCATGGACCACTATCCTCGTCAGTTGTCCGGAGGTCAGGAACAGCGAGTCTCGATCGCGCGGGCGATCGCCACCGATCCGACGTTGCTGGTCGCCGACGAACCGACGGGCGACCTGGACGCGGTTTCGGCCGGCGAGATTCTCGACCTGCTGCAGCGGCTGAATGAGGAATTCGAAAAGACGATCGTGATGGTCACTCACGACCCCAACGCGGCCGCGCGAGCGAAGCAGACTCTGCATCTGGAAAAAGGCGTGCTGGTCGATGATCCCGTCGCGGCACGAGCAGCCGCCGCCGCAGCGGCCGGTTCGCGCTAATGCGCGACGGGACTCCGATCCCGTCGGTCTGGTCGCGACGGGATCGGAGTCCCGTCGTACATCTCGAATCAAGGATCCAACACCATGAAATCGCTCAAATATATCTGGCGCAATGTCACTCGCAACAGGCTGCGCAGCGTGTTGACGATTCTTTCCGTTGGCTTCAGCCTGGCGCTGATGACGGTGCTGTACGGCTACATGGCTGCTCAGGACACGTGGAAGGGTGAGGCCGACAAGTACGACCGCATTGTTGTCATGAATATCCAGGGCTTTTCGGGAATGCTGCCGATTTCGTATGTCGATCGCATCTGCGGCATCGAGCATGTCGAAGCGGCCGTGCCGTACGCGTGGTACGGAGGCTCCTACGAAAATCAGCAGATGCCGTTCGCTCAGTTTGCGACCGATGCATCGCAGGCGTTCAATGTGTGGAGCGAATACACGATCGAGCCGGAACAGCTAAAGGCGTGGCAGGAGAATCGTCGCGGGTGCGTGGTCGATCGGCGGCTGGCGGAAAAATGGGGCTGGAAAATCGGCGACCGCATTCCGATCAAAGGCACGTTCTACCGCTTCGACCTCGACCTGGAACTCTGCGGCACATTCGATTCGCCGCTCAACACCGATTCGCTGTGGTTTCACTGGATTTACCTGGACGAGGGCCTGCAGCAGATGAACCTGGACGGAACGGGCAACTCCGGCACGATCTTCGCCAAAGTGGACAGCGAGACCGCAATCCCCGGCGTGATTGACGCCATCGATGAACGTTTCGTGAGTTCCGACAATCCGACGCGGACGCAGACAGAAGCTGCGTTCGCTCAGATGTTTGCCGACATGCTGGGCAACGTTCAGGCGTACATCCGCAATATCGGACTCGCCGTCGTGTTTTCGCTGTCGCTGGTCGCGGCAAACGCGATGGCGATGTCGATGCGAGAACGCGTGACGGAAGTCGCGGTCCTGAAAGCGATCGGGTTTCCCGGGCGTCGAGTGCTGGGGATGATTCTCGGCGAGTCGTTCCTGATCGCGATGTGCGGCGGGGTCTTCGGAGTCGGACTGGGCTGCGTGTTTCTGCAGCTCATGCACACGGCGATGCCGCAGCAGTTTCCCTTTGCGGTGCATGAAATGATGGGACTGTGGCTGGTGTGGGGATTGGTCGTTGCGGCGGGAATCGGAGTTGTCAGCGGTCTGGTTCCCGCCATCCGTGCCGCTCGGCTGTCGGTTGTGGATGGGCTGCGTCGCGTCGTATGACGTCCCTGTATTCTTCTGTTTCGCGCTGACTGGAAACAAAAAACAGATGATCCCCGCCAAATACAACATCCGCAATCTGCGAGTCCGCTGGGTCACGACTTTGATGACCGTCATCGGTACGGGTCTGGTTGTCTGGGCCGCCGTGCTGACATTCGGGCTGATCGACGGGCTGGAACATTCCCTGCGCATCACGGGCCACGAACTCGACCTGATCGTTCTTCGCAAGGGTTCGACGGACGAAACTTCCAGCGGCATCGAACAAAGCCTCGCGCGTCAGGTTGCCACGCTTGACGGAATCGCAGGCGGCTCGTCCGGGCAGCCGCTGTGTTCCGTGGAATTCGTCACGATTCTGACGAAGCCTCGCCGCAACAACGGTGGAACGACAAATCTGATCGTGAGAGGACTCGAAGACGTCGGTCGCGAGCTGCGGCCGGATTTTCGCATCACCGAAGGCCGCGATATCAAGCCGGGCGTTAACGAAGTCATCACGAGCGAACGGATGGCTCAGCGGTTCGAAAACCTGGCGATTGGCGAGCAACTGGAAATCAACAAAGTGATGTTCAATGTCGTGGGCTATTTCGAAGCGTCCGGCAGCGCTGCGGAATCCGAAGTCTGGACGGATCTGCGTGATCTGACCGCCGCGCGGCGAACGCCGGAAGTCTCATCGTCCGTCAATCTGCGTGCGACGGATGCAGCGGCTCGCGACAAACTCATGGACACTCTGGAAACCAACGACCAGTTTAACCTGACGGCCGTGCGCGAAACAAAGTATTACGAAGATCAGATGTCGGCCTCGATCTTTATCAAGGTCATTGGCTATCTGATCGGCGCGTTCCTGCTGTTTGGAGCGATGTTTGCCGCAGCCAATACGATGTACGCGGCGGTGGCGAGTCGGGCTCGCGAAATCGGTACGCTGCGAGCACTCGGGTTTCCGCGTTTCAGCATTCTGGTTTCGTTTCTGCTGGAATCGACACTGCTGTGTCTGCTGGGCGGCCTGCTCGGGTGCCTGGCGACTCTGCCGTTCAACGGCATGTCGACGGGGACCGCCAACTGGGCTTCGTTCAGCGAGATCACGTTCGCGTTTCGCTTCGGTCCGCAGGTGCTGCTGCAGGGCGTGGCGATGGCGGTGGTCATGGGCCTGCTCGGAGGCCTGTTTCCGGCGCTGCGCGCGATCCGCATGGATATCATCAGTGCGCTGCGGGAGCAGTAGCCCCGATGATTCATGGCTGCGAGACGAAACGAATCGGAACTCGCTGATTGCGGAGACAGCCGGATCTTCGGCAGTCACGCCGCGGCCGCAACCTGCCTGTCCCCCTTTCCACCATCAACGCGGTGCAGGCACCAGGCTGAAACCGGCGTCCATTGCGGTCCTGCAGTGGCAGGTCACCCGTTGTCTGACAGGCGTCGCCAGACTGTCCATGTTGCGTTGGAAATACTGCAGTCGGCCCATTCCCCGGAACTCACCAGTGACGAAGCATCGCGTTCGCGGCGAACAGCGACGGCATCCACGTCTGGTGGGATCTGCGACGCCTCGACGCGACCAGGCGGAAAGCACGCCAAAAAGCGCTCGTGCCGAATCGGAAACCGCGGCGTATTGAACTTGTGACCGAGCCACGGTCGCACCGAGCCGTACGTCGGAGCCAGGTAGTTCAGTGTTTCCGAGTCTGTCAGGATGATCGCTTCAGGACACTTTCGCGGTAACTCGGCCAGCAGGGCGCGCTCGTCAACGGACAGGTGAAAACCGTCGCGCTGACGGAACTGCCTCAGACCGTGAACCAAACTGAAGGCTGCGTTGTCGGCGCACAGCAGCAATACTGCGGCGATGGCCAGAAGTCGTTTTTGAGCCGACGCCGACCAGGCGGACTGCCACCAGGTCACCAGTTTCGGAAGACCCAGCAGAAAAAGAGGCATCCACACATAGCCTCGTGTGAAATGCAGCGGCTGAACGGGTTTGATCAGCCGGTCATGAAATGCCAGGCCCGCGGCAACAGCCAAAGCGCTTATCAGAAAGCTGTCAGTCGTTGTCCACGATCTCGATCGCAGCCGTTCTTTGACATGCAGCAGACCAGCCAGCGCGATGGGGCCATACGCCAGCGATGCGGTGGAATTCTGCAGGCTCCAGTCGAGTTCCCACACACTTTGCAGTTCGGCGTGCTGGGGAAACGACGGCAGCCAGAGTTTGTAATACGCCAGAAAGCACCCCATCGCGCCGATGGCCAGAATCCACCAGCCGGCCGATGAACGGTCTCGATATTTCAGCCACTGCAGCGTTCGCCAGAAGCTGATCGTCAGCAGCAGCTCAATGCCGGACCACGGATGCGTGGTTGCCAGCAGCAGCAGCCAACCGGTTGACGCAAGGCGGCGGCCGCGAAGTTCGAAGACCCAGCACAATGCCACCAGCGAATGGTAAATGGCTTCTGTGGGAAACAGCGAGTTGCGTCCCCAGTTCAGAAACCACAATCCGTTTCCGGGATCGAATCGCAGCGCGGACTCGGTCCAGTTCGGGGCGCTCGCCGGTGGCAGCAGCAGGCCGGCGAGGGCGAGCAGACCTCCGCCCCACATCGCCGCCATCCACGCGACACATTCGCTGCCACTCGTGACGGCATTCAACGAATACAGCCGCTGCCGCACGACCATCCGGGTTGTCACCGCAAACAGCAGCGACGCGAAAAAGGTCAGCATCAGAATGCTGTCGCCGGGATCCGCGCCCAGTCGTGCCGTCAGCCAGCCCAGAATCCAGGGCAGCCAGTGAGCGTAGATCACAGGAGCGTTCGCGGCGGGATCATACGGATTCGGGTAGAACAGCCCGTCACCACGCTCGAATGCAGCCCGACCGTTGGCCACGTAGTAGGGCAGCTCGTAGTGAAACAGGCCGGTCGCGGTTTCGGCGGAACCCAGCACATGCGCCAGCGGCACCGTCCAGAACGGCAGCAGGAACAATGCCGACAGCAGCAGAACGGTCAGCGCGGACGACGTCTGTACCGGTTCGTGTGGCCGGTCCCGAAGCGCACGCCCATTGTCGGTGAACGCCGGGTCGCATGTCTGCGTGATGTCTGGTTCGCTGGCAACCGAAGATGACATGATGAGCACCGGCAGCGATCGTCAATGTGAAGTCACGGCCCTGCGACCGGAAACGCCTGCACTCGCTGCAGCGGCTTGCGGGCAGCCAGTTGAGGTGCGGGACCTCGCAGATTTGCATTGCGTGCTGTTGTCATCCCGGCTTCGACGACCGGCGATTCACCTGTGAGCACCTGGAGCAGCCACGGACTGGGGCGGGGAATGACAATGACCTGTTTTGGTTTCGCCGGGTCCCTGGAATCAACGATGACGGTGATTTCCTGCGAAAGCGACGGCCCCGCGCCACCCTGTCCGACGTGAGTTGTTCCAACGTGAGCCGGTCCGGCGATCGCCGATGCCGTCATCGCCGCGGGAGCCGCCTGGCGGATGTCGGCACGAGGCGGAGGCGAAGCGAAGGGATCTGCCTCGGCGATCATTCCCGAATCCTGCCGACCAGGTTGCGGTGCGGCAACCGAACTCGTCGCGGCAGCCG
>CAZHET010000325.1:0-7576 GCA_964531585.1 uncultured Planctomycetaceae bacterium | reverse complement strand
ACACCTTCGTCGTCCGCGCGAATCTGAATAACCCGGCGCAGAGCAGCTTCGAAGTCGGTCTGACCGGAACGCTTGGACTCGGCGACTGGACGACCGCCAGCGGCAGTTTTCTCGCGACGCTTTCCGGCAGCGTGTTCCGCATCGAGCCGGTGAATCCGGTGAACGTCAACCTCGGCTTCATGACCGTGGAAATGGACGGATTCGCCGAAACCGACGGTGACTTCAGCTTTACCGGAACGCTGGAGAATCCGGCATTCCTCACCCCTGCCGGCAGTCTGTTCCGTGTGAGAGCGACAATCTCGAACAGCAGCTTTTCGGCGTCGGCACGGATCGGAAACACGACGATCGGTACTGTCAGCCGCGCTGGCTGTGTCACGTTTTTTCCCAACTGGGGCGGTGTTTCGCTTCCGCTGCCTGGAGCATCAAGCCGCGCCTGTGAACCCGCGTTCTCCATCAACGACCGCAGTCTGACGGAAGGCACCAACCCCGCAGGCAGTACGAAGAACTTTACGTTCACGGTCACGATGTCTCGCTTTCTGGGTACGCTCGAACCGGATATTCAGATCCCCGTGTACCTCGAAACGGATACGTCCGTGCCACTCGATTTGCGCGCCACAATCGGGGTGGACGTGCAGGACATGGACACAACCTACCTGACATTTAAGAAAGGCGAATCGCGAACGAAGACCGTCACGGTCAAGGTCTACCGAGACAGCACGTTTGAACCAGATGAACGTTTCCGGCTGAGACTCGGAGTTCCGAAGATAGACGGCACCAACCAGACCTACGGCATTCGAGCCGACCGAATCGGAATCGGGACAATTCGCAACGACGATGCTCAGCCGAGCGCAGCTGCGGCCCTGAGCGTCGTTGCGGCGAATGTTCCGACCGCTGCCGCTGAGGAGTCGGTGAGCGTTGCCGCCGGAGTCCGCACTGCTTTCGTACCGGACGCCACTGACGCCGAAACCACTGACGCCGGGGCAACGGGAGTCGGGGCTGCTGACCTTTCTGCCGGTGACATTGTCCGCAGCGACCTTAGCCGCAACGGACAGATTCCCGCGACTCGCACTGTTCCTGCATTCAACGCGCTGAGTGTCGATCCGCTGAGTGCTGTTCTGCAGCAGTGGAGTTCCACAGACGGCGCGGAGGATCGGCGTGTTCAGCCTGTCCGTGAGACTGCGGCAGGGCGTGCAACGAAAGCGGTTTCCAGTCTCATACCACTGACGACAGCCGGGTTGGCGAATTCAGCCCGAGAGTTTTCAGCATTCACGGAGCTTACCGACTCGTTCTTTGCAAACCTTGACGGCGATTTGCTCAGTGACCTGAACCCGTTCGAGGAGGTGTCACGCTGAGGTGCGTCGCAGGTCTGTCGCGGCTGCGACCTGAAATCGAGGTCCCCGCCATCGGTTGCGGACAACGTTCATTCCGCGATTACAGCAGTCCCTGATTCGCGAACCACACGAGGATCTCGTCAATTCGCCGGGCTTCGGCAACCGCGTCATGCTCGGAGCTGCCGAACAGCGCAGGAGCCGGTGCAGCACGGCTGAACGCGATCGCCGAGGCCGCGGGAGGTTGCGGCAGAAACTGTGACAGATGTTCTGAGACAGCGTCCGCCGTCGTTCGCGTGGCGTTCGGACCGATGGCCTGACTGATCAGAGCTTGTCCTCTGAAGCCCACCAGAAACCTCGCGATCAGGATGCCGTCCGTAAACACATCCAGCTCGCCGTTGCCGTCGGCGTCCAGCATGTCCAGAGCACCTCCGAGCAGCGCACTGATTTCAAGCGGATCGGTACGACCGGCTCCCGGACCGATGGCGTTGTTGATCAGAGTTTGTCCTCTAAAGCCCACGAGATATCGGGCAATCAAAATGCCGTCTGTGAATACGTCGGTCGCATTGTTGCCGTCGATGTCGAGCGTCACGATCTGGATGTCATCGTTGCTGATTGTTCCTGTGCCACGAGATTCCAGAATCGTGGCGTTGATTGGGTTCAGCAGATCAACGAAGAACTGTTCGTCAGGTTCGATGGTTGTGTCACCGTTGACGATGACGGTCACTGTCTGAGATGTGATCCCGGGTTCGAACGTCAGTGTTCCCGTCGCCGCGGTGTAGTCATTGTCAGCCGTGGTCGCGGAGTCGTCAGCCGTCGCGTAGTCCACGGTCACTTGTCGAAGGCTGCTGCGCGACAGCGTGACGGTGAATTCCAGCGGGGTTTCGCCGGAATCGCCTTCAACAACCGTAACGTCGCTGATGGAAATCGTCGGTGGCTCCGCGCCGTCGTCAAGGATCGTGCCCGTTGCACTGTCACCGGAAATCATCGTCGGGTCATTCAGCAGCACCGAAACGTTGTCGCCACTTCCATTCGCGACAGCCAAATCCGGACGCATGTCGCCGTTGAAGTCGGCCGACACCAGCGATTCGGGCGCCTGTTCGACGGTGAACTCAAAGCTCGGCAAGAACGACGGCATGCCACCTGGCGTGCTGGTCGAATTCGCAAACACCGAAATGGAATTCGCGCCGTCCGAACGATTCGCGACAGCAAGATCAGGCCGGCCATCGGCCGTCAGATCCACCAGCAGCACGCCAGACGGCCGCGTTACGGTGGTCAGCACGACGCGATCCGCGAATGATACTGTTGAAGCGCCCGCAGTGGTCAGGTTCGCAAACACGTACACGCTGCTGTCATTGAAACTGGAGACAACAAGGTCCGGAGTTCCGTCTCCGTTGACATCGCCCGATGTCAGATATTGAGCAAGATCACCCGCGGGAAGATCAAGCTTCGGCGCGAATGTCGCGGTCATCGAATCGACGTCTGTTGTATTCAGCAGCACCGATACCGAATTTCCGTTGCCGTCGAGATAGTTTCCGCTGGCCGCCACGTCCGGTTTTCCGTCGCCGTTGAAATCGGCCACGGTGACCGAACGAGTATTCGTCGGGCCGTCAAACGTCTGGACGGCGGCGAAGCTGGGTGTTGTTGAGCCGGCTTCCGTCGTGTTCAGGAGAACCTTCACGAAGCCCGGGTTACTGGTTGTGATGATGTCCGGCCTGCCGTCGCCGTTGATATCGGCCACGGTGACCTGAAACGGGCTGTTCCCGACCGGAAAACGGTGGATGTCCAGAAAGCTGACGGTCTCCGCTCCGGGATCTGTCGCATTCAGCACCACGGCCACGTCGTTGTCGTAGGCGGTCACCGCGGCGATGTCCGGCTTGCCGTCACCGTTGAAGTCCGCCACCGCAACTCCCTGAGGTCGCCCGGTAATAGCGAGGTCCTGCTTTGCAGCGAACACCGGGACAGTGCCGCCGTCAGAAGTCCTGTTCAGCAGCACCGACACCCAGTTCGACAGGTTGTGCGCCGACAGCAAATCGGGTTTGCCATCCAGATTGAAATCGGCCGAACCGACGATCGTCGGACCATCTTCTGTCGGCAGCGACGTCCGGGGACTCAAGTTCGGCGGCGGCTGAATCAGGCTCGACAATACAAGTGAAAAAGTTTCATCTTCTTCAGCGATGTCGTCATCGAGAATGGGCACGGACACGGTCGTCGTGCTGTTGCCGACAGAGAATATGACGGTCCCGGACGTCGCAACGTAGTCTTCCCCCGCCACTGCGGAACCGTCCTGTGTCTGAAACGCGACTTCCAGTGCGCGCGACACGTCACCGGTGCGAGTCAGCGTAAACACCATCATCTGCGGCCCGCCGAACGGTTCAACCAAAGACGAGTCGGCAATCATGACTCGCGATAATGCCTGGCCGCGCACGATCTCCACAACTTTCGTGGGTGTATTGCTGACCTGACCATCGCCGTCAGAAAGGGTCACGGCAAGCGTTCTGGGCAACGCCGAGGGGCTGTCGGCAAGGCTGACGAAAGTGATGTTTCTCAGCAACGATTGCACCGCCTGAGGTGTGGCACCGGCGTTCAATGTGATTTCCAGAACCGTCGTACCGGCGAACGTTCCAATGACTTGTCCTTCGAACAAAACGTCCGAACCAGAGACGCCGATCTGGCCTCCATTGGTACCCTGATTCCGGATCTGAATGCGGTCGGTTGCCTCAGCGTTTTCCGAAATCGCGACGGTCAGCACGCCAGTGTCAAATTCCAGATTGTCGGGATCCGAAACGGTCGCCCACGGAGCAATCAGATGCGGTGGCGTTTTCTCTTCGTAACTGATCGTGCCGCCGACACCACCGATTACCGGAGGCGCGGTGCCGTCACCGACGAGAATTGTGCCGACAGCAGTGTCGCGGGCGAATCGCGGCGGCATATTCAGAAACACCGAAACGCTGTTGCCGCTGGAATTCGTCACAGCCAGATCCGGAAACGAATCCAGGTTCAGGTCCACTGCGACAAGCGCCACGGGTGCCTGCCCGGTGTTGAATGTGACAGGCTGGCCGAACGTCGGAACTGCTCCTGCCGTGCCGGTTGTGTTCGTGAATGAAGCCAGCGATGAACCGCCGGATCGATTTGTCGCGACGATTTCCGGGCGACCGTCCAGTGTCAGGTCCACAAGAACAACGCCTTCCGGTCGCTGCGGCGTCGACAGCGAAATCCGTTCGGCGAACTCAGCCTCGGTACCGCCGGTTGCCGTGAGATTTGTAAAGACGTAAATCGCCCGGTCATTGAAACTGGACGCGATAAGGTCGGGCTTTCCGTCTGCGTTCACATCGCCGGACGCAAGGTGATGCACGAGGTCACCGGCCGGAAGATCGAGCTTCGGCGCGAAGGTCGCAGTCATCGAAGCCGCATCAGTCGTGTTCAGCAGTACCGACACGGAGTTGTCATTGCTGTCCCGATAGTTGCCGCTGGCAGCGATATCCGGTTTCCCGTCGCCGTTGAAATCGGCCACCGTCACGGATCGCGGCTTCACCGGACCGTCAAACGTCTGGACCGCTGCAAAGCTGACCGTGTCGGATCCGGTGTCCGTGGTATTCAGCAGAATCCGCACGAATCCCGGGGTTGAGTTCCCGCCGGAAGGAGCGTCACTGATTGTGACGATGTCCGGCTTGCCGTCACCATTGACGTCCGCAACCGTCAACTGCGAAGGACTATTGCCGACGGTGAAGCGTTCCGCAGTCAGAAAGCTGACTGTCGTCGAACCCGCATCCGTCGCATTCAGCAGCACAGCGACGTCATTGTTGTATGCCGTCACCGCGGCGATGTCGGGCTTGCCGTCCCCGTTGAAGTCACCAACGGCAACACCGTGGGGTCGTCCGGCAACATCAAGATCCTGTTTCTGGGAGAAAGCCGGAGTCGCCGCGCCGACATCCGCGGTATTCAGCAGCACCGAGACAATGTTCGACACGACGTGCCCAATCAACAGATCACTCTTGCCGTCGAGGTTAAAGTCACCCGATGCGACGCTCGTCGGTCCCGTATTCGTCGCGAACGTCGTGTGCGGCGACAGAGTCGCCGGCAAACCGACGAATCCGGTCAGGACAACCTGAAAGCTTTCTTCCTGTTCAGCGATTCCGTCCCCGATAATCGGCACTGAGATCGTTGCTGTGTCGCTGTCGACGCTGAACAGTACGCTGGCCCCCGATGGACTGGCGACGTAGTCCTCACCTGCCACGGCGCTGCCGTCGACGGTGATGTACGAAACTTCCAGCGAACGCGACAGGTCGCCGGATCGAGTGACGGTGAATTCCATCATGGCCTGACCCGTCAGCGGCTCGACCAGACTCGCATCAGAAATTGTCACCGAAAGTACTCGGCGAGCTTCCAGACGCTCCGCCTGTGACAACCCCAGGCTGTAGCGACGGCGAGTTCTGTCACTGTGCCGCGTAGCCGCCCTCAGGCGGGCCAATAAGTCATCAATCCAGTGCTTCGCGGATGAACTGAGCATCTCAAGAACTCCGAACGAATACGCAGGGACAAACTCGAATCGGGTCGACGTGATACCACAGTCTGCGTCCTGTGGCACAACGTCGGTGCGCCGACAGTCGAAACGGGTCGGCTCGCCTGCGCACCGTTTCCAGCGCCGGTTTCCGTACCGATGCCGCGCAACGCTGCGGCGGCTCTGGCCACTTCCTGGCGACCGAAGATCTCATCAACGTGGCTGACTACACTAACGCCCCGGAAACAGATGCTTCGTCTGTGATGATCTGATCGTGCCGTGTCGCAGGGGCTCTGGCGTGAGCCCCAGGATACCGTCATTGAGTACTATCCGGTTGCGGCGATCCCCAAATCATGCCTGACGGATCGTTTGTAATCCAGCCGTTTGCGATTGCCTTCCGTGTCTATTCAGCAATTTCATCAAGCGCTGAATTTTGGAGAAAACAAGTTGACAACGATTGGACCTGCCTCTTTCGATTCGAGTGAACCATGGGTCACGGTGACTGCATCGTCGGGCCTCGCCGAACTCCTGTCGCATCTTCAGATCAGCCTTGCCTTCACGACTTATCAGGCTGGCAAATTGTTTTTTCTGGGAGTCAATTGCGAACAGCAATTGTCCGTTTTTGAACGCACGTTCAATCGCTGCATGGGACTTTGGGGCGACGGCCAGACGTTATGGATGAGTTCGCTTTATCAGCTCTGGCGATTCGAAAACGTCCTCCGTCCGGGCCAGGCGTATGACGGACATGACTGCCTTTATGTTCCGCGCTGCGGATACACAACCGGCGATCTGGATATGCACGACATCTCCGTTGGTCACGACGGCCGGCCGATCTTTGTCAACACACGATTCGGTTGCCTTGCGACACTCAGCGATCGAGACAGCTTTCGGCCGCTGTGGCAGCCACCCCGGCTGGATCGTCTGGCTGCTGAAGACTGCTGCCACCTGAACGGAGTGGCTTTGAGCGACGGACAGCCAGCATTTGTCACGATGGCCAGCCTCAGCGACGTTCCAGACGGCTGGCGCGAGCATCGCCGCGACGGTGGTTGCGTGATGCAGGTCGCCAACGGTCAGGTAGTTACCGGCGGCCTGTCTATGCCTCATTCACCGCGGATCTATCGCGACAATCTCTACGTACTCAACTCCGGCGCGGGTGAATTCGGTCGAATCAATCTTCGCGCCGGGCAATTCGAACCGCTGACATTCTGCCCCGGGTTCCTGAGAGGACTCGCTTTCCGCGGTGACTTCGCGGTGGTCGGTCTGTCACGACCGCGGCACGAAGCGACATTCGCGGGACTGGCGCTTGAAGGCAGCCTTGAGAAAGCCGGTCTGGAAGCTCGCTGCGGTCTCGCTGTGATCGACCTTCGATCAAACAGAATCGTTGAGTGGGTCTGGCTGGAAGGCGACGTGCGAGAACTGTACGACGTGGTCACGTTGCCCGACGTCCGCCGTCCCATGGCGTTTGGATTTGTGACCGACGAGATTCAGCGCATCGTGACCGCCGATGTGGAATCGGCACCCTTGGCACGCGACACAACGGGTGGCCTGCGGTGAGGGATGACTCGATGTCAGCCCCGCGGCGAGCGTCGATCTGGTGCAGGATTACCTGTCGATCTCACCCATCACTAAATCAACTTGACTATTTTGCGGCTTATTTTATGCTGTTTTATGAAAACTATGCACCTTTGATGCACCCTTCAGGGCAGGAATACAGCCGATGCGTGAGCCGTTCCCTTGGTATTCGTCC
>CAZHET010000324.1:0-7590 GCA_964531585.1 uncultured Planctomycetaceae bacterium | reverse complement strand
TAGAGCAGCGGTCTTCTAAACCGCGGGTCGCAGGTTCGAATCCTGCCGGGCGTGCCTTGATCCCGAATGAGAGCACTGGGATCGCGAATGAGAGCACTGGACTGCAACCGCTGCGGCGGAAGCGCTCGCGGAACGTGGTGATTCTGCGAGCGCTTGCCGTAGCCGGTTCTCTGATCGACGCTCGTCATTTTTCCTTTGGCATTTCGGCAAGACCGATGACGCCGACGGCGACGCGCGGGCCTGCGTCGCCGGAGGGCTGGCTCTTCAGGTCGTCTTTGCCGGCATGAACAACAAAGGAACGGCCAAGTACGAAGTGGACCTGCAGGCCCATCGCTTTGGTATCGACTTCGGCCACGCCTTGAGCGTTTGCCGTGATGTTGCCAAGGTCACCGGGGTGGCGTTCCTCGTCATTCGGGCCGCCGTGTTTTGTGCCGTGCGGATTGAAGTGGCCACCGGCTGACGTTCCGTCCGGCGCGCGCAGGTCGCCGAATTCGTGAATGTGAAAGCCGTGTTCGCCGGGTGTCAGCCCTGTCACCTTTCCAGTGACATGCACAAAGCCGTCCTGCTGGGCAAGCACCAGTGTCCCGTGAACATCGTTGCCTTTGGTCGGCATCAGAACCGCCACGGCGGCCCCTGGCACTTCCGCGGCACCGTGATCCTTGTGTTCGTCAGCAACGTTACCGGCCGCGAACAGGGCCGCAGCCAAAATCAGGCTCAGGGCAATAATGCCGAAACGGGTTGTTTTCATTGTGACTTTCCTTTCAACGCAGAAGCAGAAGATGTGCCAGGCGGGCGAACTCATTTGCCGATGACGGCACCAGACGGGGAGAGATACGCGACTCCGCAAGCCGCGCGGCAGCACAGGCCAGGCCATAAAGCCAGCCGCGCCGCAACACGGTCATTGTCAGCCCGGGCGACCGCGACGACAAGGCATCCTTCATCTGCTGTCCGGCGGCGGATCAGACGGAATCCCGTTCGGCCCACTCCTGATAGCGTTTCAGAAAGAAATCACTTTGCAGAATTTCTGAAAGGTCCGCTGCAAGTTGCGAGAAGATCTCGGCGTGCTGTGCACTCAGTTCCGCGCCCTGGAGTGCCGCGGCGTCGCCGGTGATCGGCAGCCGCTGTTTCCACAGCAGCGAGTCGACAAGTTCTGTGCGCAAAAGGTCAAAGACGTCCAGAGCGCACCGCGACATGGCACCGATCGCCAGGGAAACTGCGGCCTCGTCGCCCGGCGGAGCGTCGGCTTTGTGCCAGTAGCCGCATGGAACGTACAGCCAGTCACCGGCGTGCAGGTCGACTTTCATCAGTGGCATCAGCTCGCGCTCGTACCGCAGGTCCTGCGGCATGAATTCGTCCAGCGGCCACGGATTGACCGTGTTTTTGCGCAGCGAGTACTGCTTGGTTCCGGCCGTCTGCACGATGAACACGTCTTCGGCATCATAGTGCCATGAAAACCCGTGAGTTCCCGCGGGAGTCGCATACAGGTGAATGTTGATCGGTGCGTGAAGGTCGCTGGCGAAGCCGTCGGCGAGCTGTCGGAGCGCGTCGTCATGCCGTTGGGCGTTGCGCACGAGAATGGTGTGGCCATCGTTGCTGAGACTGCGTGCGTCCGCCTGATTCTTCGGCTCCGCCACGTCGGAACGCTGCCCCTGCCGAACAACCATCACATCTGCATCCGGCTGTTCCAGAATCCTTCCGAGAATCTCCCACGAACCCAGCGGGCAGAGATCCGTGGCTGTTCCTGCCATGCAGAATGGCAGTCGATGCAGATGCTCGGCGACGAACCGCTGCGGCGGGATGTTTCCCAGTAGTCGTTTCAGAGTCACGGGATCTCCCGAATTATGCGACACGGATTTCCTGCGGCAAGGACACCGTCAGGAATATCCTTCGTGACAACGCTGCCGGCACCGATCACCGATTTCGAACCGATCGAGACGCCGGGACAGATGATTGCTCCGCCGCCCACCCACACATCGGAACCGATGGCGACCGGTTTGCCGAATTCCTGCGTGCGGCGCAGTTCGGCATTCAGCGGATGTGTGGCGGCGTAGATCTGCACGGCAGGACCAAAGAACGCAAAGTCACCAATCCGCACCTCACACACGTCGAGCACAACGCAGTTGAAGTTGAAGTAGACACGCTCGCCAAGATAGATGTTTCGTCCGTAGTCGCAGTAAAACGGTGGCTGCAGCCAGACGGAATCTCCTCCGCTGCCGAGCAGATCGTTCAGAACACGGCGGCGAAGTGCCTGGTCTCTTTCGCGGCTGCTGTTGAGTTCGTTGAGCAGGTCGCGCGCACGTTCGCGAGCTTCGACGAGATCCGGATCGAGCGCGTCGTAGAGTTCTCCGGCCAGCATTCTGTCGCGTTCGGTGGGCATGTGGCTCCTGGCGTGAACGGCATTCCGCGGGCCGGTGTCGCAGTCGTATCAATACCAGCAAATCGATTTCGGAAGCAGCGAACGGGGGTCATGCAACTGACGGCGCGTTCCGAATGAGTTCGTCGGCCCATGCCTGATCGTCCGTCGTCAGCGGCGGAACGCAGGGTTTTGAGTAATCGATGCGGTGACGATATCCGCCCGCATCGTACGCTTTTTCGAGTGCCGCTCGAACGTCAAGGCGGACGTCCGGATCGCTGCCTGCGAGTGGAATCCGGATGCGCGGCAGCTTTTGACGCAGCGTCGTGGGATAGACTTCAAATTGCGCCGCGTGGCCACGATGTACGCAGGTCAGGTAGTCAAAGTTATAGCGAGCGGCCACCGAGCCCTCATTCACCGCCAGCACGTGCGGTCCGCGGCGCAGCAGATCGATTTCCACCATGTGAGTATCGCTGTAACGCACTTCGTGTTGCCTCGCCAGGTAATTGTCTCGCCCGGTCCCGGCATACTTGTTGGTGGGACTGATCAGTTCAATGATCGTCACCACTTTCATATCGGATTCGCGATCCAGTATTTCGACGAACGATTCACGAACCTCCGGCTCCGGAATATCCAGCAGGACAGGCTCCTCCGCATCCAGCACGGCAACCGCTGACTGCTGGTCGCTTCTTCCGGAGGATCGCCCTGGGTTCGTGTGACGAATCCAGACGTCGGGAATGATGGCGTGGTTCGGAAATGAATCCTTCGTCCACTGCACGTAAACACGTTCGCCGACAGACACAAGGTAGCGCGGTTGCAGGCCGGGAGCGATCTGATCGCGAATATAGGTGACCATCGGACCGTGAATTCCCGGAAAGAATTCGGGAGTTTCAAGGTAGGGGTCCATTCCAGGAAAAATCATGGGCACGGGTCAGACTCCATCGACAGGTTTCGCGCGGGAAGGTGTTTCGGGGATCATTCTAATACTACAGCGCCATGTCGCGCGGGGAAGGGGTCGGGAGTCTTTTTCGGCCGTGAGATCTCCCGTGTCTTCATCCGCCATTGGCCGAAAAAGACTCCCGACCCCTTCCCCCCGTGCTTTGCAACAACTTAGCGATGTAGTACTAACGTGCCGGGAAACTCGATGCACCGCCTGGCCATGACCCGGGACTCTTCCAAATCTTATGCCGCGAATGCTGCTGCCCAACTTCACGTTCGAGGATCAGGTGACCGGCCGAACCGCGCGTGACACGCAGGAGACTCAGCGGGCGGCCGATGAACTGGCTCCGCTGATGGCT
This sequence comes from uncultured Planctomycetaceae bacterium, assembly GCA_964531585.1. GTDB lineage: Bacteria > Planctomycetota > Planctomycetia > Planctomycetales > Planctomycetaceae > JAWKUA01. The sequence goes on along the minus strand of CAZHET010000324.1, from coordinate 3,939 downwards.
CTGCTGGCGGAACCCGGCGACACGGTCATCGTGCGAGCCGGCGCGATTCCCGGCGACGTTCCGGAATGCCTGAATCACGCCGTGTTCGCTCCGTTCAGCGGCGATTTCGCGACCAGCGAACTTCTTCCGTGGGGCTGGTCCTCCGCCGCTGCGGCGTCGGCGAAGACGGTTGGCATGAAGGAAGATTGCTGGCCGTCGATGGACGCCGTTCGGCACGTCAACGGCCGGTGCTTCTTCGCGGAGTTCGATGTTGTGGTCGATGCGTCATCGGAACAACGGCCCTCGCCGCAATCCTTGACGCCCTCCGGAACTCATCGCGATGCAAAATTCGGAACGCTGTGTCGCAACGTCGGCGAATGGCGCGATGCGGTCAGTGCTCTGTCAGCCGACGGATTCAACCGGTGGGTCGCCAAGCCGGAAATCAGCCACGCCGGACGCAACCGTCTGATCGCCAGCGGCCATGATCTGAACGGTCAGCAGCGCGGCTGGCTGGAGAAGCATGTGCGACTCGGCGGCTGCGTGTACGTCGAACCGTGGGTTAAGATCACGGCGGAGTGCGGTCTGCAGTTCGAAATCGACGCCGGCGGCGAAGTCCGGTTTCTCGGCGCGACACCGTTGCTGAACGACCCGGTGGGGCGGTATCACGGCAGCATCATTCACAAGCACGAACTTGTCAGCACCTGGTGGCTGCCGGCGGTCGATCACGGCCGGAAGATCTGCCGGGCCGCGTTCCAGGCCGGTTACTTCGGCCCGCTGGGGATCGACAGCATGACTTACGAAGACGCACACGGACAGACTCACCTGCGGCCTGTCAACGACGTGAACGCGCGCTTCACCATGGGCCGGCTCGCGCTGGAACTGCGTTCGCAGATGCGAGCGGGAGAATGCGGCGTGTGGTGGCATTCCACCGGCAACGCCTCGACGCAATCGTCAGTATCGCCGGAGTTTTCGTTGTCGTTGTCAGCGGCAGATGGCGTACGATCGGTGCGGACAAACCCGAAAACTATAGGACATCGCCCGGTTCGCGCGACGTCTCTGCTGTACGTCTGCCGCGGCGAGCGCGAACTGGCGAGTCTGCTTGAACTGATCCGTCCGACGCCGTCGAACTGAGTGAGGAACGGCACTGCTGCCGGCCTCGGGAGACTGCGGCTTCCGTGTGGGTTTTGCGAGGTGCCCCTGACTCGCAGCGGACTCGCAGCGGACTCGCAGCGGACTCGCAGCTGACTCGCAGCGGACTCTGCAAAGGTCAATGCCGGTCGTGTGGCTGTATCCGAATTGCTGCGAATCCAGATGTCGTCAACCACCGTTTCTTTTGAACCGTACACCACTTCGCCCATGCCGAATCCTCCCAACTTCGACGTCGTCCGACCGTGGTCCCCGCAATGGTACGAGGTCCAGAAGACGAATCTTGGCGAAGCGGCCTGCAAGCACGCTGGCTTTTATCCGATTCCGGATGACATCCGGTTGTCGGTCGTGATCCCCGTTTACAACGAAGAAAAGACGCTGCTGGATCTGGTCGACCGCGTTCGCGAGGTTCCGGTGCGGAAGGAACTGATTCTCGTCGACGACTGCAGCCGCGACGGTTCGCGCGGGATCATGGAACAGCTTGCCGAAGATTCGAAGCATGACGACTTCAACCGCGTGCGCGTGTTCTTTCACGCTGTCAATCAGGGCAAGGGAGCCGCGCTGCGCACCGGATTTCAGCAGGTCGAAGGCGACATTGTCATCATTCAGGACGCCGATCTGGAATACGATCCATCAGAGTATCCCAGCCTGTTGAAACCGATCATTGAAGGCCGTGCGGACGTCGTTTATGGCAGCCGGTTTCTGGGCGACAAGGCGCATCGCGTACTGTACTACTGGCACTACGTGGGCAACCGATTTCTGACGATGCTGTCAAACTGGTTCACCAACCTGAACCTCACAGACATGGAAACCTGCTACAAGGTCTTTCGACGTGAAGTGATTCAGGAACTGACGCCGAAGCTGAAGCAGAATCGTTTCGGGTTTGAGCCGGAAATCACCGCGAGAATCGCCCGGCGTCGTTACCGCGTCTACGAAACGTCCGTCAGTTACTCCGGGCGGACTTATGCCGACGGTAAAAAGATCGGGTGGAAGGACGGCTTCCAGGCCATCTGGTGCATCGTAAGGTTCGGCCTGGCAGATTAGCGGATTCGCCCCGGACAAACTCCGCCGTTTCGTTTCCCCTGGCGTGCGGAGCCAGTATATTTCGCGGACACCGTTGAAGGTCCGGTGCAACGTGCGCCGACCGCACTGACTGGCTTTAGTTTGAAGGAAGCACGCCGATGGCTCTTTATGAGATCGAAACGGACTCGCACATCATGATCGGCTGGGCAAACAGTCCGGAGCAGGCGGAAGAACTCGCCGGGAAATACTATCCCAGCGAAGAGATTACGCGAATCACTCGCCGCCCGCGGGACCTGTGGGTGATCAGCAAGCGGCTGCTGGGCATCGAAGGCAAATCCGATCCCTGTGATATGGCTCGCGACTGCCTGAACCGCGCGTCCGGCGACAAGCTGCATGCAATCCGCCTGTACATGCTGGACACCGGGGCCGACCTGCATGAGGCTCAGCGAACCATCGAAGCGAATATGACCATCGGCTGGTAATCCGGCAGGTGGTGCTGCCTCCACAGCCGCGGCAGACAAAATGTCGCGCGGTCAGGACCAAACGCAGCCGACTGCGATCAATAGAACGCCGTCGAAAGCTTGCGGCGGTATTCCGCGGCGAGCTTCGACGTTGGCCCCATCGTCGTCAGCACGCCAACCATCACGTCCTTCGCCTGGTCGCGCAACGGCGTCCGGTCTGTCTGAATCACGGTGAGCAGCAACTCACAGGCGTCACCGTATCGCTTGTCGACGCTCAGGGCTTCGGCAAGCCTGATCTGCAGCTCGGCGTTGTCGGGGTCTGCTTGCAGCGCGGTGCGGGCGGCCGCCGTTCCTCCGGATTCTTCCACTTCCGCGCGAATCGCCAGTTGCTCTTTCAACGCTTCCGCATCCGCTTCCAGAAAACCGGCGGAAGCCAGGGTGTCGATGACTTCGCCAGCCTCATGGTCGCGATCCAGGCCAATCAGCGTACGCGCCAGAGCCACTCGGAAGGCGCGTTTTTCGGGATCCAGTTCCGCCGCGCGGCGGTAAGACTTCTCGGCTGCGGCCAGATCACCGGCCGCCTCGGCCTGAACACCGCTCTCAAAGGCTTCCTCCGCCGGTGACGGCAGGAATTCGCTCAGCCAGGCGCGCAGTTGCGGTTCCGGCTGTGCTCCGGCAATCTGGCTGACCGGCTGGCCATCGAACATCGCCACAACGAACGGAATTGACTGCACGCCGAACGCGCCGGCAATCTCCGGGTGTTCATCGACGTTCACTTTCACCAGTACGAAGCGTCCGTCGTATTCCGCAGCCAGCTTCTCCAGCAGTGGCATCAACTGACGGCAGGGGCCACACCAGTCGGCCCAGAAATCAACCACGACAGGGACCGACATCGATTGCTCGATCACGTCGGCGCGGAATGTCTCGGTTGTGGTTGTGCGAACCCATTGTGAAGCAGCAGCGGACATGTTGTGACTCGACGGAAACGGGACGGAATGCAGAAAGCAGCAACTGCCTGGGCAGGTTACCGTTTCACCGCGTGGCCGCAAACGTGCGACGTGTCGCCACAGCGAAATCTGCGATCACGCGTGCCCTGAATGCATGTCGACCGCAATTGTCGCCCATTGACCGAAGTTTTCTTCAATGCTGACTCGCAACTGCCGTACACCTGAAAGTTCTGCCAGTTTCAGCTTGTCGGCGAGCTGGCGAGCGAACCACTGAGCGATCAGTTCGGCAGTCGTGTTGGCCACGGGCAGAATGCAGCAATCTCCGGCAGGAAAGATCCAGCGGCGATCTTCGAACGTGGCTGTCACTTCGCAACCATCATCGC
>CAZHET010000323.1:0-7666 GCA_964531585.1 uncultured Planctomycetaceae bacterium | reverse complement strand
ACTGCAGTCGGCGGACAAAGCACTCACGCAGGCGGTTCACGCGGATGTTGAGCGGCTGTTCGATGCCAGGCTGGATCGGCTGCGAAACAAGCTTGCGACTCATGACCGGCAACTGGCGCGGCAACTTGATGTGCTGGCCGAACGAATCGCCGCTGGTGATTCACTGCGGGACGTCGTAACTTCTGCCCGCGAACTTCGCGACGCCATCAAAGCTCTGAATGTAAACGCTGAGCACCTCGTGGGCGGCGATTCGGCGAAAGACCTTGTTTCGCAGTTTGAGCAATCGATCCTGCTGGCAGCGGTGAATCAATCCATCGCGAACGCTGTGGCGGACGGCAAGCTGTCATTGCCGAAGACCGACACCGCGCCGATCGGGCCCGGAGACCTGCTTCCGAATCCGGACGGCGGCGGACCGGGGCCCGGACCGGGGCCTGGACCAGTCGGACCGGATGGATTCGCCGACGTACCAGATGCGCCGCTTCCCCCGGCTGGCGGCGGTGACGGCGGAGCACCGGGCGGCGGCGGGTTCAGTCTGGATCTCGACTTCGACCTGTGGTTTCACGGGGCGTCCTGTCCCATCGTCTGCTACCCCGATTATCCGGCGGGATCGTGCTGCTGGATCAGTGACGAAATTCTGATCTGCGGAACCGGCGGAGTCGGCGTCGTGCAGGTCTGCTACGGATCGCCGGCATACGTCGGGTTGCCGTTGCCGACGGTTGATCCTGTCAGCGACGCTCCTGAAGGTCTGGATGATCTCGGCCGCATCCTGCTGCTGAACCCCGAAACCAACAATGGCACTGTGCAATATCTGGTCGACGGTCAGCCGTTCACAATGGAAGCGGGAATGATGCAGGACCTGCCGTTCTCGAAGACTTTGATTCAATTTGACCGAGGTGCTGAGTTCGGCAAAGCCAAATACACACTGACGCCGGGAACGTTCCGGTTTGTGGTGACGGACAAGGGCTGGGAACTGGTCAGGACAGAGTTCGCAGCGACGCTCGACAACACGGCCAGCGCGGTTCCATTTCAATTGAAGCTGGACGGAGAGACCATTGAGGTTCCCGCTCGATCGCAGCAGGAAATCAAGTCTCCCTATCCACTGTTGGTTGAGTTCGACGACGGCGCGGACGAAGAACCTGCGAAGAAGCAACTGGCGAAAGAAAAGATCTATACCATTGGCATCAACCGGGTGACGGGTGAATGGGATATGTTTGCCGGCGACGCGGAAGAAACCGGAGCGGGGCAGGCCGATGATTATCAGGTCATCGCATCTGCTGACGACATCCAGCGGGACATCGCCGCGCCGCAGTCCATCGATCGGGTTGTTTTTGAATGAGCGTCGGTCCGTCGTCTGCGACCCAGGTCGTCTGTGACTGAAAGAGTTAGTCATGTCGTTCCATCTTTGTACCGGTGCCAGGCCGATCACTGGATATCAGCTCGTCAGCTTTCTGGGTCGAGGCAACTTCGGCGAAGTCTGGAAGGCTGAAGCTCCGGGCGGTTTACATGTCGCCCTGAAGTTTATTGGCACGGAAAAAGATCAGACGGACCTGGAACGTCGCGCGCTGGATGCGATTAAGGAAATCCGGCATCCTCATTTGCTGGATGTGCATTTCGTCGTGCAGGTCGACGAGTGGCTGGTGATTGCGACGTCGTTGTGCGATCGCAGCCTGTGGGATCGTTTTTGCGAATGCCGCGACCAGCAGTTGCCGGGAATTCCGACGGACGAGCTGCTGCGTTATATGGACGAGGCGGCCACGGGGCTTGATTTTCTGCACGACCCGCAGCACGTCGCAGGTGACGGCAAGCCTGTGGGTGTGCAGCACCGCGACGTGAAGCCTCAGAACATCTTTCTGGTCGGCGGCTCCGTCAAGCTGGCCGATTTCGGGCTGGCAAAGGCGGTCGGTCCGTCGGGTGCCAGCCACACCGGAGCAATGTCGCCGCTGTATGCCGCTCCGGAGATGTTTCGAGGCGAGGTGTCCGTTCACAGCGACCAGTACTCGCTGGCGTTGACGTATTGCCAGCTTCGTAACGGCCACGTTCCGTTTGAGGGCAATTTTCATCAGATCATGTACGGGCACCTGTCGCTGAGCCCGAACCTGTCATTTCTCCCGGAGCGTGAACAGTCCGTCGTCGCCCGTGCATTGAGCAAAGAACCCGCTCAGCGCTGGCCGACGTGTCGTGAGTTTGCGCGACAGCTTCGGATCGCCTCGTCAGACCTGTCGGCCCCTGCGGACCAAGATTCGGCGACGCGGATGCCGCCTGATCGCGGACCGGTTCAGTCGGTCGGCACGGGAACGCTGTCACCGGCAGCGAATGACGGACGCGTCGAAAGCGGCAGCTCCGGATCGACCGACGCGGTGGTTATGCAGCGTCGGCACCAGTCGAGTTCAAAGCCGTGGCGAACCAGTCGACGCCGCGAAAACCGAAGTCGGCGAATCGTCGTGATCAGCGTCGCTGCGATCTTGTTGCTCGCTGCGACGGTGGTCGTTTCGCAGGACGGAACGTGGGATCGACTCACGGCCTGGGCCAACGGTACGTCCGTGATGAACCCGCCGTCGCCTCAGACAAATCTTCTGCCGCCCGCTGTCCAATCAGCACATGACGAAGCCAGCGAAACGGAAATTGAGGCGCACGCTGCGAACACGTCACATGTTGTGCCGGACGACTTCGACGTTCACTCGCCGCGCGCCGACACGGTTGCCGATGTCGTGGTGGCGGCGACAAATGTCGAATCGGCGGAACCAATCGACGGTTCGGAACCCGAATCTGAGACCTTCACCGATGCGAGCGAATCTGTTGCCGCAACGAAAGATGCAATGACAGAAGGTGCGACGATCGACGCTGTCGTGGCCACAGAGGGCTCAACGATAGACGCATCACCGACAGACGCTACATCGCCGGAAGTCACGGATGTCACGGACGAATCCGGTGAACCGGAAGCGGTACTTGCAACGACAAACGCGGTATCGACTCCGGAAATCGTTGTGGAAGCCGGTGCGAACGAAATGACAGAAGCGGAACCGGAAGCGGCGCTGGTTGCGAGTTCCGATGGCAACGTGGACGTGGCACCGCGTCCTCTGTTTGACGTCGACGAAATCACTCACATCGTCGTTGACGAGCTGCACCACATTCTGCAGCGAGCGAGGAGCATCAAGGACGCGGACAAGCGATCTCAGGCACTGCGCGACGTCGCTTTGGCACAGGCGGAACTTGGTTTGTTCGCGGACGCGATCGAATCCGCAGGTCTGGTGCATGCCGAGCACCAGCAGGCATTCATCGTCGGGGAAATTCTGCAGAAACTGAAGCCGCATTCCACATCTCCTGCGTCATCTGCTGCGGCCTGTGCCGCGATTGTCGCAGCAAAGAGGCTTGCGGAAACGATTGATGACGCAGATGCAAAATCCCTGGCGCTCTGTGCGATCGTCCGTGCGAACGCTGCGGCCGGTGAGTTCGACGAGGCTTTTGCAACGGCGCGAACACTGAGCGCCGACGAGTGGACTGTATTCGCCCTGTCGCTGATCGCTCGCGAGCAGGCTGCAGCGGCGAACACCGACGACGCGCGCAAAACGATTGACAAGGCCGTTCGAATCACTGCGTCGATTAGCGGCGGTCATGCAAAGTCGTTCGCCACGATGGGTGTGGCCATGGCTCAGGCGGATCTCAGGTTGTTTCCGGAAGCTCTCGCCGCGTCACGTTCGATCGAGCGCAGGCCGCTGAAGGAAAACATGCTGTTCGAGATCGCTCAACGGCAAACGCAGGCTGGCCTGTTTGAAGACGCGCACTCCACGGCTACTCTGATTTCCAACGAAACCAGCAAGTCTGTCGCGCTGCGCGAAATCGCAACGGCTCAGGCGAAAGCCGGTCTGATCTCAGCAGCACTGGATTCCGCACGGGCAATCGCCAGCAAAGATCAGTCGCTGTGCGCCCGCGTCGAAATTGCGATTGAACAGGCCAGAGCAGGCCACGTGGACGACACCAGCCGGGTCGCCGACGAGTGCCTGCGCCAACTGGGGGATCAGAGGTATGACTACTTTCGCAACTGCGTGATATTGCCAAAGGTCGCGGTCCTGCAGGCGGAAGCCGGATACTGTTCAGACGCGTTGAACACCTACGAAAACGCTGCCCGCGTGGCGATTCTGAATGATGACGATGGTTCCGGCTTCACGCTCGGCCAGACAGGCTTCGTGGAGGCGATGATCCGCAACGGGCAGCAAGCGAAGCTGCTGGAGTTTGCCAATCACCTGCCAGCGTCTTACATCCGCGTTGGTCTGTTCATGGAAATGCGAAGGTCGGCCGGAACCTCATTGGCCGCCGCCACAGAACAGTAGCCTGTTCGTCACACGCTGCGCCGGCAGCTATGCAGATTCGGGGGTTCCACAAACGAGAGGGATTCGTTCTGCCGCGTCGGCGTTGAAGCCGGGAGGTCGCACCTGTTGAAGAATCTGGTAGGCTGGAAGTGCGACGCAGGCCAAAACTGGTCGCTGCAACGCGTGAAACTTTCCGCCATGAAAAGTGATTTCGATGAAACTCATTTGCCAGCTTTTCTGTCTGCTGATTTCAGCCGCGCTGATGCCGGAATTCTGCCGCTCTCAACAGACTCCGACCGACGATCTCGCGCCGCTGACTCACAATGATCCGGATCTGCTTGTTGACCTGGGCGTGGGATTGTGGGCATGGCCCATGCCGATGGATTTCGATGGCGACGGGGATCTGGATCTGGTTGTGTCGTGTCCGGACAAGCCGTTCAACGGGACGTACTTCTTTGAGAACCGCTCGGGAAACGTGCAGCTGCCCGTCTTCGAACCGCCGGTGCGAATCGGGGCAGGGCATCACAACATTCGAGTGTCGTACGTGGGCGATCGAGTCGACGTGATGACTCCGGCAACCGTGTTTGAGGATTTCCCGAAGAACCGCTTCGATCAGCCGCGCAAGCTGAACCTGCCCGTGAAGATTTTCGATGCGAACAAAATCCGCGCGAATCAGTGGCACCGAACCGACTGGGACGGAGATGGCGATCAGGATCTGCTGATCGGTGTCGGCATCTGGGATGACTACGGCTGGGACGACGCGTGGGACAGCACCGGCACGTGGACCAATGGCCCGCTGCATGGCTATGTGTCTCTGGTGACGAATTCCGGCAGCGATGCCGCTCCTGTTTGGACCGACCCCATAAGGCTGAACGCCGGCGAGGAACCGATCGACGTATTCGGCTGGCCGAGTCCCTGCTTTGCAGACTTCGACGGCGACGGTGACCGCGATCTGATCTGTGGCGAGTTTCTCGACCGCTTCACCTGGTTCGAGAACCCTGGAACCGACAGCAGTCCACGGTTCGCAGGCGGAGTTCGCGTCAGGGCGTCGGATGGAGAAGATCTGCGGATGGACCTGCAGATGATCGTGCCGAGCCCGATTGACTGGGACGGCGACGGCGATGTTGACCTGATTGTTGGGGACGAAGACGGCCGGGTGGCGTTCGTCGAAAACGTGACTTCAGACAACGGCACTGCGAAGCCCGCGGATGCACCCGTTTTCGCCCAGCCGGTTTACTTTCAGCAGAAGGCCGACCGGCTGAAGTTTGGAGCACTCGTGACGCCCTTCTGCATCGACTGGGATAACGACGGTGACACGGACATTCTGTGCGGCAACACCGCCGGGTACATCGGCTGGTTCGAAAACCTTGGTGGCGATCCGGTTCGATGGTCCGCGGCAAGGCTGTTAACTGCGGACGGCGAAATCATCCGCATTCAGGCCGGCCCGAACGGTTCGATTCAGGGCCCCTGCGAAGCGAAGTGGGGCTACACGACGATTACCGCGGCTGACTGGGACGGCGACGGGTTGACGGACATCATTGCCAATTCGATCTGGGGCAAAGTCGTATGGTTCCGGAATACGGGCAGCAGCGCCAACGGTCTGCCGCAGCTTGCCGCTTCGCAGCCGGTGATTGTGGACTGGCCGGGTGAAACTCCAAAGCCAGAATGGACGTGGTGGAATCCGGACGGTGATGAACTGGTGACTCAATGGCGCACGACTCCGGTTGCCGTCGACTTCAACCGAGACGGCCTGACCGACCTGGTGATGCTGGATTACGAAGGCTACCTGTGCCTGTTCGAACGCCGACGCAGCGATGATGGATCTTTGCACGTCCTTCCGCCACAGCGTATTTTCGTGGACAAAGAAGGTCAGCCGCTGCGTCTGAACGACAAGCGAGCGGGCGGCAGCGGGCGCCGCAAACTTCATGTTGTCGACTGGGACGGTGACGGCGACTTCGACCTGCTGGCGAACGGCGAAAACGCCGACCTGTTCGAGAATCTCGGGACGAACGACGACGGAAATGTCGTCCTGCACAACACCGGCCCGGTTGCCGAACGAAAACTGGCCGGCCACACCAGCAGCCCGGCGACGATCGACCTGAACCACAATGGCATCCCGGACCTCGTCATCGGAGCCGAAGACGGACACTTGTACCATCTCAGCCGGTAGTGCTTCGCCAGAGCTAAGGTCTGACAAAGCAGTGGTTTGCTGACCTGATGGCGCGGAATCTGCCGATGTCGGCGTGATACCGGAACTGCATTTTTCGGAATCTGAGCGATTGGCACCGGTTCTCACCATTCTGGCGTTGCCCGGCGAACCGACTTCCAGATAGGCGACTGCGCGCATTCGGACTTGCCAATGGATTCGACTCGTCACTGAGACTTACGGCAGCATGACAGATTCCTGATTTGGGCAGGGAGGCCGGCATGACACGGTTCACAATCGCACTGCTTGCTGTCACGTCGATGGCAGAATTCGCTCTCGCCGCGGATGATTCTGCATCAGCCATCGACCACTCGGATCCATTTGCCGCCGCCGTTCGCATCCGAATCATCGAAGGTGACAAGACTCAGGTCGGTTCCGGAACGATCATCCAAAGTACACCGGGACATGCGTTGATTCTGACATGTGCCCACATCATGGATCTCGCCGGCGACGATGCGATGATCGAAGTGGATGTGTTTGCCGAAGATGAAGGCCGGATTTTTCTGGGTGAAGTTGTCGGGCACCACATCGAATCCGATGTGGGGCTGATTACCATCCGGCCGAAGATCACGCTGCCGTTCGCTGCCGTTGACTTTTCGACGGAAGTCATTGCCAAAGGCGATGAAGTCATGAGCATCGGGTGCAACAATGGTGCCCGGCCGACTCGCCTGCATGTTTCTGTGCGGGACGTCAATCTGTACGTCGGAGCCGACAATCTGATCTGTGCTGTGGCCCCCACACACGGAAGATCCGGCGGAGGATTGTTCAACCGGCACGGGCGGCTGATCGGCGTTTGCAGTGCCGCCAACCGGAAACTGAATCACGGCCTTTACGCGGGTCGCGGCGCGATCCACGACATGCTGGAACGTCACGACCTGGCCAGGCTCGTTCAGTCAACGACCGAATCTTCAAAGGTGCGGACGGCATCGCACAGCGACTCCGTGCCTGAGGTGCGAACGGCAAACGGTAGCGATTCCGACGGAAAAGCGGTTCAGTAAATTTGCAGCTCAGGGCGAGAATCCGCGACCGAAGCCGCTGAGTTGAGGTCGTTACGCTGCAGGAACGGCGGTGTCCGTGGCAACTCAAGGCCTGATGACACCTCAACCCCGGCGGTTTCTTCGATCGCCAGGGGGATGCTCGCGCCGGTTTCGCG
>CAZHET010000322.1:0-7695 GCA_964531585.1 uncultured Planctomycetaceae bacterium | reverse complement strand
ACATGCTGAACGCGACGCTCAGCACGGAACTGCAGCAGCGCGATGACGAAGGCCCGGAAACATTCAACCTGCGTCGCAGCGCGGGTGATCTGGGGCTGGCTGCCGCCCGGTCGGTGATCTTCGATCTGGAACGCGCCGAAGGCTGGCTGAGATTCGCGAATCAGGACAGCGACGTGATCCGTGGTGAAGCGGTGCTGGAAGCTCGCCGGAACAGCAGCCTGGGAAAAACGCTGAACGACATGGCTTCTGTTCGCAGCCGGTTCGCTCCCCTGCTGGGCGACGACGCGGCCGCGACGGTTCATTTTGCCGTCAGTCTTTCTGACGATCTGCGCCCGCTGGCCGACGCGACGGCAGCATGGTTCGAGCTATTCGTCCGTGATCAGCTTTCGGCAGATTCCGGGATGGCAGATGCGGCTCAGCAGATTGGTGCAACGCTGCGCGGCATCGGTGAACATGGCAACCTGGAAGCCTTCGCCAGGCTCGGCTGGTCGGAAGCGTCGGGCGGCGTCATCTACGGCGGTCTGCAGGTCGACGACAATCCTCGGCTGCTGTCCAGTCTGCACCACCTGCTGACGCATCTCCCGAACACGCCGGCCGAAATCAGCGGGAAGATTCAGATCGTGGATCTGGACGGTCAGCAGTTCGTTCGTTTCGAGTTCCCCACGAGTTTCAAGGAAGATCTCAAGCGTACAGGCGTTCCGTTGAAGCTGACTCACGCGTATCTGTCGCACCAGAATTCCTGCCTGTGGATCGCGTTCGGCGGCGAGAACGCGTTCGACATCATTCAACAATCCATCAAACGCACATCCCGAGCCGGACTGGTGGCGAAAGCCAGCCTGCTGACGTTTAAGGTCGACGCGGATCAGTGGCTGTCGTATCCCCAGGATGACGAAACGGGCATACCGGGCCTGCTGTTGTGGCTGGACTCGAACTCCGCCATGTTTCCTCCCGGACCAATGGCCGGCGTCTTCGGTGGTAACGACAAGCCGACTCCGCTGCTGAAGCCGGTGCTGGAACTCGGCGGTGCCCGGCATTTTCAGCTCATCATTGACGCGGATCAAAGCGGACTGGCTGGTCGCCTGGAGATCGGCGAAGCAATCGGAAATTACTACGTGGCCCGAATGATCGACATGCAGGACCGCATGTTGCGCCGCAACCGGGAACAGATAGAAGAACAACGCAGGCAGCTTGAGGCCGCTCAAAAGGAAGCAGTACCTGAGCCCAAACCTGGGTCATAGTGCCGCGTCAACTCCTGGTGTTTCGTGTTCTGGATTCCCGCCTGCGCGGGAATGACGCGGGAGCCGGGCTATCAACCGTACGCTCGCGGCACGGGATTCCCGCCTGCGCGGGAATGACGCGGGAGCCGGGTTATCAACCGCATGCACGCGGCACGGGATTCCCGCCTGCGCGGGAATGACGCGGGAGCCGGGTTTTTAGCCGCCCCGCGCCTTGCCCCCGGTGAGACTCCAGGGCTATTGCTCTGGCGATTTCGGCACTTTGATCCGCCACAGTGGCTGCGACGGAAATTCGCTGTTCAGGTACAGGAACGTTCCCGCGCGGTCGAAGCAGACGGTTTCGCCCTGCCTGCGAGGAGGAAGTGTCAGCGGCGTGGGGATGTTCTGAAACGCGTCCGCCCATGTCTGTCCGGGATGCCGATCGACCAGCACCGCGCTCCACATCGTCGCGATGGCCATTTTCCGCCCATCCGGGGAAATGTCGATCGCCGTGGCGAACGGAATTGCCGGTGACGCGACCTGCCGGGCTTTTCGGGACTGGCGTTTGTCATCCAGATCGAGCGGCATGCGATACAGGCGGCATTCCAGCGGGGCAGTCTTCGTCAGCAGCAATATCTCCTGACGCTCAACATCGACGGCGACCGATTCGCAGTTGTGAGGTCCGTCTTCGTACTCGAAGCGGATGCGAACATCAACCGTTGTTCTGTGTTTATCATCATTCGGCGGCACGGTCGGTTCCTTCAGCAGGTACAGCACGCACTGCGAATGATCCTTGTCGCGTCGGGCGTTGTTGTCTCCGACATCCGCGATCAGCAGCCATGGCTGGCCGTCGAACTCGAAGCTGCACATGTCTTCCCAGTCGACGGCGTCGGCATCCTCAACGTTGACGACAGCACGGGTGTTTCCGTCGACCCCGACCAGAAACAGCCGCGGCTTGTCGCCGGAATCGTTGTGCAGCCAGACTGCGTCGTCGTGAGTACGGCTGATGGCGATGCCGCTGCTCTCATCGATCCGCTTGTCGCCGATGACTGCGAAGGGAACGAAATCGTCGGCGCTGACGTAAGGCTCAGCGAACAGAGCGGCAACAATCAGCAGCGCAATGCGACCTGGCATGATGGACGGTACCGAAGAATGAAGCAGCGCTCAGACGCGCGCGGCGATTGCCGCGCCGGAGCATGATAGCCGCTCCGGCGGGCAATCGGGAATCAGCGGGACGTCCGGCGAGCAGCCGATGAGAATTCAGGACTCTTCCGCCGTGCTGCTGTCCGACGCAGGGCCGGTCGTCCACTTTCTCGGCGCGTTGCCGGGGTCGCCGGCTCGCATCAGCCGCTCGAATTCGTCATCGTCGAACCCGGGAGCCGCCGTGGCCATCAGTCCGAACCCGCCACCCAGCATCATGACTCCGGCGATGACGCACAGACCGATGACGGGCAGGGAAACACGCCCTCGCAGGCCGGCGTCCTGAAGTCCTCCGAACGCCACGACCAGGATCGTGAACATTCCGGCGACACTGAGCAGCAGGCCCGTTCCGAAGCGGCGTTTCTGCAGAGGCCTCCTGGTCACGGAACGACCAGGCACCGCCGTCGCAGCAGCCGTCGTCTCGGCCGTCGTCTCAGCCATCGGGGCAGCCGGATCGACGGGTCGCACAGCCGTTGCTGGGCGGGCGGTGTCAGTGGTTTCAGACAGTGTGTTCGATTTCATGGCAATTCTCCGTTCAGGGCTGCGTCCGGCGACGCACATCGAACGGGGAAACGCAGTGTACAGCGGGGCGGGTCAAAAATTCGGCCAGGATTCTTCGCGAACCGGCGAACTGCAGGGTTCGTCACAGAATTCGCCGGTCTGGAGTGATCGGCCCCGCCAAAAGGACTCCTGCGTTTTTCTGTCATTTTGCGACCGCATCAAAATTTCTGAAAACGCCCTGAACATTCCAGGAATCTTCGGCACTCGACGAATAACTGCCTGTGAACGGTCATCTTCCGGATGGCCGGCTGGTTCCAAGAACAAACGTGTGTTCCACCTAAGGAGACTTAGAGATGTTGAAGAAACTTGTGGTTGGTTCTGTCGCGACTGCTCTGGCAGCGGGATTCATTTTTGGCAGCGACGTGTTTAGCTACATCCGCACACTGGGCACGAACGTCCGCGAAGCCGTCCACGCGGAGATCGAGCCGGAATTCAAGCTCGACGTGATCCGGGGAGAAGTCAACAACCTGATGCCGGAGATCCGTCGGCACATGACGGTCGTCGCTGAACAAAGCGTCGACGTGAAAGACATGGCGCGGGCAATTGCAGAAAAGGAGCAGGCCATCAACAGCCAGAAGGAAGCGATTCTGGCACTGCGACGCGATCTGGATTCCGGCCGCGACAGCTTTGTCTACCGGGCCGTGTCGTACAGCAGGAATCAGGTCGAGGCAGATCTGGCTGACCGGTTTGACGCTTTTCGAGTAGCCGAAGCCTCACTGGAACGAGATCGCAAGATCCTTGTCGCACAGCAGGACATGCTGAAGCAGAACCAGATCATTCTGGACCAGATGCTGGAAACAAAGCAGGATCTCGTCGTGGAACTCACGCAGCTGGAAGCACGGCTGAAGCAGGTTCAGGCCACGGAAGCCATTCACTCAATCGAAGTCGATGACTCGAAGCTGAACCGCGTGCAGCAGATGATTCGGGAAATGAACCGCGATCTGGATGTTCGCGAATCGCTGCTGGAAACAGAAGGTCACGCACTCGGCCGCATTCCAGTTGAAGAGTCAGCCGAGTGCCACGGCGATGTCGTGACGGAAATCGATCGTCATTTCGGCCTGATCTCCGCTGACGATGCCGCAGAACTTGCTTCTGCCGATTCCATCTGAACCAGGCTCCGGTCCGCGGTGCTGACGTCCAGGCAGCGCCGGCAGAACGGTCGTGGAACGCCGTTCGGGACAGGTGAGAATGAACACACGTGAACTCCGGACTCACGGAACAGAGTCCGGAGCTTTTCTTCCGGCCGCACCGTTTTCCCGCGGCCGACCTGCGTGCCTGCTGTTGAATGACGGCCAGAGTTTCCAGCCCGCGTTGTGTGATTCGCGGGCTGAAAAGTCAGGCCGAAAATGAATTTGGGCCAGGAAAGTGACTGGTTGCTTCATCCGAAAGTGCCCCACAGGCGTTTCACTGAAACCGGCGGACAGGACAACAGTTCTGGCACGACTTCCCCCGGCCCGCGCACTTCTGACAGGCATTGAGTAGTCTTGTGATTGATTCCACCGCAGAAAGACGGCATCAGCGCGACTGGCTGTGCGACACACGAGTGCCGGGCAGTCAGTCGTTTCGGAACAGCCGTTCCTCGCGGACATCCACCACTGTGCGGAAATCCAACACCGTGTCGACGAGTCGCTGTAATTCGTACATGCTGTGGATTGACGGTGTCGGCGCATGGCAGTTGTGTGCGGGCGATTCGTTTGTGGTCGGAGCGCCGTCGCTCGAAGACAAATCGGCCGATATTGCTCTGCTGGCCAATGTGTCGCGTCGCCACGCAACGCTGTCGCGGCAGGACGAAAACTGGATTCTGGACGCTCATCAGCCGACGAGCGTCTCCGGACGATCAGTGACCGGACGCTGCTCTCTGCGAAGCGGCGACCAGATCTGCCTTGCAGAACGCGTTCGGCTGGGGTTCCGTATCCCCAGCGTTTTGAGTTCGTCGGCAGTCATCGATTTCGAAAGTGACCATCGACCCTCACACAGCGTGGACGGTATCATTCTGATGACTGACCACTGCCTGCTGGGGCCACGACGCGATCATCACATTTACTGCCCGGAATGGCCGGATCTGGTGGTTTTGTTTTATCAGCAGGGACAGTTGCGATGCCGTTCAAAAACGGCGATGAAAGTAGACGGAAACGCGGTGACCGGTTCCGAGGCGCTGAATCACGGATCGGTGGTCAGCGGCGATGATTTCCGGTTTCGCGTTGAACAGTTGGGCTAGGACGATCGCGAACCACCACCGGACCTGTCCCGGTGGACTCATGCTTCTGCACAGCGAAAGCCAGTCTTCAGCGCGTCAGAGGCAGCAGGCCGCCGGGGCAAGCCTGGTGGCGCGGGGTTAACGAAGGAATTAACGGTACAACACCATGAAGTTCACTTTCGCACCTGAAGCACGGCCTCTGGATGGGTACACCATCAAGCGTGCGATCCACCGAGGTGGGTTCGGCGAGGTGTACTATGCTCTCAGCGACGCCGGCAAAGAAGTTGCTCTGAAGCTGTTGAACAATAACCTGGAAGTCGAACTGCGCGGCGTCTCACAGTGCCTGAATCTGAAGCACCCCAACCTGGTCACGATCTTTGACATCCGTCAGGACAGCGATAACGATCACTGGATCGTGATGGAATACGTCAGCGGCCGCGGGCTGTACGAAGCGCTGCAGGACCATCCTCAGGGAATGCCGCTGCAGGATGTTCTGCACTGGCTGTCGGGAATCACGGCGGGCCTGTCCTTCCTGCACGACCGCGGCATTGTTCATCGCGACCTGAAACCGGCGAACGTGTTTTCGGATCACGGCACCGTCAAGATCGGCGACGTCGGACTGTCCAAGTACATTTCCGAAAGCCGCCGCAGTGCTCAGACTCAAAGTGTGGGCACGGTTTACTACATGGCCCCGGAAGTTGCCCGTGGTCGCTACGGACGCGAAGTCGATGTCTATGCCTTCGGCGTGATGCTGTACGAGATGATCACAGGACGTGTGCCGTTTGACGGGCAGACGACCGCCGAAATTCTGATGAAACACCTCACGGCTGAAGCGGACCTGAATCCGCTTCCGGAACAGCTCCGCCCGGTGCTGGCGGCGGCTCTGCACAAAGATCCCGAACAGCGCATCAGCGATGTCGAGGATCTGCAGCGGCGATTTCGCGCGGCGGCCGGAGCAGATGCCGTTGCGCCCACGGCGGGCGCGGCAGCCTTCGTCGGAGCCGCAGCGCGTGACGAAAAATACGCGCGACAGTTTCACGAACCTCCGCTGGTCGTGGTGGAAGTGGTGGACGACGTCGCCGACGAACAGCCCGCCGTCAATCCCGTGTGGGCCGCCATTCGCGACAACTGGAACAATCTGCCGGCTCCCGCGAAATGGGTTGTCGGCGGAGCACTTGCGCTGCTGGTTCTGGAATCCGGTTTGATCCGACCGGTGGCGGTTGGTGGCCTGATCGGTGGCGTAGCGTACTTCGGCTATCGAATTGTCAACTACGTGGTGCCGGGCAAGCGGAGCGTCGCGGCCGCGAAACAGCCGAAGCCGCAGGCGGCTGCGCACAGACCGCAGGCCCCGCGCCAGGCTGTCGCGGCGCCGCCGAGGCATCCGGTTGGGGGAACGCCGCGGCAGACGGCTCGCGATACCGCGCGGCACGCCGCACCGCAACAGGCGACTCAGATCTATACCCCGGCCACGGTTCGAACGCTGACAAAGCAGCAGCGGCTGGCCGACACGTCTACGTCGCTGTCGGTGTCGCTGGCGGCGGCAACGCTGGTCACGCTGGCCGTGTTTCTGACCACCGATCTGCTGCCGGAAGTGCATCACGCGCTCTACTTCGGAACGATCACGATGCTGGCCTCATGGGGCCTGATCGTGCCGGCAAAAATGTGGGAAGGCCGTGTGGGCGACACCGTGACGCGTAGACTGATGCAGGGTTCCATCGGAGCCGGTGTCGGGTACGTTGCGGCCACGCTAAGCCAGTACCTGCTTGTCTCGCACGACACTCTGTTCGTTTCAAACGACGGCAGTCGGGAACAGCTTGTGTTGGGAAGAATTGTTATCACGGACGGATCCGGGTTTCCGACGGCGGCCAGCTTCATGATCTTCTTCGCCGCTCTGTTTGTGGCTCGCCGCTGGTGGTGGCAGGCCGACAGCTTTCGAAAATCGCGGTTCCGGGTTTCCAGTGCTTTGTTCACGCTGCTTGTGGGAGCCATTCTGACGGCTGTGCTGCCGGCGTTTCCCGAAACTCTGGGAGCCACCTGGGCGCTGGCGATTTCCGCCGTCGTGCAACTGTCCGCCGGCTGGACGCCGCACGAAGATCGCAACCTGACTCCGCGAGCCTTCGCGCCTGATCGTTCGTCACCGTCACGTCCGGTTTACCCGGAGCTTGCCAAAACCACGCCGGCTCCGCACGCCGAAGCTCCCGTTTATCAGTAGCGCTACCATGCATGCGACACCAAATATCGGTATCACGTTGTTCGGCCTGGTGGTCCTGCCCGCCATGGTCATCGTCGGTGCTCTGGTGTTGACTCGCGTGGCGAGACTGCTGCGCGGCGGCTGCCGGACGCATACGAAACCTCGGCCGCGTGGTGAGTTCTCGGCCGGTATGGCGGCACTCTTCACGACGGCTGCAATCTGCGCTGTCCCGTTGCTGCTTTTGGTCGGATATGTCCGCTTTGGAAGCCTCCAAAACGATTCGGAAGTTCGGACAGAACGCGGCACTCGTTCAGAAATCACCGTGACCCGCC
>CAZHET010000321.1:0-7729 GCA_964531585.1 uncultured Planctomycetaceae bacterium | reverse complement strand
AACAACAACCTGATTGCTGAAGTGGAAGATTTTCTGAAGGAACTGCGGCGCGAGCGGGCCGACAGCAACCGGGCCATACCGCGCGGTCTGGACATCGCGTTCAGCGGTTCCGCGACATTTGGCCGTGACATGCTGCAGGCTCAGCGCGACAGCGCTCGTGCAACGGAACGCTGGACGATCATTCTGGTTGTGTGCCTGCTGCTGCTGATTTATCGAGCGCCGCTGCTGGCGCTGATTCCGCTGCTGACGGTGGCCGTCGCGACCACGGTCACGCTGAAGCTGCTGGCCATCGGTGCTCAGTTCGGCATCGTCAAACTGTTTAATGGCATCGAACCGTATGTCACGGTGCTGGTGTACGGAGCGGGAGTCGACTATTGCCTGTTTCTGATCGCGCGCTATCGCGAAGAGCTGGACAGCGGCGCAACGATCGAAGAAGCCATCGCGGGAACTCTGGAAAAAATCGGTTCTGCACTGGCCGCCAGTGCCGGGACGTCCATGACGGGGATCGGCATGATGGCGTTCGCAGAATTCGGCAAGTTCCAGCAGGCGGGCATTGCCATCACGTTCGGATTCGCGGTGGTGCTGCTGGCCGCACTGACGCTGACTCCGGCGATTCTGAGGCTGCTGGGCCGCTGGGCGTTCTGGCCCAATGTGCCGCGACAGGACGTCAGTCACGAAGCAGGCTGGCCCGCGCGCCAGGATTCCCTGACGCGTCTGTTGCAGTCCAACTGGCTGCAGCAGGGATGGCATCACATCGGGCAACAACTCCTGAAGCGTCCGGCCCCCATGTGGATGGGGGCCGTTGGCTGCATGTTGCCGTTCACGATCATTGGAGTGTTGTTCTACGGACACCTCAGTTACGGGCTGTTGTCCGAACTCCCGGACACGGCCGCCAGCGTTCACGGAGCGAAAGCCCTGCAAAAGCATTTTGCCGCAGGGGAAATGGCACCGATCGACGTGATCCTGTCCGTGCCTGGCGCAGATTTTATTACCAGGAAGTCCGGCGACCACATCGACGCCCTGAAAGAGTTCACGGAAGCCATTGTTGCTCGAAAGGACGAGCTTGGTCTGGCAACCGTGCGTTCCCTGTCCGCGCCGCTGGGCCAGCGCGAGCTGCTGCCGAATGGTGGTAAAGGGATGAACCCGCTTCAGCGCGCGAGAGAGATCACGGGGATCAGAACTGTTGCTCGAAAATTGTATCTCAGCCAGGCTGACCCAACGGTCGCTCGGATCGAACTGGTCTTCGAGCACGACCCGTTTTCACGCAGCAGTATTGAAGAGTTTCGCGGTCTTCGAACGACGCTGCCGCAACTGCTGCCGGAGCATTTCAAAGGTGCCACGCTGTATCTGAAGGGCGAAACAGCCAACATCAGCGATCTCAAGGACGTGACCGATCGTGACCAGATTCGTATTGATATCCTGGTGCTGTTGGGTGTGTTTACCGTGCTGGTGATTCTGCTGCAAGAGCCGGGAATCTGCGCCTATCTGATGGTGTGTGTATTCTTCAGCTACCTGGCAGCGCTGGGATTTACGTTTTTTGTATTCTGGGCCATGGACTCGTCAGGATTCGCCGGTCTGGACTGGAAGGTGCCGACGTTTCTGTTCACGATCCTGATCGCTGTTGGTGTTGACTACAACATCTTCCTGATGACGCGAATCACGGAAGAACAACGGATTCACGGACCTGTGCAGGGCATCATTGTGGCCCTGGAACGCACGGGCAGCATCATCAGCAGTTGCGGCATCATCATGGCCGGAACCTTCTGTTCGCTGCTCTCCGGCAGTCTGATCGGTATGGATCAGCTTGGCCTGGCTCTGGCTGTGGGGGTCCTGCTGGACACGTTTGTTGTCCGCCCGATTCTGGTGCCGTCATTCCTGCTTCTGCTCGTGCAGGGACGTCTGGGCTTTGCCAGCCGCTGGGCCGGGTATCCGCCTGCCTCCCAGACTTCCCAGACTTCCACGTGATGGAATTCGTCAACGTGTGACGGTTATTCCGCCGAAGTTATGAGTTGAGCAAACGCTGATTCCGCGCGCTTTAACAACGGGTGCTGATTGCGGAAAACGTGGCGGACAGGGAAGTCTGCACAATGCCGATTGGTGTGGCGAAGCAGGGCAGGAGGCTGATGCATGGCAGAGAAATCTCAAACAACGCCACTTCGCGGACGGCTGCCGTATGGCTATCACGTGGATCCGGAGTTCGGCACCGTGTACGACAGCGTACCGTCCGGAGCTGACGACCTGACGCGAATACGCGGCATTCGTACTCGTGAGGCCGTGGCGCTGAACAGTCTGGGTGTGTACTTCATTGGCCAGATGGCGCTGTGGCGGCAGCAGCAGATTTGTGCGTTCGCTGACGAACTTGGAATGGCTCCGACTCAGGTCGTCGACGAGCGGTGGGTCGAGCAGGCTCAGTATCTGTCACGTCCGGCGTCGGTGGTGGCAGCGACTCACGCGATGCCTGCGTCGGTGATTCGCACGTGCTCGCTATTGGTGTGCGCGGTGCTGGTGGGCTGCCTGGTTGTGTACTGGCTTGCGCTTCGTCAGCCGCCGGCGATGCGCGGTGTCTTGTCCGCTGAAATCACATCACTGCGAGTTCCTGAAGAAGCGCGACTGCTGCAGGTTCATGTGCGGACGGGCAGCGAAGTGTTTTCCGGCGAAAAGCTGCTGACGCTGGAGAAGTCGGAACACCTGGTTCTGATTCGTGACCAGCAGCAGCGCGTGCGTCGGCTGGAAGAACAGCTCGAACAGGCGGAGGCTCAGGCAACGCTGGAGCTGGAATGGCGCGCTCGTGATATTGAGCGAGAGCTATCGGAAGTGAAAGCGCGTGCCGAGCTGATTCGTGACGTAAAGCGCCAAACTGTTGAACCGCTGCGAACCGTGTCGTCGACTTCGGAAGAAGACGAAGACGAAGACAACGTCACGGAATCTGCCGCACCCGCAGCAACGGGACAGGCGGTTTCGGCATCACGAACGCTTGAGATCGCCGCGATCACGGCACAGCGGCCGAATTCTCTGATCTTCGTCAGCGGGCCGACGGGTGCCGGAACCATCGATCTGAAACCGGCCATCCGTCAGCGTCTGCCGGAAATCAAGGCCGAGCCGGTCCGCCCTGCACCAGCAGCTCCGAAAGAACAAGAAACCGTCCGGCCGGAGTCAACGGCGGAATCGCGCCTGCTGCAGCTGGAAACCCGCACCGTGGAACTGCGACTGCGGCAACTGGAGGAAGCCCGGCGAAACCTGCCGGCTCAGGTGCGCCAGGCGGCAGGAATTGAAGCACTGCGACTGCGGCACGGTGAAGCAGCTCAGCAGTTGGCCGACATGAATGCACTCAGCCGCGAAGTGGCCGTTGTCTGTCCGGCTTACGGAACCGTCGCGGAGATCCGCTTTCGCGAAGGAGATGCAGTTCCGGCTGGCGAAGTGATCGTCAAAGTTCTGCACACCGACCGGCGATTCGTTCTGGTTCGCGTTCCGGGCAGACGGGTGAACGAGCTGCAGGCGGGAGCCACGCTTGATCTGATGTTTCCCGGCGGTGAGCGGTTCGAGGGCACGGTTGCCCAGGTTCCCATGCTGGCCGAAGCGGGGCAGTCGGACGGCGACAGCATGACCGTCGTGCGTGTCGAACCGGCCGGGCGGTTGTGGCCGTCAATTCCTGTCGGTACGCAAATCGATGTGATTGTGCCCAGGTAACCGGAATCAGACTTCGCGACGGACGGCGACGATGTCGTCGATGGAAAACGGACCCAGGTGCTGCAGTCGGCCGTTGTCGCCTTCACCCAGCAGCACGAGCATGCCTTGCAGACTGCGTCGGCTGTCGGGGAACCCGCTGACGGTTTGCCCGTCACGGAGTTCCACCGCGACTTTGTGAGTTTCGTTGACGCCGGGCAGGCCCTCGTGAGTGAGTTCGGGGAACCGGTCCCAGGCCCAGGTCCACAGCGACGCGTGGGCGTCGACTCGTCCGGCGATGTCCAGCCACTCCAGCTCGGCCTGCTTCAGTTGTTTCAGCGTTGCCTGCAGACACCAGGGGCGCAGGATGTCGGCGATCCAGCGGCGCCGCGATGCCGCCAGGTCCTCGAACGACTGAGAATCGCCGACAGATGCAGATGAGTCAGACGGGCGATCGGTCATAGCGTTCAGTCTGGGAGTTGTCCCGCGGGAATTCCGGAACACAGTTCTCGACGTGGCGGGAATGCTGCTACAATGTCAACCTCGATTAAGCCGCATGCGCCGTCACACGGTGATGAAGGGCTTTCTCTACCGCACGAAGTCGCCTGCCGCAACCTTCCTTCCTGCCTGCAATCCCGGTCGCCATGAATTTCCATTCGCGCCAACTGCGATATGTGCTGATGTCTGCGTGCGCCGTGCTGACGGCGATCACCGCGACCATGCCGCAAGTCGGAGCGGACGAGGATCAGACGCCGAACTTCGTCACTCACGCCGTTCCGTTCTTCGAAAACTACTGCACGGCCTGCCATGCCGGGAAGGAAGCCGAAGGCATGGTCCGGCTGGACCAGTTTAGCGACTCCGCGAACACGCAGGAGAATTTCGAGCTGTGGGAAAAGGTCATTCTGGTGCTGGAAGAACAGCAGATGCCTCCCGCCGATGCAGAGCAGCCGGAGGTCGCCGATCGACTTGCTGCGGTACAGGCCGTTCGCCACGAACTGAATGTATTTGACTGCGGTTCTGTCAGCCGGCCCGGACGCGTCACCATTCAGCGGCTGAATCGAGCAGAATACAACAACACGATCCGCGACCTGTTCGGGCTGGATTTTCGTCCGGCGGACGATTTCCCGTCAGATGACGTCGGCAACGGTTTCGACAACATCGGTGACGTCCTGTCGCTGCCGCCGATCCTGATGGAAAAATATCTCGACGCTGCCCGTGATATTGCCGCGCGAGTCTTCGCGGACGCTGACGCGCGTCGGCGCGTGCTGGTGCATACGCCGACAGGTGACAGCATTGAAGAAAAGGTCGACGTTGCTCGCCGCAACATTGACGAGTTCGCATCGCGAGCCTTCCGGCGACCAATTCGACCCGACGAATCCGAACGGCTGTTCGAAGTGATGAAGTTCGCATTCAGTGCGAATGCTTCGGAAGACGAGATTCTTCAAACTGTTGTCACTGCCGTGCTGGCATCACCTCATTTTGTGTATCGCGTGGAGCTGGATTCCAACAGCGAAGCCACTGAAGGCGTTCGCCCGCTGAATGACTTCGAACTGGCGTCGCGGCTGTCCTGTTTTCTGTGGAGCAGCATGCCGGATGAACGGCTCTTAGAACGTGCTCGCCGCGGAGAACTGCAAAGCGCGGAGGCTGTTGCCGAAGAGGCCGCTCGCATGCTGGAGGATCCGAAGTCCCGCGCGCTGGTGGATAACTTCGCGGGGCAGTGGCTGCAGCTTCGTGACCTCGACCGGCTGCGGCCTGATAACACACTGTTTCCAGGATTCAATGACGACCTGCGTCAGGCGATGCGGCGCGAATCGGAGTTGTTCTTTGAATCGATCATTCGTGAAGACCGCAGCGTGCTGGAACTGCTGACGGGGGACTATACGTTTCTAAACGAAGATCTGGCGCGTCACTACGGGATCGACGGGGTCACCGGCGGCGAGTTTCAAAAGGTCAGCCTGAGCGGTCAGCGGCGCGGCATGCTGACGCAGGGAAGCATCCTGCTGCTGACGTCGAACCCGACTCGCACATCCCCTGTCAAACGCGGTAAATGGGTGCTGGACAATCTGCTGGGCGAACCGCCGCCGCCGCCTCCACCAAATGTACCGGAACTGGAAGCGGGAGCCGAAGCGCTGGGGACTTTGCGCGAACGTATGGAACAGCATCGCAGTAATCCGGCGTGTGCCGTCTGTCACACCAGGATGGACGCGATCGGGTTCGGTCTGGAGAATTTTGATGCGGTCGGAAGCTGGCGGGATCGTGACGGCCGTGCGGATATTGATCCGGCCGGTTCGCTGCCCGGTGGTCGAACGTTCGCCGGACCGGTCGAACTGATCACAATTCTCGCCGAAGAAAAGAAAGATCAGTTCTGCCGCTGCATGACACAGAAACTGCTGACGTATGCTCTGGGCCGCGGTCTGCAGCCGTTCGACCGCTGCACGGTCCGGACTATCACGACGAAGCTTGCAGCAAATGAGTACCGCTTTGGTACACTGGTGAAGGCCATTGTCACCAGCGATCCGTTCATGAACCAGGAACTCGCCGAATAAGGATCGTGCGGAAAATAAGTGTCTGACCCCAATTGTGCGAAGCACCCGAAGGGCCGGTTCCCGGCAATTGGGGTCAGACACTTTTTTTCCGCTCATTGCTAAGTCGGTTCATCACTTTTGAAAGGCGCATCCACATGCTGTCCACCAGACTGTCTCGCCGAACGGCATTGCGAGGATTTGGAGTTTCACTGACTCTGCCATGGCTGGAAGCGATGGCGACTTCCGCCGCGACCGTGTCGGCACCGACGCGCATGGCGTTTATCTTCGTTCCGAACGGAGTCAACCTGTCGCAGTGGACACCCAAAACCGAAGGCTACGGATTTGACCTGCCGTACATTCTGGAACCGCTGGCCGATGTGAAGAACGATCTGATGGTGCTCAGCGGGCTGACCCACGACAAGGGCCGGGCCAATGGCGATGGCCCCGGTGACCATGCTCGCAGTGCGTCTGTGTTTCTAACCGGTGCTCAGCCACGCAAGACAGATGGCGAAAACATCCGGTCGGGAGTCTCCGTCGATCAGGTTGCCGCACAGTCGATCGGACATCTGACAAGATTTTCGTCGCTGGAACTGGGCTGCGAAGCGGGACGCAGTGCCGGCAACTGCGATTCCGGCTACAGCTGCGCGTATTCGTCCAACGTGGCGTGGTCCTCCGAATCGACTCCGGTCGGCAAGGAAACGAACCCGCGACTGGTCTTCGAGCGGTTGTTCAGCAGCGGTTCGGCAAAGGATGTTGAAAAGGGGCAGCACGCCCGCATCGAACTGCAGCGCAGCATTCTGGACTTCATTTCCGACGACGCAAAGCGCCTGCAGAACAGTCTCGGTCGCAATGACCGTCGCAAGCTGGACGAATACCTGACAGGTGTCCGCGAAATCGAACGCCGTCTGGGCAACGCCGACGCACCTGTCGTGTATTCGGAAGAACTGAACTATCCGGTGCCCGCCGGCATTCCCGCTGACTATGCGGAACATATCCGTCTGATGGCCGACATGATGGTGCTGGCGTTCCAGACGGATACGACTCGCGTTGCCACATGCATGTTTGCCAACGCGGGCAGTAACCGCAGTTATCGCGACATCGGCGTTCCCGATGGTCACCATGACCTGTCGCACCACGGCAGCGATCCGAAGAAACTGGAAAAGATCCAGCAGATCAACCGCTTCCATGTTGCACAACTGGCGTGGTTCCTGAACCGGCTGAAGTCAATCCGCGAAGGCGACGGTACACTGCTGGACCACAGCATGATCTGCTACGGCAGCGGACTCAGCGACGGCGACCGGCACAACAACGAAGATCTGCCCGTGATTCTGGCCGGTGGTGGCAACGGGACTCTGGATACCGGCCGACACGTTCGCTTCGAATTCGAAACACCGATGTGCAATCTGTTTATGTCGATGCTGGACCGCGTTGGAGCTTCGGCCGATTTTGTCGGCGACAGCACGGGGCGACTGAAGGGACTGACGGTCTGAGGCGACCGGCAGGTGACAATTTACCAGTTCCGCCGCGTCGGAATCGATACC
>CAZHET010000320.1:0-7797 GCA_964531585.1 uncultured Planctomycetaceae bacterium | reverse complement strand
GCAGCATCCGGCTTCAGCGCGCGAGCTTCGAAGGATGTCATCAGCGCATCAAATCGCTGCAGCACGTCAAAGTTGCGATGGATAAAGTTCAGATGAGTGACGCTGGTGTTGGACAGCAACACCAGGCGGATTCCTGACGATTTCAGTTCGTCCAGTAACGGCACAATCGATTCGTTCAGGTCGAAAATGTCGGCGGCTGCATGCCGCAGATCATCAATCGTGAACCTGTTGCCGGTGGCCTGTTCGAATCCCGCGTGAAACTCCTGCTCCGTGATTTCACCGCGTTCCAGTTGCCACTGCAGGCCGCTGCCGAGCAGCAGTTCCGTCGCTCGTTCCGTTGAAATTCCGCAGAGGTCGGCAACATTGCGGCACATTCTGCGGTGGCAGAAGTGCACCAGCACGTTCCCCATGTCAAAAAAACAGGTCTTAATCATCCGGCGTCCTCGGCAGCGGAATGTTGATGGAATCCAGAACGCGCGTCGGCGCAGCTTTGAACTGATCGGCCTCGCCAGCGTGACTGCCGCGGCACCGCGTTTTGTGCCATGATGATACGATTGCTGAGCTGCTTGTCGATCGCGATCCGGAGCAAGAGAAACAATGCACGAATTGCCGCTGATCGATCGCGCGCGACTCCACGGGGATTCCGTCGCGATGCGGTGTGCCGAGGCGGAATTTACTTACCAGGAACTTCTGGCCCGGTCGGCGGCAATCGCCGCGGATCTGCTGGCGGATGACAGCGATCTGCACGAAGCCCGGGTTGGGTTCCTTGTCCCGGCCGGTTTCGAATACGTCGCCACGCAATGGGGGATCTGGCGAGCAGGCGGTGTCGCTGTACCGCTCAGCCTGTCGGCCACCGAGCCCGAGCTGGAGCACACGCTGGTCGATTCGCAGCCGGTCCGTGTCGTAACAACGCGAGTCGCGGCGGACCGGGTAATTTCCGTCTGCGAACGTCTCGGTTTACCGGTGGTGCTCCTCGACGATGTTGCCAAAGTGGGGGCCGCGCGCCTTCCTGACATCGACACTCGGCGACGCGCGATGATTCTGTACACCAGCGGCACAACCAGCAAACCCAAGGGCGTCGTCACGACTCACGCGAACATTCAGGCTCAGACGCAATCGCTCGTCGAAGCGTGGCGATGGCAGGCAACGGATCGCATTCCGCTGTTTCTGCCGCTGCATCATATTCACGGAATCGTCCCGATGTGACAGCAGAGTCGTTTGACGATGGCTGGTTTCGCACCGGTGACATGGCTGTGCTTGAAGACGGCTACGTTCGCATCATGGGGCGACGGTCCGTGGACATCATCAAGAGTGGTGGCTACAAGCTGTCAGCTCTGGAAATTGAACCGGTGCTGCTGGAGCATCCGGTGATTCGCGAGTGCGCGGTCGTCGGCGTTGCTGATGAGGTCTGGGGGGAAGCAGTTGCCGCGGCGGTTGTGCTTCACGACGGGGCCTCGCTGACGCTCGATGAGCTTCGCGCATGGTGCCGCGAGCGAGTTTCGCACTATCAGATTCCGAAGCAGATTCTGGCAGTCGAATGCCTGAGGCGAAACGCGATGGGGAAGGTTACGAAACCGGATGTTGCGAAGCTGTTCGAGGGATGACGGTCCCCGTGGGAAGACGGAGCCGGAATCGTACAGCCACGGGCACCACAATCCGTTTCCGAATCGGCAGAGGGAGCGATTAGTTTCGGCGGCCGACATTGTGCAGTATGATCAAGGACGGTTTCGCGCCCCATTTGATCGAGACGTTCGGATGCACATTGTAAAGATTGTCATTTGGCAGGACGGTGACACCTGGCTGGGTTACCTGCAGGAATATCCAGACTATTGGACACAGGGTGAAAGTGTTGAGGATGTGAAAGAGCACCTGAGGGATCTGCACGCGGATCTTTCAGCCGGCGCAATCCCTGGAGCTCGACGCGTCGAAGACCTGATTGTGCCATGAAACGCGTTGCTCTTATTAAGACCATTGAAGGGTTTGGCTGTGTGCTGATCCGACACGGAGGAAAGCACGATTGGTATCGCAACCCTGATACCGGCGTTTCCCAGCCCGTTCCACGCCACCGGGAGATCAAGGAACAACTGGCGCGTCACATCATTCGGATGCTTCGCGGTAACGAAAGGTAGTTCTCATGCCAGGCTTACTTCCGTCGCCATTGATCCTGCGAACGTCGGCAGTGTTTGCTGTACTGTGCATCAGCCTGCCAACTCCTGTCGCGGCTGAATTTGATGCCGTAACCGTCTTCGAAAACGGAACCGACGGCTACAACGTGTTTCGGATTCCGGCAATCGTCAAAGCGACCAACGGGGATCTGCTCGCGTTTTGTGAAGCTCGCGAGGGAGGCGATGCCAGCGAGATTGATCTGGTCATGAAACGGTCGACGGACGACGGAACAACCTGGCAGGCGCTGCAGGTCGTTCAGGAGAACGATGATTTTCGCGAGCTGTTTACTGAGAACGCTCCGCCAATCACCGTCGGCAATCCGGCTCCGGTCGTCGATCGGCTCGACCCCGATCATCCTGGTCGCATCTGGCTGCCGTTCACTCTGGAAAACGACCGCGTCTTTGTCACGTTCAGCGATGACCACGGTGCGACCTGGTCCGTGCGCCGCGAGATCACGGCTGACGCAAAGAAGGACGACTGGGGCTGGTACGCGACCGGGCCCGTGCATTCGATTCAGTTGCAACACGGCGAACATCGTGGCCGACTCGTCGTGCCCTGCGATCATCGGCTGGGCGATGACGGAGCGGACCGCGGGCCAAATGGGGCTCATGCGATTCTCAGCGACGATCACGGAAAGACCTGGCGACTGGGTGCCGTCGATGAGACGTACGACGATGGCCTGAACGCCAATGAAACCACCGTGGTGGAACTGAACGACGGGCGTTTGTACTTCAACACGCGCGATCAGAATGGCGACGCGCCGGGAACTCGCGGAAGAGCGTTCAGCAGTGACGGCGGCGATTCGTTCGATGCGTCCGGCGACGCGAAGTATCGCTGGTTTGTGCCGGAAGGCGAACCGTTCGATCCGCCGGTCGTGCAGTGCTGTCTGCTGCGAGCGGCCTCAACGGTCGACGGCGATTCGCGAAACCTGATTCTATTCTCCGGCCCGGACGAAAATGGTCCCACGGGAAAAGGCCGCAGCGATTTGCGACTGCGCTACTCAGCAGATGAAGCGTCAACGTGGCACGACGGCCCGCTGATTCACGAAGGCCCGGCGGCATACAGTGATATGGTGCGGCTCGAAGCGGGGCAGTTCGGCATTTTGTTTGAAGCCGGCCCGAAGGGCAGCGAGAGATACACTCAGATTCGCTTCGTCCGCTTCGGAGTCGATGACCTGGCCCTGCAGTAGCGATGGTGTATCACCGGCTCACGACCTTCGGTTCTGTTCCCTGAGTCGCGCGTCAAGCCACGCCATGTCGGCTTCATCAAATCGGGCCTTCGGATTTTTCTGGTAATCGGTGCGGTGATAGCGGCCGTCGTGGTAACACGCGTCGATCAGCGGCTGCAGTTGCAAAACGACATCGCGTTCATGGGGACGCAGCGGAATCGGGATGTTTGGCAGCAGCTTCTGCAATGGTGCCCGGTAAACTTCAAGCTGTCCCGGATTCGTTGCCCGAGTGACGCAGATCAGATACGGCGTGCGAACAAGTTTCGGAACATTTTCCAGGGGCGCGGCCAGCACATCGTCCCCCTGACGGACCAGGTCGATTTCCACCAGGCTGACTCCCGCGTCCAGATAGTTGAGCTGCCTGCGGATAAACTGCTCACAATTCCGCATGCCGATTTTGTTCCACGGGCTGATGAACTCAATGGCCGTGATGACTCTGTTGGCCGTGTCGGTGATTTCCACATTTCGAGTGCGGTGTTGCGGTTGCGGGAGCAGCAGCGGTTCCGCAATCGCAAGATCCGTTGCGGCGGCCGTCGAGGATTCGAAAGCCAGATCTTCCGCGATGTGAATGTCGGGACGAATCGAGTATTCAGTGACATCGTCGGCACATACCGAGAGCGTTTCTTCAATATTGGCCTGAAGATCGTCGGGCAGACGCGGATTGATCTGGTTGGCGGCATAGACGATCAGGCGAGCATGTACCTCGGGCCATCTTTCTTCGAGATAAGGGTCCATGCCTGGGAAAGGACTCGTTGTCATGACATTCTCCGTTGACCACCGTACGGCAGTCTGCTGTTGTTGTCCGTCCATCATAGGTGGCGGTGCCAGCGGCGGAAAGTTCTGTTCGGGGACACTCCCAGTTCGACGCGAAAATGCCGGCGGACTACCGCTTTTTGAACGTTCGTGTCATCCTGACGGCCGCGCTGCAGCTCCGCCTGCGTGGGATTTTGACGCGGCTTTGAATTCCGATCGTCCACCACGGAACCCATCATGCGATACGTGTATGCCATCCTGTTGTTCGCTGTTGCAACGGCAACTCACGAATCCCTCGCCTCCGAAGATTCAACGCCACACTGGATCTGGAACGACAGTGATCGGTCGCCGGTCGGGCAGACGTTTCAGTGCGAGCGTTCGTTTGAACTGGCGACTCCGGTTGCTCAGGCGTCGCTGCAGTTCGCGGCCGATTTCTGCCGCTGCGAAATCTGGTTGAACGGCAAACTTCGAGCGGCCGTGGATGACTTTTCTTCGTGGCCAACCGTTGATGTGACCGAAGACCTGCGTATCGGTCGCAACACGATCACGCTCAACGGTGTCAGCGGCGAAGGCCCGTCGGCGATCGCGTTTCGAATGGATGTGACTCTCGCTGACGGCAGCGAGGTCATTGTCGAATCGAGTCCCTCCGACGCCGGCAGCGTCAGCTTGGGACGAGTGTTGCCGCAGTTGTGGAATCCCGCCACGCGAGTCAGTTCCTTCGACGACTACACGCAGTGGGAACAGGCGATCAATGCGCCAGCCGGAACTGATCCCGCTGCCTTTGCGACTCAACCGGGGTTTCAGATTCAGCTTCTTCGATCGGCCGGAGAACATGAAGGATCGTGGATCAGCATGGCCTTCGATCCGCGCGGACGCCTGACCGTTTCGCGCGAAGATCAGGGTCTGCTGCGGATGACTCTGACCACCGATCGAAGTTCCGTCGAACGCGTCGAAACGATCAACGACTCGCTGCTGGAATGTCGTGGCCTGCTGTATGCGTATGGCAGCCTGTATGCCAATGCCAACAATTCGAAGGGCCTGTTTCGACTGACCGACACGAACGGCGACGATCAGTTCGACGACGTGAAACTGCTGCGGGAATTCCCCGGAGGCGTCGGGCACGGACGCAACGATCTGGCTCTTGGTCCCGATGGAATGATCTACAGCATTCATGGAGACAGCGTGGATGTGCCGCGCGAGAATATTCTCGATCGGACGTCGCCTTTGCGGGCCGATCGAATCGATCAGGAATCAATCGAAGGTCACGTGATTCGCACCGACCGCGACGGTGAACACTGGGAACTGGTGGCGACCGGTCTTCGCAATCCGTACGGCATCGATTTCAACGCGGACGGCGAACTGTTTACGTACGACGCCGACGCGGAATTCGACATGGGTGCGCCGTGGTATCGACCGACGCGAATCGATCATCTGGTTTCCGGAGCGGACTTTGGCTGGCGCGGACGCACGGGCAAGTGGCCGCCCTACGACGCCGATCACGCGGACAATTCGCTGCCAGTCGCGGACGTCGGAAAGGGCTCGCCGACTTCGGTCGTGTCCGGCCGCCACGGAAAGTTTCCCGCGCCATGGAACGACGCGATGTTCGCTCTCGACTGGGCGTACGGCC
This sequence comes from uncultured Planctomycetaceae bacterium, assembly GCA_964531585.1. Lineage (GTDB taxonomy): Bacteria > Planctomycetota > Planctomycetia > Planctomycetales > Planctomycetaceae > JAWKUA01. Next base: position 2,023 of record CAZHET010000320.1, on the reverse strand, counting down.
GCATCCTCGCCTGTCACCTGCAGCCCCGCGGAGCCGGCTACATTTGCCGCGCCGAAACCTTCGTGCAGGGGCGGCCATTCAACGTGACGGACCTGGCGTTCGGACCGGATGGAGCGATGTACGTGATCACAGGCGGAAGGAAAACTCAGTCGGCGCTGTACCGAATTCACTTCGTCGGACCTGACGCGCAAGCGGTCGAAATCGCACGGCAGCAGTCCGAGCGAGCAGCGTTTTCAAAGCAGCGCCGAGCTCTGGCAACTCAGCTTGCGACGTTTCACGGGCGACCGGAGGAGATCGTGAGCAGCGCGGCGGAAAAACCGGCGGCCGGCGACGTGGCGCTCACGAACGGCGCACGAACAGAGCGAGCGGCGATGGAAATCGCATGGCCGCAGGTTGGCAGCGCTGATCCGACTCTGAGACATGCGGCGCAGGTGCTGATTGAACGCCAGCCCGTCGACACATGGCGACAACGTGTCTTCGACGAACCGAATGCCTCCAGCGCCGTCACCGCACTGATGATGCTGGCTCGCGCTAACAATATGGAGGTCGTTCCCGGCATTCTGCGACGTCTGAACGATTTGCCGCTGAGCGAACTTTCGCCGTATCAGCGACGGACGTTGTTGCATGCGTATTCGCTGTGCCTTGCCGACACGACGGCGCTGGACGAAGCGTTGCGGCGCGACACGATGGATCGACTGAACGACTGGTTTCCGGTGGACTTCGAAGTGTTTGCTCCCATCGGATCCGGGCGCGGTGTGAACCGGGAACTGGCTGAACTGCTGTTGCTGCGTCTGGAATCCGCAGACGCTGTTTCGTCGGCAGTGGAACTGCTTGGCCAGGCGGTCACGCAGGAAGATCGACTGCATTATCTGTTCGTTCTGCGTCATTCGAAAGCCGGCTGGACGATCGATCAGCGGCGCATGTATTTCGAAGTTCTTGGTGAACTCGATCGCAGCGCGTTCAGTGGCGAAGGGATGCCCGATTTTCTGCGACAGATTCGCGATGAAGCCACGGCCTCACTGAACGATGCCGAACGCGAGTCGCTGGGTGAACTGCTGCAACCGGGGTCGCGGACCGAACCGGCGGCGCTCACTATCAGTCGGCCATTCGTTCGCGAGTGGACGGTGGACGCTCTAACGCACGAAATCGCCGGAATCAGCGATCAGGCCAGTCCGGAACGCGGTCGACAATTGTTCGGCGAAGCGTTGTGCGCGTCGTGTCACCGGATGCACGGTTCCGGAGCTGTCATTGGGCCGGACCTGACATCGGTCGCGAACCGCTTCGGCCGCCGCGACCTGCTGACGTCGGTCGTGTTGCCATCGAACGTGGTCGCGGAAAAGTATCGCAACATGCAGGTCGTGACGACGGACGGCAGAGTCATCACCGGCCGAGTGATCACGGGCGGCGATTATCGTTCGAAGACACTGCGAATCGCGACGGACCCGCTGCGTCCGTCGCAGGTTGTGGAGATCGCGAAAGCGGATATCGAAAGCTATGAGCCATCGCCAACCTCACCCATGCCTGAAGGTCTTCTGAACACACTCTCCGCCGAGGACGTGGGGCATCTGCTGGCGTTCCTGGAATCTGCGGGCAGCCGTCATCCGTAGTCGCGGAGCGACGGCATTCGCGGAGTACCGGCGGTGGCGAAGCGTTGTTGATCGCGGTTCAATGCCGTCGCTCCGCGACTCGCGCGCGGTGGCTGGATTGCTCTGAACCCCGGATTGCATCCGGGGCTATCGAATACCGTTGCTCCGCAACTGGCAACCCGCAGGTTCACCCAGTGATCTCGTCATCGAAGACATAGCGTTCATCAAAGTCGATCTGATGATTTCGCAGCAGTGCGAAGTACTCATCTTTGAACGATTGTCTCCGATGGTGCTGTTCCTGGGTGCCGATATCGTTACCCACGCGCTGGCGCATGGACTGGCTGACGGAGAACGCTCCATACCCTCGCTGCCATTCGAACCTTAACCCGAATTATTCAAGAGTTGACGAACAGTGAGCCTCCGCGTGGTGTTAAGTC
>CAZHET010000319.1:0-7808 GCA_964531585.1 uncultured Planctomycetaceae bacterium | reverse complement strand
GTCTCTGACGGTGTGGTTGTGTGCCGGGATTGGCTTAACGATACATTCTCAGACGAAGTCTGTGCTGGTGGCGGTCGCGGTCATGACCGTGTGGGTGCTGGTGGCACCGGGACTGGTTCCGCTGTTTCCTGAGTTTCAGGACGTGCTGATGCTGATGAGTCCCGCAAGCTGTGTCTATTTTCTGGAAATGCTGCTGCTGGAGACTCGCTGGCTGGGCCAGTTGGATCCGTATTCTGTGGGAACGTTCTCGTCGGGACCGGCGATTATTCCCCTTGTCATCTGCGTACTGCTGTATGGCGGCGTGACGCTTTTCATTCGGGCGTTCGTGCAGGCGGGAGCACCGCGGCTGCTGAATCGCCTTGAAAGCCCGGTCTCACGGGTGCGTGTGGCACCGCAGGTGGATACTTCGGCAGGAAGTCCCGTCGCGGTGGAAGGGTGAGTCTGATGACGGAATTCGAATTGGAACACGCCCGGCGGAGCGACCGGCGGATCCAGCACCGCAGCGACGCAGTGCGCAGCCCAGCCGCGCTGTACCGAGCGGCTCGCCGGATGGTGACGGCAGCGATAATGCGGGTGGCGCTGCTACCGGTGCTGATCGCGCTGATGACGGTGTCGCCGGCCGCGTTTGCTCAAAGCGACAAGGCACTCGACATTAAAGACCGGATCTGGGGATTCGACGGACGCGTTCAGCCGGGGCACTTCAATCCGGTGTCGCTGCTGGTGGACAACATCAGCGACGAGCCCGTTGAAGCCATGGCCACGTTCGCTGAGACTCAGGGAGTGCTGTTCGATTCCACCGGCAAACAGGTGCAGTCGGTCTACATCGCTCCTCATTCGCGGAAGTGGGTCCAGTTTTATCCCTACATCGGCAACATGTATCAGACCGAGTGGCGACTGAAGATCGGCCGGCAGTCGTTTGACTCGCTGACGCAGCCTCGCGCGGCGCTGAAGACGGATCTCGCCTCCGACGAACAGCGGCCGCAGGCGGTGATCTTCGACCGACCGGACTACAACTCCAACCAGCCGACGACGATCAAGCATTTTCCGGAACACATCTTTCCGCCGTACAGCACGGTCACGTTCGGCCTGCACACAGTATTCATGGATCACGCGCCGGATTGGGAACTGCCTCGCGAACAGGCATTCATCGCGTGGCTGAAAATGGGCGGACGGCTGCACATTCTGAAGGACCAGCGAGGCGGCTATCCGGAGTTCTCCGGCGAACTGGCGGAACTCAGCCAGCCGTTCGACCGGTTTCGTGTCGGCAGCGGACTTGTCGTCAGGCACGACATTCAGCGGTCCGAGCTGACGGCGGACGTCGTGTCCGAAGCCCTGGGCACGGAAACGCATCAGACCGAAGAACAGGCACTGGAAGACTCCATTCAGCAGGCGGAACAGCAGCAGCTTCAGTACGGCACAACGTACGACACCATGACGACTCCGGGGTATCAGGACGATGAGATTTTCAAGGCCATGCGGCAGATGACTCAGCCGGATCACGCCTGGTGGCTGATCTTTCTGCTGGCGATCACGTACATCGGGATGATTTTTCCTGGCTGCTGGATTCTGTCTCAGAAAAAGCAGGTGCATTTTCTGGCCACGTACGGAGCGATCGCCGGGCTGTCAGTGGTGTTTAGCATCCTGTTTCTGCTGATCGGCCGGCGCGGGTACGGGGAGTCGACGACGCTGCATTCTCTGGCAGTTGCACGGATGGAAGACGACACGCACGCCAGCCTGTTTCAGTGGAACGCACTGTTCGTCACGGATGGTGACACGTACGCCGCGGGTGCCCCCGATCAGCAGTCGGTTTTTGCGACGGCATCCGGCGAGACCAACGTGAATGCGGCAACCGTTGCGGGAAATTCGGGCGGCATCGAAATCCAGATTCCGCCGTACAGTGCTCAGACGTTTGTCAGCCGCCGCCGCGTCACGCTGCCGGATCTGCAGTTTCGCATCGCCGGTGCAGAACTGAATTCGGCCGGTTTGAAATCGCTGACGGTCAGCACGGGAGACCGGTTCGACCCGCCGGAAGGAACGGTTTTTCGCGCGATCGCGGGTTCTCGCATCTATCGGCTGGCCTTTGATCCGGAGACTCGCCTGATCACGCAGGCGGGAGCGATCAGCCGGCTGGGCCAGTTCACTCGTGGCGAATTTGATCAGCAGTTCGGCTTCAGTCTGTTCGGCAGCCAGACGGACGTGAACGATGATCGTACTCTGGAGCAGCGGTTTTATGACGATGCGCTTCCCCGGATTGTGCGTCGCGCGCTGCTGGATGATCTGGTTTACGACCCGGCAAAGTTCACGTTGCCGACGGACCGCGTGCGGCTGCTGATCTACACGACGATGCCTGACGAACTGCACGTGCCAATCGACGTCGAATCCCGCCGTACCGGGCGAGTGCTCATCGTGCAGGATCTGTTCGTGAATACGGGCGGATGAACCTCTGACGCTGAGCCTTATCTCGTTGAATAGTCGCGATGTCCGAAACCCCCATACCTCACACGTTCATGCCTGAAAACTACACACCCGAAACCATCCCCGCGATCTCTGTCAGCGAGCTGTCTCATGCCTTCAAAGGTCATCAGGCGCTGAATCAGGTGTCGTTTGCTGTCATGCCGCGGACGGTGCATGGGTTCGTCGGACCGAACGGAGCCGGCAAGACGACGACTCTGAAAGTCATCTGCACGCTGCTGAAACCGAACTGGGGCGAAGTCCGCGTGTTTGGTCGCAGTGTGCGTTCCGACGCCGTTCAGGTTCGGCAGAAGATCGGATTCATGCCGGACCATTTCAGCATGTACAGGCAGATGACTGTCTTCGAATACCTGGACTTTTTTGCAGCGGCCTACGGTCTGAATCTGGGCCAGCGTGATCAGGTGATCAACGACGTGCTGACGCTGACGGACATGGACGGCCGCAGGGACGACCTGATCAGCGGGCTGTCTCGCGGCATGCAGCAGCGAGTCAGTCTGGCTCGCGTGCTGGTGCATGACCCGGACCTGCTGCTGCTGGACGAACCGGCCAGCGGTCTTGACCCGCGGGCTCGCATCGAACTGATGGAAATTCTGCGTGAACTTCGCCGCATGGGAAAAACGATCTTCATCAGTTCGCACATCCTGAGCGAACTGGCCGAATTGTGCGACAGCGTGACAATCATCGATCGTGGCCAGATTCGTTTCAGTGGTCCGATGGATGCTCTGCTGGATGCCGACGACGCACTGCCCACGTATCACCTGAAAGTCGGCGATCCGGCCGAGAATACGCCCGAGCTGCTGGAAGGTCTGCCCACGATTTCCACTGTGGAGATTCCGGAAGGCGCGCGTCCGGGTGAGTACGTCATTCAGCTTGACCACTCGGTCACGGCGAACGAACTGCTGCAGTCGATCATCACACTGAACCTGCCGATCCTGTCGTTCAGCCAGCGGCGCAAACAGTTGAATCAGGCGTTTATGGATTTGACAACGCGAGGAGTGCCGACGTGATCAGCGGCACGACAACGCTGTTCAACTGGTCGCTGAAAGCCGATGTTAAAAGCGTCTATCCGCATATCGTGAGAGCCGCGTTTGCAGGCTTCATGCTGCTGTCGATTTCGTTTGCGTATGCGGGAGCGCTGGGGGGCACCGGGCCAGGACTGCAGTTCTTCCGATCCATCTGCTTTCTGAACGTCCTGCTGATTTCCGTTTCGGGAATCAGCTACTTTGTGTCTGCGGTGACCGAAGAAAAGGATGCCGGAACGTTGGCGCTGCTGCGGCTGGCCGGTGTCACTCCGCTGGCCATCGTGCTCAGCAAGTCGACGTCGCGGCTGATAGCGGCTTTGATGCTGCTGGCGATTCAGTTGCCGTTCACGTTTCTGGCGATCACGCTGGGCGGCGTGCTGTGGGAACAGATCATCGCCGCGTATCTGGCTCTGGCGGCGTGGATGTGTCTGGTCGCAAACATGGCGCTGTTCTGTTCGGTGCGGTGCCAGACATCCGGTCGAGCGGCGTCGCTGGCCGCAGCGATCCTGATGCTGTTTTTCGCTTCGGCCCCGATTCTGAACGCGGTCGCCGGACTGAAGGGCTATGCGTGGATTGATGCGAACGTCGTGGAAATCACCCAATGGCTGCTGACGCTGCAGCAAAAATTATCCGTCACCGATCGCATCGACGACGTGCTGGGGCGGAAGGCGCCGCTGCAGATGTTCGGCGATCAGTTTCGGTTGAATCTGACCTGCGGCGGCGTCCTGTTCGCACTGAGCGTGCTGTTTTTCAACCGATACAGCCAGCCGGTCGACGACGCGGTTCACGGGCGTTCGGCCAGCGTGCGGCGAGTGACCGTGGGTCGCTGCTGGCAGCTCGCCGTGGTGTGGAAGGACTTTCTGTTCTTCACCGGTGGCAAGACGTTCTTCGTCGTGAAGCTGCTGGCCTACGCGGCACTCGTGGCAGGATTCGCCGCGTACTATCGCATGGACCAGCCGAATGCTGACGTCTGGCTGGGTGGTGATCTGCCGTGGCTGTGCTTTCTGACGATCGCCGGAGCCCTGACGGTGGAAGTTCTGCTGTATGCATCAGGCTCGTTGTTTCAGGAAGTGCGGCAGTCAACGATTGCGACTCTGACGATGCTGCCGTCGCACACGGGAACGCTGCTGCTGCAGAAGCTGGCGGCGTGCCTGATCGCAATCGTTCCGGGAGCCGTCTGGCTGCTCGTGATCGGTACGGTGTATGAGACTTCGATCTGGCGGGAACTGTCGGGCACGATGGTCGTGTGGTACCTGTTCATGCTGGCGCTCAGTTCGCATTTGACGGTGCTGCTGTCGCTGTACACTCGCTGGGCCGCGCTGCCGCTGGCGATTCTGATTACAGCCGCGTCCAACCTTTGCTGCCCGGTTGTGACCATGGCGCTGTTTTCGCTGTCCGACACGGTTGCTCGCAGTCACGGAGTCAACCTGGGCATTTTTCTGGGAGCCGTCGTCAATCTGCTGTGGGCCTGGACTTTTGTGCTGCTGCCGATGGAAGTGGAAATCGTCAGTCGCTGGAACCGGCTGAGCCGCGAGTAGTCTGCGCTGGCTGCAGGTCGGCGATCATGTCCCGCGTGGCCGCGCGAACGGCTTCCCGCCACTCTGCCGGCCGGAACTGGTCGGCATAACGAGCACTGCGAAACGCAAAGTTGATCGCTCGCGAGCTGTTGATGAGTGCTCCCTGACCGTCAGCGTCGAGTGCCGACGCCACGTCCGACGCTGATCCGCCCTGACTTCCGTAGCCGGGAACCAGCAGCAGCGTGTTCGGCATCCGGCACCGCAGCGAATGCAGCTCTTCCGGCCAGGTTGCTCCGACAACGGCACCGACGGGGCCGTATTGATCGTCGCCGCGGTGCTGTTCATTCAGCGACTGCACGACGTCAGCGACGGCTTCGAACAGCTTCGCATCGCCGGAGACTCGATCCTGAAACACGGCGGACTGCGGGTTGCTGGTGCGGACCAGGACGTACAGACCGGCCGCGCGTTCCACGGCTTTTTCGACGAATGGCTGCAGCGTATCGGGGCCAAGATACGGGCTGATCGTCAGCGCATCCGCGGGAAAGGCAGCCATCGCGGGGTTGCTTCCGGCCAGCCAGGCGTCGGCGTAGGCGGTTGCCGTCGAACCGATATCGCCTCGCTTGGCGTCGGCAATGACCAGCAGGTTTCGGTCACGAGCGTACGTCATCACGCTGTGAAGAGCCGACATGCCGGCCGGTCCAAGCTGTTCAAAGAACGCGACCTGCGGCTTAACGGCGGGAACCAGCGGAGCAACGACATCGATGATTTCGCGACAGAATTCCCAAAAGCCGTCCGCCTGCTGTGCCAGAGTGGCGGAAGAACCGCCGCGCGGCTGAGTCAGTTCGTCGGGTAACTGATCCCAGCGAGGGTCCAGACCCACGAGGGCCGCGGTCTGAGTCTGATGAATTCGTGCGGCAAGACGTGAGGCGTACGTCGTCATGATCTTTATGAACAGTCGTGGTGATGTGGTCGCGAAGCAGACAGTGACCGGCGACGGCGTGCCGGCTATGCTGCCCGCCGCGCCGATGTGGCGTGATGCGGACTGTAGCCGAATTACCGCCGCGTACCGCGCGAGCGCCCTGCTCACGGGGGAGGAATTGTGACCGGACAACCTACCGACGGCATTGCGTTCGTCAAGATGCACGGAGCCGGCAACGACTACGTGTTCATCGACGGTTTTGTGCAGACGCTGCCGGCCGAACCTGCCAGCTTCGCTCGACGAGTCAGCGACCGTCACACAGGCGTCGGTTCTGACGGGCTCGTGTACCTGATTCCGCCGGACAGGTCGTCACCGGCGGCAGCGGCTGATGTCATGATGCAGATGTGGAATGCCGATGGCAGCGAGGGCTCCATGTGCGGCAACGCCGCTCGCTGTGTCGCCATGTGGATGCAGCACATGAGCCGCTGCGACGACGTGTGTCGCATTCAGATGGAACGGCGTCTGCTGACGGCCGAGATCCTGCGTCCGTGGTGCCCTGAACTCGCGGCTGTCGTACGAATCGAAATGGGTCCGCCGGAATTTCCCGCCGGCACCGCGGAAGTGGAATTTCCCGACGTCCGGTTTTCTGATGGTTCCCCGGTCAGGGCAAGGCTGGTGGCGGTTGGCAATCCGCATGCGGTGATCCGCGTTGAGGAACTGACGGATGAGATCGTGCGCGGACTCGGCCCGGTGATTGAACGGCATTCCCGATTTCCGGATCGCACGAATGTGGAATTCGTCCAGCGACGCGACGACGGCGGGCTGAATGTGCGAGTCTGGGAACGCGGCAGTGGTGAGACCCGCGCCTGCGGTTCTGGAGCGTGTGCCGCGGCGGTTGCCTTTCTGCTGGCGGAAGCGCGGGACGGATCTGCGTCCCTTGTGGTTCATCTGCCTGGCGGGACTCTGACGGTCGAGTGGGATGGAACGTCGGCGATTCGGCTGGCCGGGCCGGCGGAATTCAGCTTTCGCGGCGTGTTGGCGTAATCTCACCCGCCAGACAGGCCCCGGCGCGATAGGTTATCGGTGCGGCGGCGTCTGAAACACGGGCGGCCGATTTAGCGCGGAATCCGTGGGAATTCAGGCTTTCCGCATGTGACCCAGGATTCAAAACGATTCAGAAACGCGTGATGTTCCGTTCTCCGGCGACCTGCAAACTTGCTCTCGCGGCGTCATTGCTGGCGGCGGACGCCGTTCTGGCAGCGGCGGCTCGGCAGGAGCCTCGCCCTCCCGGGGACGCGGTGCCTGGGAACGCAGCGGCTGGCGACACAGCGGCTCGGCGTGACGAGGGCGCTGCGGCAGGTTCCGGCGAACAGCATGACGTCGAGCGGCTGATTTCGGATCTTGATGCCGCTGACTTCCGGCGTCGGCAGCAAGCCGTCAAACAACTGACCGAAATCGGTGAGCCGGCACTCGACCGGCTGCGGCACCTGGAACGAACCGGATCGGCCGAACAACGTCTGCGTGCTCAGATCATTCTGGAACGCATCCAGCGCGATTCGTTTGCCGGCCGGCTGGCGGACCTGGAAGAATCACAGTCGGTCGCCGCGGCAGCGCGACTGCCGTACTGGCAACGCTTCTCGGAACTCGTCGGTCAGGACGCGCCGTCCGTGCGGCTGTTCACGCAGCTGATGCAGGCCGAGCCGGAATTGTTTGCCGCCGCTCTGCAGAGACCGGCGACCGTTCCCGCCGCCCTGCGGAATCGCATGATGACGCTGCAGGAAACGCTTTCGCCCGGACCGCTGGCCGAAGACGAAACGTCGGCCCAGTCCGTGGCCGCCATTCTGCTGATCGCCTCGGACGAAACGGTGCGACTTCCCG
>CAZHET010000318.1:0-7828 GCA_964531585.1 uncultured Planctomycetaceae bacterium | reverse complement strand
GCCCTCCGGGTGCTTCGCACAATTGGGGTCAGACACTTATTTTCCGCACGATCCTAAGTGCCCGGTTCGCGGTGAATTCTAGCCACTTCGGTGAGTCAGGCGGTAGAGTGCATGCAGCACGCGCTGTGGATCCTGTGCCCCGAACCCCGCGGCCAGTCTGGTGAGACAGAATGAACCGCTCTGAAAACTTCAGTTCCGGCAATCCGATGCCGGCAGATGATGTCTGTGGGGGCGCGGCGTTTCAGACGACTCGCTGGACGATCGTGCTGGCCGCGGGAAAGCAGGTCGACGGCGAATCAGCGCAGGCACTTGCGGAGCTGTGTCAGACGTACTGGTATCCGGTGTACGCCTATGTGCGCAGGAGAGTTGGCGACGTTCACCAGGCGCAGGATCTGACTCAGGCGTTCTTCGAGCAGCTTCTGGAGAAATCAACGATTGCGACCGCCGACCCGCAACGTGGCCGTTTTCGAGCATTCCTGCTGACGGCCTGCAAGCGGTTTCTCATCAACGAAGCTCAGAAGGCAAACGCGGAAAAACGCGGCGGCCGTCGAAAGCGACTGCCTTTGGATTTCGATTCCGGCGAGTCGCGCTACTCCGTCGTCGCGGTCGATTCGATGACACCCGAGCGGCTGTTTGAGCAGCAATGGGCTCTGACGCTGCTGACTCAGGTTCTGGACGCGCTGAAGAACGAATATGCGGTTCGCGGCAAGCAGGAGCATTTCGAAGCGCTGAAGCCGTTTCTGTCCGGTCGCAGGTCGCCAGACGCGTATGCGGCCGCGGCGAAAGCGCTGCGCCTGACAGACGGAGCCGTGAAGGTCGCCGCTCACCGGATGCGGCAGCGCTACCGTGAGCTGCTGCGATTGAGGATCGCCGGCACCGTCGAGAAACCGGAAGACGTGGACGACGAGATTCGCGAATTGTTTGCAGTGCTGGGGCGGTGATGCGGTGCTGGGGCGGTAATTCCGAGCGACTCGTTACAGCTTCCGCAGGCCGTCTTCTTTCATCGGGTTCGGAATGGCTTCCTCAATTTCGTCGATGCGGCGAAGTGTTTCTTCGTCCAGAATCAGGCCGTCTGCGGCGAGGCTTTCGTTGAGCTGCTCAACAGTTGTGGCACCGATAATCGTTGAGGCCACGAAGTCATGCTGTTTGCTCCACGCGACGGCCAGCGCGGGCAGGGTGACGTGCAGGTCGGCGGCAATCGGCTTCAGGCGTTCGACGGTTTCCCGGGTGCGTTCGTTCAGAAAACGCTGAGCCATCTTTTGCTGACGTTCGCCGGCATTTTGATAGGCGGTGAAGCGTGATCCTTCAGGAAAGCTGTCGGTGTATTTACCTGTCAGCACGCCTCCGCCCAGTGGTGAGTACGGCAGGAGTGCGACGTTTTCGCGACGGCAGACCTGAGCCAGTTCGCTTTCACAGCGCCGGTTAATCAGGCTGAAGTTGTTCTGAACAGTGTCGTAGCGGCACAGGCCGTGAACTTCTGCGGCGAACAGACTTTTCATCAGTCCCCAGCATGTTTCGTTGCTGCAGCCGACGGCTCGTACTTTGCCCTGCTGAACGAGCGTTGTCAGGGCATCCAGGATGTCTTCGTACCGAGCGTGGTGGTCGGGCCAGTGAGTCTGGTACAGGTCGATGTAGTCGGTCTGCAGCCGCTTCAGACTGGCTTCGGCAGCCTGAATCACCTGGCGTCGGTCGAGTGCGGTGTGGCCGTGACGAACGGGCGGAACAAACCAGCCGTGAGCCGGCCCGGTCACTTTCGTCGCGAGAATTACCGAGTCGCGGGGTTTCGTCTTCATCCAGCGGCCGACGATTTCCTCGGTGAGGCCGAATTTCTCGGCGCTTGGCGGCACCGGGTAGACTTCGGCGGCGTCGAAGAAATCGATGCCCGCGTCGAAAGCGCGATCCATGATTGCGAACGACAGCCGTTCATCGCACTGTTCGCCGAACGTCATCGTTCCCATGCAGATGTCAGAGACAGCAAGTCCGCTGGTACCAAGTCGTCGTCGGTTCATTTTAGATTCCGACTGGCCGCGGGGTTTCGGCAGACAGTCGCCATGCTGCACGGAAGTGCGTGGTCGTGAGATGAGCGGGATATTATCCGGCCGCAGAACGCAGATCCCGAATCGCTGCGAACGGCCCGGGCTGTCCGGTGTTACTTCGCGTTCGGTGTCAGCAGCACGGACATCATCCGACCGCTTTCCATTTTCGGAGCCTGCTCGACGCTGGCAACGTCCTTGAGCGACTCGACAATCTCTTCCAGCATTTCGCGACCGCGGTCGTGGTGAGCGTTTTCGCGGCCACGAAACATGACGTTGATTTTCACCTTGTCGCGGCGCGACAGAAACTCGCGGGCCTTATTGACTTTCACTTCGATGTCATGAGCCCCGGTTTTCGCTCGCAGACGCAACTGTTTCAGTTGCGTGCGGTGCTGTTTCGGGCCACTGGTCTTTTTTTGACGTTCATAGATGACCTTGCCGTAATTCATGATACGGCAAACGGGCGGACGAGCTTCCGGGCTGACTTCGACAAGGTCGAGACCCTGATCCTGAGCCATCCGGAGTGCCGCTTCAGTTTCCATTTCCCCCAGCATTTCTCCTTCGGCGTTGACGACTCGGATCGGAGAAATACGAATGCGTTCATTCATCCGCGGTGTGTTTACCTGAGGGGCCGCGGTGGGACGAGAGCGTTTAATGGTTACCTCCTTTTGCAGGGACAAGCGATTCGCCGGACGGTTTTCAGTGAATCCGGCGTGGGCAACAAACGTGGAGACCGGGAATTGATAGTTTCCGGCAGCCGCTTCGGCAAGATCTTACGGGAAATCGCGCCGGTAGGGGAGTCCGGGCCAAATGGAAGGCGATCCCGCCTCGCCGGGGGAGCGCCGGACCACGAACTGCAGCGCCGGACCACGGAAGCGTGGGAATTGACTCCGTGCGCGAGCTGACGTCCGAATGGTCTCTTCGCGAACTTCGGTCCCGTGCCGAACTCTGGCGGCGAGCGTTCTGGCTCGTCCACGTTTCCGCCGCGCGGCCGCTGCGAACGACGGACGGAATGCCGGCGGGTCAGAGAGCGCCTTCGCCGGTGATGACCACTCGCACGGTGCGGGCCAGGATTTTCAGATCGTTGGCAAGGCAGCAGTTTTGCAGGTACAGCAGGTCATAGCCGACTTTGCGGCGGAAGCCTTCGATTTCGTTGTCGTAACCGTTGACGACCTGCGCGACTCCCGTGAGACCGGGCTTGAGTCCCAGCCGATCGACGTAGTTCGGAATCTCGTCGGAAAGTTGTTCCATGAACTCCGGGCGTTCGGGACGCGGACCGACCAGCGACATGTCGCCGCGCAGGATGTTCCACAGCTGCGGCAGTTCATCGATGCGTGTTCGTCGGAGAAAGCGGCCAATAGGAGTCGCCCGCGGATCGTCGGATTCGGCGAAGCGAGCGCCCGCGTTTTCTGCGTCGTTTCGCATCGTCCGAAACTTGTAGATCGTAAACGGGCGGCCAAAACTATGACCGGCGCGGCGATCTCCGCTCGCCCCGCGTCGGTCGGCGGCGACGTCGGCAGCGGCGTGCTGGTGCCGGCGACGATCGTGCCCGCCCTTGCTGCGAAGATTCATACCGACTCGTGTCTGCGAATAGATCATCGGGCCGGGAGATGTCAGCTTCACCAGCACAGCTGTCAGCAGCATAATCGGGCTGCAGACAGTCAGCAGCAGCGAGGCTCCCACGATATCCACCGTACGTTTGACGATGCGTGTTGACAGCGGCAGGCAGCCAAGATTTTGACGGGGTGAGGTCAGATTCAGTTGAGTCAGCCAGTCCGTGCTTGGCAGCTCCTCTGCGTACCCCAGCATGTCCGACAGGTTCGGCGAATCCTGCTCAATCGGCATCACGGGCGGTGCCGGTTCGAGAATCACGTTGCTGCTCATAGGTGGGTCGATGTGAACGCTGAATCAGGCAGACCGGAAAAGTCGCACCGCGGGACCGAAACCCGTGGTGGCTTTCAATTGGTGAAACGTGGCATTTCCCGCCCGGCGATGCGACGTTTCCGACGGACGTTTCGTCAAATTGAGGCCGAATTCACACGACGTTGACCGAAGTTGGCGACCTGTTGCGTTTTCGCAACAGCAGCGCGGTCGCGACGATGTTTCACTGGTCGGTGTATGCGCGAACACTACAGACTGGCCAGGACCGTCCGGGCGGTGCTGACGGTCTGCTCGATCAGTTCTTCTGTGTGAGTCGTCGACACAAACAGGGCTTCGTACTGACTGCACGGCAAATAGATGCCGCGGTCCAGCATGCCGTGAAACCACCTGGCGAATTTCTGCGTGTCGGACGAGGTCGCGGATGCGAAATCCGTGACAGGCGAGTCCGTAAAGAACATCGTCATCATGCTGCCCACGCGATTGATCGTCACGGGCACGCCTGCCTGAGCGGCCGCGGCCTGCAGCCCGTCGGCCAGTTGAGCACTGCGTTGTTCCAGCAGTGGATAAGGGTCTTCATGGACCAGAGCCTTCAGCATCGCCAGGCCGCTGGCCATGGCGACCGGGTTGCCTGAAAGCGTTCCCGCCTGATAGACGCCGCCGACTGGGGAGACCGCGTCCATGATGTCGCTGCGGCCGCCGTATGCACCCACCGGCATGCCGCCGCCGATGATTTTTCCCAGCGTTGTCATGTCGGGAACCACGCCGAACCGCGATTGAGCGCCGCCGAGAGCGACTCGAAACCCGCACATCACTTCGTCGAAGATCAGCACGGTGCCGTGTTGCGTACACAGTGCCCGCAGGGTCTGCAGAAATTCGTCCGATGGAATGACGCAGCCCATGTTGCCGCACACCGGTTCCAGGATCACCGCCGCAAGGGTTCCTGCATGCTGCGAAAACGCCTGCTGCAGCGAAGTCGTGTCGTTATACTGCAGGACCAGTGTATCGTTCGTGCATCCTGCGGGAACGCCCGGACTCGATGGCGTTCCCAGTGTCAGCGCTCCGCTGCCGGCCTGGACCAGCAGACTGTCGACGTGACCGTGATAGCAGCCGGCGAACTTGATAATCCGGTCGCGCCCGGTGAAGCCTCGCGCGACGCGGATCGCGGACATGGTCGCTTCCGTACCGGAATTTACCATGCGAACTTTTTCCACTGACGGCACCAGTGTCACGACCAGTTCTGCCAGATCGGATTCTGCAATCGTGGGGGCTCCGAAGCTGGTTCCCGTCTTCAGCGCCGCTTCCATTGCGGCAATGACGGCGGGATGGCGGTGTCCCAGAATGTGCGGTCCCCACGATCCGACAAAATCGATGTATTGATTGCCGTCGATGTCGAACAGGAACGGTCCGTCACCGCGCGCGATAAACGGTGGTGTTCCGCCGACCGCACCAAACGCGCGAGCGGGACTGTTGACTCCGCCAGGAATGGACCGGCTGGCTCGCGCAAACTGTTCTTCGCTGAGCGGACGCTGAGCTGTGTTATTCGTCATGCAGTTACTCGATGATCGTCAAATGCGGATGCTTCTGCCGTAGTTCTTCGATCACGTCGAACGCATTCGTGTTCGACACATCCAGCGACGTCAGCGGCAGGTCGGCGAACTGGCGGATGCCGTCGTCATCCAGTTGTGTGCCGGAAATACTGAGCACCTTCAGTTCCGGGAACCCGGCAATGATCGGTGCACTTTCGCTGGTGACGGCGGTTGCCTTCAGATCCAGTTCCGTCAGATTCTTCAGCCCGGCGAGAGCTTCCATGACGCTGTCGTCGGTACGGGTTTCCCACAGTCCCAGGTAAGTCAGTCCGGTCAGGCCACCCAGTTTTTTCAGGCCGTCTTTGGACACCACTCGGCACTCGCTGATATCCACGAACGTCACATCGGGAAAGGAAGTGATCACGGCCATGCCTTCGTCATCGACGGAAGAATCACGCAGTTCGAGGCGTGTCAGCTTCTTCAGACCGGCGATGTGCTGCAGACCGACACCGGTCACGTCGGTCGAACGAATGCGGAGCCGTTTCAGGTTCGTCAGCTTTGCAACATGAACCATGCCGTCGTCCGTGATGCGGGTCGAATCCAACTGAATGGATTCCAGTGTCGGAATGCGTCCCAGAACTTCCAGAGTCGCATTGGTCAGCGACGTTTGAGCATTCAGATTCAGCGACTTCAGCCGCAGCGGTTCGAGATCCGCCACACCACTGTCGGGGACTTTGGATTTTTCAAGTTGCAGATCGACGAGCGCGCCAAGTTTTGCGACGTGTTCCATACCGGCGTCGCCGATGTTGCTGTTTCGCAGGTCGAGGGCTCGCAGATTCTTCAGGCCGGACAGTGCGGCCAGGCTGGCGTCGGAGATACCCGCTCGCCGCAGAGCCAGCACCTGCAGCCCGCTGAGCTTGCCGATGATGGGCATCGTTGCGTCCGTGATCGCGGACTCGGACAGGTCCAGCCGTTGCAGTTCGGAAAGCTGCGCCAGCACCTCCAGCCCCTCGTCGCCGATGCCAGGGCCTTTCAGCAGCAACCGTCTCAGATGCGGCAGCCCTGCAAGCTTCGCCAGAATCCCGGGAATCGGCGCGTCGCTGGCCGTTGACGCCTCAACGACATTTCCGCTGTCGTCGGTGACGAGCGCAAACCCGGCGTCCTGCAATGCAGTCACGGCAGCGGGATCATCGGGCACTACGGCAGTCTTCTCCGGCGGCGCGGTGGCGGGCGGGCCGGAACCGGTTGAATCGGATTCTGAACAGCCCGGAAGTACCAGGCCACCGAACATAACGACCGCACAGCAGCCTGCTGCCAGCGAGCGGCACGACAATAATCGAAGTGACATGCCGGGGTTGGTTACAGTGGCGGGAAAGAACATCAGCGACGGACTCCTGAACGGCTGAACGGCCGAAAACGCAGCGCGAACGCAATTTCGTTCAGCCTAGGCAGCCGCGCGGAAAATCGCAATCTCCGGCGGTCGGCAGCGCCGGATTCTCAGGCGGAAATCCGCATCACGCCAGCCGATTGTCGTCCGAACATTCCATGTCATAAGGTGCCAGCATGTTCGACGAACCGGCCAGAGCCAGGTCCGGAACTTCGACATGCAGCACGGACGCCTGATTGAACGCTCGCGGCAGACAGCGAGCACGTTCGTTGCCGACATAGCACCCCAGCGTCGTGCCCTGTGCGTCGGAGCGAGACCACTGGACGAGTCCCTTCAGCAGCGGCATTGCGGACGCAGCTGACGTCTGAAACAACCACAATGCCTGTCCGCGGTCGGCCGTTTGTCCGCGGTCGGCCGTTCCGGCGAAGCGCAGTCGGACACCGCTGATCGAGTAGTCCGTCACCTGAACCGGATAACGACGTTCGCTGTGTTCCCAGCGAATCCATGCGCGCCAGTTCGATTCGTAGCGAATCTGACGGCGCAGTCCGCCACGTGTCTTCGCCACCAGGTGATCGGCCAGTGGCGTCGTCAGGAACGCTCCCAGTTCCCAGCCTTCGCGGCCGGGGCGGCACCAGTGAACCACAGCCACATTGGATGCCGACGCCGAATAGTCGATGTACAAGGCCAGACGCATCCTCGTCCCGAAACGCAGCGGGCGATCCGTCTGCAACAGCACATCGGTGCGGGAAAGCTGACGGACTGTGGTCGGCAGCGGCACACCGGATTCCAGACAGGCGCAAACGTGAATTCCGGCAGCGTCGCAGCACCGCGGCAGTTCGAAGGCGAAGCGATCAGGCCGTGTGCCAGCAGGGTCCGTGAGTTCCGGCAGCGATTCCGTTTGCCGCGGCACCGTCCCCTCCAGCACTTCCTGTGTATCAAGCGAAGCTTCTGCCTGCCGCGCTGGTTCTGCTCGCAGTTGAGATGTTGTGCGAATCAGAACG
>CAZHET010000317.1:0-7853 GCA_964531585.1 uncultured Planctomycetaceae bacterium | reverse complement strand
CTGTCGCGATCGGCCGGCAGCGGCGCGAGCGCTTCCAGCGTGAGCACGTGCAGCCGGAAGAGCAGATGATTGTGAACGATGATGCCGCGGCCTTCGTCGAACGCGGAGCGCGGCAGCCGCAGCGCGATTTCGGCCGAAATGTCGAGGTTCAGAATCACCAGCAACAATGCAGGCCACCAATAACGGGCGGGGATGCCGTCGACATCGCCGGGCATCGTGCGGGCAGACATCAGCAGCCGGTTCAGTTCGGCGATCGTCCACGGTTCGACGTTGCGGGCCATTGGTTAATCCTCCGATTCGTTCAGGATTCGACGGCGGAAAAGGCGAAACCGCATCCACGCCAGATCGATGACGCCACCGTACCGCTGGCAGACGGCCGTCAGCCGCCGATCGATTTCGGAGATATCGGCCGTGCCCGCGGTTCGTTCGACGGCTGCCGACCATTTTGCCACGGCCTCAACGGCGTCCAGATATCGCCACAAGAGCGGATGTTGCATCGTTCAGCCTTTCGTTTGAGCGACGCCAACGGGCGTCAGGCACGTGTGATGTGCGGCCGCACACGCTTCGCGGTGTTTCCATTCGACCGAATCGAATCGGTTTCGCAGTTCGGGACTGACCAGAACAGTCAGCCTCACGTCCGCGGGATGCTGCCGGCTCATCACGCGGTGAATCGTTTCGGCGCGCTGTTCGAATTCGTCTTCGCAGGTGACGGCCGACAGATCGCAGGTCAGATGCAGCGGTCCGGGCGGTTCACAGAATTCGGTGAAGTCGTCATCGGAGCGCCGTGCGACCGCCGAACCTTCGAGAGCATCGGCGACGGCATCGTCCAGGCGGTCCCGCAGCAGACGCCATTCAGCCACCGAACGAATGGTGACTTTGATTTTGCTGCCACCGTGCAGCAGCACGGCTTTGACGCGATCCTGCGCGCGTCGGGAGTGAATGTGCATGACACGCCCCACGAAAAAACCCGTCGCCGGCAGAGTAGGACTGCCAGCGGCGGGCGAATAACGGCGCAATGCCGAGAATTCCGGTTGTCGTGCATCGCGTTCCTACTCCGCGATGGGCGAATGCTAACGCATAGCACACGCTATGCAATGCAGTTCACGCACTAGACTACACGGATTCGGGCATAAGTATGGACAACGCAACGCGTTGCAGCTTTCAGTTTTTTTGCGACACTTTCGCCATGAAGAAGGGAAAGCCAAAACGCAAAGCCGTCGATTCGACCGTGAAGGACGATCAGTTGAACTTCCGCATTGCCAGCGCCGAGAAGGAAAGCTTCAAAGAAGCGGCGCATCGCGACGGGTTCGACCAGCTTTCCACGTGGCTGCTGTGGCTTGCGCGTCAGCGTGCGAAGGACACTGCAGATTCGCCGTAACGCGAAGGCCTCCGACGCGGCATTCGGCGTCAGCGGCCGCGATCGCCTGACGCGGGAAGCGGCGGCAGTCGATCGACGGTGGGTCTTCGGTTCGGCCCAGGTGCGGCAACACGGGCCGATCCGTCCCCGTTGCTGTTTATCGGCGTCACGACGCGGCCGGCTGCACAATCAGCGTGACACCGTCACGGATTCGCCGCGGGAGCGGTTACGCTGTCACGGCGAGTTCGTCGATGTGTTCTTCGCTGAGTTGCACACGTTCGACTTTCAGTCCGGCCGTCCGGATCTGCTGCACGGCCGATGTGATCGCGTCTGTCAGCGTTTCCGCTTCGCGGCCGACGGTCAGTCCCGTCACGCCTTCGACGGTGTACGGCGTGCTGTCGTCCAGGCCGGCGTCGAACACGGCGTTCAGCAGATCATCGGACCAGCCGTTCAGATCCGCGATGATGATGTCAAACGACCAGCATTTCATGGGTTTCTCCGTCGACAGGCGATGACCGCCTTTCGGATTTCGCGGGCGCGCCGTTCAGGAACTCGCGGCGTGCCCCAGACATGCACGATGCAGCAGCCTGGCAAACAATACAGCTTACCGTAGCTGTGTGCCCTCGGGCCAGATTTCTCGAACCGCCAGCCGTGATCGAGAGCAAACTGAATCGCATCGGAAATCGACTTGTTCGGATGATGCTTTGCCACGCTCCTGGTTCCTTTGTGGCGGCATCGTATTCCGGCCGGCTGCGAGTGCAAAGCCGCCGACGTTTCGGGCGACTGCAACGAACTACGCTGCCGGACGTTGACGAACGGCTCCGTAAACGTCCACGATGGCCGCCTTGTGCCACCGCTGTTCCCGAAGTGACAGAAAGCCAGTGATGACGGATTCCCGCAAAACCGCTGCCGTGCAGATTAAACGCGGGAAGTACGTTCAGAAGCCGAAGATTTCTTCGCCTTCAGCACAGAAGACCGACGGCGACCCGGGGATCGTGCTTCCCGGCGACAGCCTGCGCATCGAACAGAACTAACCCGGTTCGCCGTGGTTGTTCTTGCGACTGGCCGCCGCTCCGGCGTTGATGCGCTGCTGATTGCCGGCGTTGGCGTGCTGCAGCGCGTCGAGCTGCTGCTTCTGATTGGCGCGCATCATGTCATTCGCTTCAGCCTGCAGCGCTCGCTGATCGGCGGCCAGCTGCGAAAGCGTGTTGATCGCATCGAGAAGCTGCTGCCGATCTTCTCCCGAAGTGACGATGTCCCCGGTGAAGAAACTGCGGTGCGCATCGGGAAGAGACTGAATCGCGTTTTCGAACGGATCGGCTCCCTGCAGCGCACGGCCTTCGAACTTTGCGAGTTCGTGCTGCCTGCGGAACGCGTCGAACCCTGGCAGGTCCACAGATTCGAGCGTGCCTTCCAGAATCTCACGGGCCGTGCCGGCGTCCTTGCGTGTGCCCGTTTGCCGGACCGTTCTGCTGAGTGTGGTGGATGTTGCCGTCTGCCACGGTATGAGGCGGCCGGCGGGGATTGAACGGGCATCGTTGCGGCCCCGTCCCCATCCGGGCGAGTGCGGTCACATTAGGAAAGCTGACGCCGCCTGCAGGCACGGCGGGCGAATAGCGTACGACAACAACTCACTGGGCTTTCGTTCGTTTGCCGCCTTCGAAGCGTTTTGGGACGCGGCGGCCGAAAACAAGGATATCGAAGTCGCTCTGGAAGTGGCGTTCAGCCGCAACCGCGACGGCTTCAGCACGTTCGGCGCGTACCGAGCGTTTCACATTGCTCACGCGCAGGGCTTGGTGAAGTAAGTGTCAGGAAAGCGGTCCGGCAATGATGAGCTGATGTGTCGCCGGTCGCTGCAACGTCTCGTCCGGACCGCGTGGGCTAACGTCAGCAACAGGCAGCGCGGTCATTTCCCTCTTCCGTTTGTGAACGAACTGTTTCTGTGAAAGGCCGCGTTGTGGATAGTCTCGAAATCGTTGATGTGCTGATGACCGACGACAGCAATTTGCCGGCGGAGTTGGCCGCGAAGGTCCGGACGCTGAATGAGGCGGTAATCATCTGGAATGCCGATTCAGAAGTGCTGATCGCGGTGGGACTGAACGCCGCGCTGAACGAGGCGCTGGAATCCACCGACTTCGAGCGGGTCAGCATCGCGGACCTGCAGGACGCCCGCAACCTGATTCAGCAGCAGCGTCTCGCGGCTGCTCAGGAGCTGGTCCGCCTGGTGCGCGAGCGTAAGGCATTGGTTCCGGAGCTGGTTGCCGCCGCCGAAAAGGTGAAGCAGGCGTGTGCAGCGAAGCACGCCGCCGAACGCGAACGCGCTTGCGAGTTGCTGAAGGAAGCCGGCGTCCCCGAACAAAAGGCTGGCCAGGTGCAACAGCACGCGTTTGAACAGATGCTCAACCGATGCGAACCGTACGCGCGGGCGTGCCGGGAGCTGCAGGCCGCCAGGCATTTGCTGACTGT
The DNA here is from genome assembly GCA_964531585.1 of uncultured Planctomycetaceae bacterium. Lineage (GTDB taxonomy): Bacteria > Planctomycetota > Planctomycetia > Planctomycetales > Planctomycetaceae > JAWKUA01. The sequence continues at coordinate 4,030 of CAZHET010000317.1, read as the reverse complement.
TCGACGCGAGGGCCAGCAACTTCAGCTCGCGTGGCAGTTCGCCCTGAACACGCTGGAGAACATCTGCCGCGAAGCAATCGGACTGCCTGAACTCGACCGCCGCCGTTCACCGAATCGCGTTGCGTTCAATGCGCCTCTGCAGGGGTCAATGGCGTGACGGCACCATTCCGCATCTTCGAAACGCGGCCGAAAGCATTCACGGTCCGGGCGTGGCGCGAGATCAAAAAGGAAACGTTCCGCGCCGTCGCTGAGATGTGGTTCGAGAAGTATCTGAAGAAGCACTTCCAGCGCGGGGCCGCCCAGCGTTACGGATACCAGGCACGTTCGGCGAGCTACCTGGCAAGGAAACGCCGCGCTGCACGCAAAGGCAGAGAAGGCGCGAAGACGGTCGTTCGGAGTGCCGAGTACAACCTGCTGACATTCACGGGCGCGCTTGAACGAGCGATCATGGCCCGTGCGTCTTTCCACGCCTCGGAGAACCGCTTCAGCATCAAGATGCAGGGGCTTCCCAGTTACGTGGGCATTAACAGCCGGCGAGGCAAGCCGGACTATCACGACGAAATCACCCGCATCACTCCCGATGAACATCTCGCCATGCGCGAGCTTGCGGACGCTGTCTCAACGAAGCTTTCAGAACGCTACCTGGCACAACGCAGCAGCCGCTTCCTGTGATGCGAATCGCACAACCGCCGCGGACTCACCGGCAACTAAACCTTCGATGGGGCGGCGTGCGTTCTCTCACGTCAACCCCGATGTGCCGGTGACTTCCGCCCGCCGCTCGCCGGACCGACAGCCGGCGAGCGGCCGGAACCACACGCGCGCCCCGACTTTTCACGGTTCCCCCGGCGGCAGGGGGGGCCAGGCGCGCGATTCCCCATTGCGAATTTTGGGCGCGTTCGGGCATTTTGAAATCGCTATTCCGGTGTTCCGCTTTCCGTGGCGGCCGAGAATGGCCTTTCGCGTGCCCGGGCGACCCGATATGTTCACTTCAATCGGGATTGGATCCTCGAACGACTGAGACCGTTTCCCGCCGTCGGCGTTGTCCCAGCATGTGACCGACGGCATCGGGGTTCGGCTCACGAAAATGGCTCGCCGGCGAAGGACTTCCGGCGAGCCATTTTTGATTTCGGCCGTGTGCGGACGGCTCATTCGCCGATGCGGACCTCGGGAATCGTGTACCGCTCACGCGGCTTGTCGCGCCAGTCCGCCCGACAGCGCCGCTGCAATTCGTCGTCAGACCACCCCGCACGAATTTCGGCAGCCAGTGCCGCAATCTCTTCCGGCGTCGGGTCAGGATCGCGGTTCTGTTCAATTGGCGTTTCCGGTTCTGCTTCACTCATCGCACGGCACCACGTCTGCAGCGTCACGGACTCCTGCGTCGATGCCGGCTTCGGCGAGAATCCGGCGCGCATGCTCGATTTCGTTCGAATTTACGCGAATCAAACGGCCGCCAACGTCATCTGCACCACCTGGTGCGCCACCACGGTGGAATTCACCAGAAAACCCCGTATATTCCGTTCCGGTGCTGGTCCTGTTGGGACCACTCTGGAATTTGAGCAGGTGCCCGGGGCTACACGCTGCCGCCACTGCGTGATTGAGTCGCGGGTTCGTGGCGTCCGCGGAGTTGCCGTTTAGTGCTCAACCGCCTTCCCGCGCGGCGCGTGCGGCTTCCAGCGCGGCGCATGCCTGAAGTTCGCGGGACGTTTTCCGCTTCCGCGCCGTTGGGGATTACGGACGTTCGAGTGACCATCGGTGCATGTTTGACTTTGAGGAATTGTTCGCGGAGCTGTCCGCTGAGGGCCTCGACGGGTGGGTGGCGGACCTGCGACGGCGCTGCGAGGAAGCTCTGCAGCCGCAGCGGCACGGAAGTCTGACGGGCTGGATCGAAGCGTTCCGGCAACTGCCCGACCTGCGGGGGACGGGGTTCGAGGTTGTTGATGGCAGGATCACTGTCGGCCACAAACGCGCAGATGGCGATGCAGATGGTGCGCCGTCCACGCAGATCACGGATGTGCTGCAGCAGCTCCGTCCCTGGCGCAAAGGACCGTTCGAAATTTGTGGCACCGTCATCGATACGGAGTGGCGGTCCGATCTGAAGTGGGACCGGCTCGCCGGAGAGATCGACCTGCGAAACTGCAGTGTGCTCGATGTGGGATGCGGCAACGGCTACTACGGCTGGCGGATACTGAACGCCGGAGCCCAGCGCGTGATCGGTTGCGATCCGTTTCTGCTTTACGTCATGCAGCACGAAGTCGTGAAGAAGCATGCTGGCGGCGAGTTTCCCAACTTCGTTCTGCCGCTGGGTGATGACTTTCTGCACGACGGCCTGCGGTGCTTTGATGTGGCGTTCTCGATGGGAGTCCTGTACCACCGCAGCTCGCCGATCGATCACCTGCAGGCGCTGTGTGGCAGCCTGAAACCCGGTGGCCGACTGGTGCTGGAGACTCTGGTGCTTGACGAAGCGGGGACTCGCGTGCTGGTGCCGGAAGGCCGCTATGCGAAGATGCGCAACGTGTGGTTCATCCCCACCGCGGAGATGCTGAGGCTGTGGCTGTCACGAACCGGCTATGCGGACATTCGCGTGGTGGATATTTCCCGAACAACAATCGGTGAACAGCGGCGGACGGACTGGATGACGTTCGAATCGCTGGCAGATTTTCTGGATCCGAACGACGACCGTCGCACAATTGAAGGTTATCCGGCTCCCGTTCGTGCCATTGTCGTCGCAACTGCCCGGCCGTGAGTTTCCCCGCTGGCACCACGTGTCTTCACGCCAGTTGTCCCGTGTACAACGGTGCAATGACTTCGCCATTCAGCAGGTGGTGCGGACGATCGAGCGGATCAACAACCTGTGCGTCATGAGGGACGCCCAGCGCGTCGAAGACGGTGGTGCCGATATCCGCTGGCGACCAGGAACGTGTCAGCGGGTAAGCTGCGATATTGTCTGTTTCACCCAGCACCTGACCTCCGCGGATTCCGGCTCCGGCAAACAGTCCCGAGTAGGCGTGAGCCCAATGATCGCGGCCAGGAATCGTCTGCCCCGGCAATGTCGACACGTTGGGAGTTCGTCCGAATTCACCCATCACGATCACCATCGTTTCATCGAGTATTCCCGATGACGAAAGATCATCCATCAGCGCGGCGAGCCCCTGATCCAGTTGCGGCAGCAGCGTATTTTTCAGGCGGCCCCAGTTGTCGACATGTGTGTCCCACGTCTGCACGATTCCCATAGTCGCCTGAACGATGGGAACTCCGGCTTCCACCAGGCGGCGTGACAGCAGCAGTGACTGACCGAACTTGTTGCGGCCGTAGCGATCTCGTGTTGCATCGTCTTCGGCATGAATCTGAAACGCGTCGGCAACTCTCGCCGATGTCAGCAGCGAGAACGCGACGTCCTGCTGTTCCAGGAACGCACGGGCACGCGTGTCCGCTGACAACTGTGAGCGATTCCGATTCAGGTTTTCCAGCAGCCCGCGACGTGACGTGAGTCGTTTATCGTTGACGTCCTGAGGCAGGCTGAGCGAATCCACGCGGAAATTCGGATCGTTCGGATCGTGGTTGATTTGCCAGGGATCATGGCGGGTTCCCAGAAAACCGGCGTGCTGTCCCGGCCAGGTGAGCGGGCCTTCGATCAGGTAGTTTGGCAGCGACATGCCGCTGGGGATTCCGTCGTGTCGTGGCTTCACGAAATCCAGTGCGGCCGCGAAATTGGGAAAATCGTTGCGAGATTCGACTCGATCCAGGTCGCTGCCTCCTCGCGGAATCGGCGTGGGGCGACCGGTCAGTGCGACGTGAGTTGCCAGCAGGTGATTATGTTCTTTGTGAGCAAGCGTGCGAACGACGGCCCAGTGATTCATCCGACCGGCCAGCAGCGGCAGATGTTCGCAGACAGAAATGCCACTGACGGAGGTCTGAATGGCACTGAACTCGCCGCGGATTTCTGCGGGAGCATTCGGCTTGGGGTCCAGCGTGTCCAACTGGCTGGGACCGCCACTGAGCAGCACCAGCAGGACCGACTTTGCTTTGACCA
>CAZHET010000316.1:3119-7893 GCA_964531585.1 uncultured Planctomycetaceae bacterium | reverse complement strand
ACACCGGCGGCTAGCGCCGTGCCGCTCACTTCGACGAAATCCTGCGGATGATCGGTTAATGCATCCAACCTGGCGCTGTCCAGTTAATCAGGATGAAGAAACTCCACCGCCAGCATCCGCTAACCGGGAGCACACTGGCTGTTCCGGATTCTTAGTGAAGCCGTGTTCGGGCTTTGTCGGCAGTGGTATTCAAAATGCCTGTGCGCCTTGCGGCTGCAGAAAATGAAAGCACTGTGTCGTTAAACGTGACAGTGCTTTCGGCGATCAGCAAGCCGACTCACTGGCGCGCTGCTGCGCCGGATTCAGCACAAGTCACAGCAGCCTGGCAGCACTACGGCACCAATGCTCCGTTGACCAGGATCTGTCCGTTGGCATTGCCGACGAACGAGAACGGCGTTTCGATGAATGAACCGCCGCCCGGGTTCAGCAGGAACACCAGGTTGTTGTTCACCCCGGACAGATTGATCGTCCCCGCCACGGCGCGGAAGCGAATGCCTTCCTCAGCGGGAGTGCCGACGCCCAGGTCAAACATTCCGATCTGATTGCCGCTGATGACAAATGCTGACGGCTGACTGACGGAATTGAAGATCATCCCGGCACCACCATCGGCATTGAAGGCCATCAGATTGTTCGAAAGCGTCATCAGTGTATTGGACGCCAGGCGGAACGTCATGCCCGTGCTCTCGAAACCGTCCATCTGGAATGCATTGCCGTTAATGATTGACGACGACATGCCGAGCGTCTGCATTCTGAGTGCGGTCGCATTGGGCTGAATGCTTAACAGGTCATTGCCCAGGATATCGGTCAGCAGTTCATCGGTGAGTGAGAACGTCTGGATATCGATTCCGGTCTGAGTGTCATTGGTATCGGGATCCAGGCCGTTCAGTTCGAAGTTGTTGCCTGCCAGGCGGATTCGGGCTGGACCGTTCCATGCGAACTTGAACGCCGTCTCCGTCAGGTCGGCACCGTTGATGTCCAGCGTATCGGTCAGTGTCAGGTTGCTGTTCTGGACATTGACATCGATGTGCGCGCCCACAGCGCTCGCGGTGTTGAAGATGTTGATGATATCGTCAGAATTGTCGACGAACGTGGTACTCGCGACATTGACGCTGTAGGGATTATCGTAGTCGATAAACAGTTCCGTGTCCGGATCGTTGGGCACTTCGTTGTACGTCAACAGCATTGTCTCGCGGTCAAGTCCGGCTCCGGCAACGGCCGGGTTATTGTCACCGTTGTCGTCGAACAGCGAGTTACGAATGTCCAGCAGTGTCAGATTCTGACTGTCGATTCCGCGAAGATCAGACCGGGTCATTGCCAGGAATCGCAGGTCCAGGAACTGGTCGTCGTCGACAGTAATGCCGCTGTTGCGAACGGTGATGCCCGTCACATTATCGTCGAATGCCATCGATCGCAGGCTGACCTGACCGGCATTTTCAAGCTGGGCACCGGAAATGCCCGCTCCGGTGATCGCTCCGCCGAGTCCAAAGGCGACGGGGACCACGGGACCAACATTAAATCTCCTCATACCCACTCGATTGGTTTCGACCAGCCTCAAACCGAAGTCCGGCGACCCGGTGCTGGTGAGCGTATCCAGATCAATGTTGATACCCGACTGTTCGATATCGACCGCCGCCGCCAGCGTGCTGTTGATGTCGCCGCCGCCGACACGAATGCTGGTGTTGTTGTTTCCAAAGAAGCCGACTCCCGCGATGGAGTTGATATTTACATTGTTGAAGATTAACTGGGCCGGTCCGTTTGCGCCGGCGACGTTGTTCAGCAGATTGACGCCCGCACCGCCGCCCGCGTTTCCTGTGGCATTGAGAACTGCCAGCGATTCAAACAGCACAAGTGCTTCGGAATCCTGAATATCCACCGCCGCGTTTGCGGCACCTGCCAGATTGTTGACACCTGTGCCCTGCTGGAATGAAATGACGCCGTCCGAATTCAGGATCTGAATTCCTTCTGCTCCCCGCTGATTGACCGCGGTACCACCGCCGAACACCGTTGATCCGCTGTCATTCAGAATGGCGATTCCCTGCGTTCCTGCTACGGCAACCGTGGTTGCCCCGTTGACGTTAAAGCTGCTGCCTTCTGCGTTGCTCAGCAGTTCAATCCCGCGACCGTTGCTGCCGGAGATCGTCAGGTTCTGAGCGAACTGCACCGAAGCTCCGGCGGCAGAGCTGTCGACGCTGACCATCGCGCTGGTTCCACCTGCGGCGGCTCCGATTGTGACATTTTCGGTGAAGGACACATTTCCGGCCAGATTGTTGATATCGATCGCCGAGGCGTTCGGATTGGTAATGGACAGGTCGTCAAACAGTACGCCTCCCGTCACGTCCGAAATCAGCACCGACGTGCCGGCTGCATTGTTGATCACGGTGGCGTTTCGCAGCGAATTGCGGAACGAGTAATCCCCGGTGCTGTTGGTAACGGCGATCCCGGTGCCCGTGCTGTCCTGGATATTTGCATTGTCAATCGTGGCGCTCGATGCGCTGTCACGAATCACGATGCCGGCACCGCCGATGTCATTGATGGTCGAACGGAACATGTTGACGGATCCGGCCGTCATATTCTCGATCAGCACGGCTTCCTGCGAGGAGTTTTGAATATGGCCGAACGACGGGTCCAGGCCGGTGCTGCTCGAACTAAAGCCGATCACGCCGGTGCCGCCGTTGACATGAAATGCCGGACCGGCGGCATTCATCACGACGGTGTCCAGAATTGTGGTGGAATCCATCGTGTTCTCAAGCAGGATTCCCTCAAGTCCCGTGTTCTGAACAAGCACATCGGTGACCGTCGTGCCACCGACACCGTTGCTGAAGATCCCGCGACCAGCGGGATTGTCGATAATGAAGCCGCCAAAGCTGCTGCCTGTATTCAGAGTCACGGCGTCACCCAGCGAATCCGCCAGCATCGGTCTCAGCAGGATCGGATCGACAACAGCCGTCGAGGCCAGCGGCCCGAACGGATCCGGACCCAGCGTTGCCAGATTGGCTGCGAACGTCGGTGAATCCGGCAGGATCAGCGGAGTGCTGATACCCTGGATAAGGACTTCGTTTGTGACTTTGCGATTTCCGGTGGCGGCGGCAATCAGACCTTCACCAAACAGGCTCTGATTGGCAGCCAGCACGACCGTGTTGTCGGGAGGAGCGTTGAACACACTGCCCGCATGAACGAACACAATGTCTGCACCGGGCACGGCCAGCCCGGATGCAAGTGAATTCAACGGGTTCTCCACAGTACCGACGAATGGGCCACCGGCGTCGTTGCCGTTGACATGCACAACATTAAACGGCAGTCCGTCGTTCGGATCGATGGCAATCAGTGGAGCGATCGTGACGTCGGATGTCGATGTCGGAATTGTCAGGTTGCGTCGGACGGGTTCTGCGAATCGCTGAATGGCCGACCGCTTCGTGTGTTCCTGGCTTTTGAAACCGCCGAAGTGAACAACCGCGTTGAACGAAACGTTGGTGTGAAACAGTTCGTCATCCGTCAGCTTCAGATTCAGTTCCAGCATGTCGGCGATGTCCGCCTGCAGTCTGGTGGAAAATCCGGCGAAGCCTTCGATGTTCTCGCCCTGGTAGTAATAGCCGCCGCCGAATGCGCGGAGGTCGAATCGTTCCGAGATATCCCCGGGCAGCAGCATTCCCACTTCCGCGTCGAAGCCTTCAAGGGCCTCCGCGAACGTGTTGATGCGGTTGAAGGTGATGTTGTTACCGACGAACGCCGCGCTGCCCTGATCGATGCGGGTCCCCACCATTTCAGAGGTCTCGCCAAACGGCCGGTAGTAGTTGCCGCGGGCTTCCCAGCCGTGAGCCAGGACTTCGCCGCCGAGGCTCCACGATTTAAAGTGAGCACCGGTTGTCTGGTCGCGGTCGAAATAGCCGTAGCCGCCGACCACGATATCGGGAGCCAGAAAGTAGTGGCGATAACCGCTGCCGAAACTCCAGGCGAGATCGGCGTCGTTGGTGCCGACGATCCGCGAATCACCGAAGAAGTACCCGTCTCCGATGTTGATGTACGGCGACAGTTCGATGTGCGACACCGATTGCAGCCGGCCGACCGTGTCACCGGCGTCATGACCGGCGCGAAAATTCATGCCGAAACCCCGCCGGTTCGTGTCCATTGTCGAACTGGCCGACCCGGATGGCGCGCTTCCAAATGGTGTTCGGGAATACGTCATCCCGTCCGGCTGAGCTTGCGCGTCGGGGTGCGCCGCGAACGACAGGCCGCCGCAGACCAGCAGCACAATTGCACGTGACGTGACGCGCCAGGCAGTTCGAACGTTCGTCATGACGTTCCTCGAATCGGATTTGAGATTCGCGTGCCGGGTGGCACGCTGATCTGCTGCGAACGGCATCATGCTGTTCCTGCATCAGATGTTTGTGAGACTGCTTTCGAAACGAATGTCGCCAGGAAGTCCTGCCACACGGGGCGGAGAATCGGCCTGCCTGATCCGTCCTGAAAAGAGAGAGGCGGCGGTTTTAGCGGTGGCTGTGCAGCACAGCAACACGGCTTGACAGGGGGGACCACCGGAAAATTCACGCATTCACACGCGCGTGCCGGAACTTCAGCCGAAAGAACAGGTTCCGGAAATCGTCACGGCAGAATTCGCCTGAAATGGCCCGTATGGCCAGTGGCAGGTTCTGCCGGGACCAGGGCTGGGTCAGATCCTGACCGTCTGGTGAGCGCGAGGCGTTCCGGACCGCGTCATGAGCTGCGTGCGACGCGACTGCGATCTCGTCGCCGAAAGTGGACGGGGGCGCAGTCCCGT
>CAZHET010000316.1:0-3109 GCA_964531585.1 uncultured Planctomycetaceae bacterium | reverse complement strand
GTCCCGTCCTGAGAAAGACAAAAAACATGCCCAATACTGCGTACCGGCTCCGGCGGCGATTCATCCTGGCGGTGCGGCGTCCGGCGCGCGAGTCATCCAGAACCACGTGGCGGCGGCGATCCAATGGAACACGACAATCGCGGTCAGGATAATGCGGAAGCGGATCTTCAGCGTCTTGTGGCGGAAGTACTGCTGACCCAGCACGCCTCCCGGCCAGCCACCGAACAGCGCCAGCAAATGCAGGGAATTCTCCGGGATGCGGGACTTCTCTCTGGCAGCCCGCAGCTTGTCATAGCCGTACAGCGCAAACGTCGTGGCACTGAGCACCAGGGTGATCCAGACATAGGATGTTGCCAGAAAGCCCGGAGCGAATGTCGAACTGACCAGCGTCATCACGACCATCGCCAGGCACGAGGTGAGCCAGACGACGGCTGCCAGAACCCAGATTTTGCGGAGCGTCTTCATGGAAAGCTTGCCAGCAGGTTTCGGTCAATCGTCCGAAACAGTGGTTTTTCGGTGAACTTAGGCGAATCTTTGTCTATCGGGCGGAGTTTCTACAATCCAGCGCCGAGAATCGCCACCACCTGACGAATCTCGCACAACACTGCCTTGGCCGTTAGCCTGACATTCCGCAATCCGCTGTTTCTTCTGCGATGGGCTTCCGATCGCATTGAAGGCCATGCGGGTGATCGGTTCGATTGGCTCGCAGTGAAATTATGCCTGACAACCCAGTCCTCGATCTACCGGATTCTCGCCATGTCTCCTGCCCTCCGTCGTCGGGCCCTTCTACTATTTGCCACCTTCGCCATTTTCGCGTGCGAGTTCCCCGGAATTCCGACTTACGCGACAGCTCAGTCTGGCGACGCGGACGCACAGGAAAATCCGCTTGGAATCAGGGCCATCAAGCTGGGAACCAAGCCCTTCGTCGTGGCATCGCTGGCCAGCCTGAACCGGGCCAAAGACAAGCTGACGTACGTGTTCGACGCGGCAGGTGCGCCGGATGCGGTCGACGCGATCATGCAGCGGCTCGACGATAACGCGGGCGGGCTGGAAGGCATCGACTGGGACCGTCCGATCGGCATGATGGTGTATCTCAGCAGCGTATTTCCGCCGGCCTTCGAATTCGTCGCTTTCATGCCCGTCGCCGAAATCGACAGTTTCCAGCGGACGATGGAACTTGGCCAGGTCGTTATGGTCAAAGTCCCAAACGAAGAAGGCCGCTACGAACTGATCGGTCCGCAGCAGACTTCGCAGGTGCGGATTGAACAGGGATATGCGTTCATCCAGTTGCCGTTTTTCGAACCGGACTCGGCCTTTGACCGCGAACTGCCATCCCCGGAAACTCTGGCCGCCGCGCTGTCGACTCAGTTCGATGTCGCCATCACACTGGATGTCGACGCTGTTCCCCGAGCCACGCGCGACCTGATCGTGAATGTCCTGACGGCGACGATGTCCACTCAGATGCAGCAGCGCGACGACGAACCGGACAGCGTCTACGAAATCCGCCGGTCGTGGACGCAGGGTGATATCGACGCCCTGAAGCTGGTGATGGACGAACTGAACCGGCTGACGATCGGCCTGAACGTGGCCGCCGAAGACCGCGCCCTGAACCTGGACGTCGTGTTTGAGGCTCCTGAAGGTACGAAGCTGCTGCAGGAAATCTTCGAATCAACGGCCAAACCCAGCTACTTCACTCCGCTGCTGAGCGATGAATCTCCCGTCTCGCTGTCCATGTCGTCGATCCTCAGCAAACGTGACCGCGAACGCTACGCGGGTGTGTTCCAGGGTCTGAAGGGAGAACTGGCCCGCCAGATCGATATCAACAACCTCGGCCCCGCGCCGGAAGATGGCGGTCCGCTGAACGCCGGCCTCGATGCCCTGCAGAAGACGTTCATGGAAGGGCACCTGGACCTGTTCGGCCAGTGTTACGCCGATTCCAATGACAAGCTGGCTGTTGTCGGAGCGTGGCGGGTGGAAGACGGTGATGCCATTGCCGCGGGACTGTTCGACATGCTGAACCGTGCTAAGGATCAGGATGACATCGGCGAAATTCAAACGGGATATAACCAGCACCAGGGCATCACCTTCCATCGCGTTGTCTTCAAAGGCAGTGATCCGGGGCGCGACGAAGTGTTCGGCAGGAACGCAGCGTTTATCTTCGGAGTTGGTGCCCGCTCAGCATGGGGGTGCGTCGGCGGAGAAGACGCTTTCAGGACGCTGACGACCGTGATGGACCAGTTGGCCGCCGCGTACGAATCTCCGCAGGAACGGCAGACACCGGCGTCATTCCGCCTGGTCGTCAACGTGAATCAGCTGATCGACCTGCAGCAGAACGCGAGCGCTGCGTCTCGAAGTGCAGCCGACGACGCGGAAGCCGCCGCGGAGGAGGCAGCTGAGGCCGCGGCGGAAGCTGCCGATGCGGCACCGACCGCTCCACGTCCCGGCGGCAACCAGAATCGCGGACGCGAACGATTCCGCCAGCGGCGCGAGCAAACCGGTAAGCTGTTTCGCGAAACGATGGCCGAAGGCGGTGACCGGATCGAAGTCGACTTTCGTCTGACCGAAAACGGAGGCCGCACGCGCATCAGGTTGGGGGAAGCGTTCATCCGCTTCATCGGCCGGCAGGTCGCGTCGCAGATCGGCGCCGACGCAGACTGATGCCGCAACCGCTCCAGGTCTGCGAAGGATATCTTTCCGTCAGAATGCTGGTTCCGGAGGCGCGAATGTCAGCGCCTGAACCGGCTTGTTGTGGCGCGTGAACCGGCGGGTGAAATACCAGAACGGAATCCTCACGAACCACAGTGGCAGCGACCTGATGTGCTCACCCTGAGCCTTCAATTCGTCTTCAAACAAATCTTCGAAGGCCGCCGCGTCACCGCGATCCGGCGACACGCCTTCTGTTGACTGGATCCAGTCCAGAGCCGCCTGGTGATGCTCCCACAGCACACCGGCGTCGTTGCTGGAGAAAGTCTGCAGCCAGTTGCCGGGCATTGTCGGAAACAGCTGCCCGTCACGGCTGCCGCCGGTGCTCAGAGTCCGATCGCCCATGATGGACACCCAGTCCATCGACTGAGCGGCTCCCTGAATCAGGTAGATGCAGAAGTAGGTG
>CAZHET010000315.1:0-7940 GCA_964531585.1 uncultured Planctomycetaceae bacterium | reverse complement strand
GTTTCGTCCCAGATCACCCTCCGCGCTCGTATACTAACGACAGTGCCATTCGTTCCTGACCCCTTTCGTCTTCCAGAAAGCGATCTGACCCCTTTTGTCTTCTCGAACTCGCGGGAACACGTAAGCGACAGCAGACATTCTCGGTATCACATGGAAGGTGAAAAGTGCAGGTAATACTCAGACGACGAGCCCTGGATACAGATAACAGCGAGACCTACCATCCTCGACTCAGAATCTCCCGCACTGCGATTGGATCGAGAACAGCAGAACAGCTCTCCCAGTCCGCATCTTCCACTTTGCTGTATTTCACGTCGAATGGATTGCGAGTTGCTGTCGTGCGGTCAATAAGCTGGCGAGCATCGCCTTCGTTCTTGAGGGCGATCTGAACCCAGACATCTTCGAGCGTATCGGGAATCTGACCAAACAGATCGTGAATTGCTTCAAGACGATCCGCCAGGACTTCGTGGACACGATCTTCGACCGACCCGCGATACCGCAAGTTGGCGATCCAGACTTCGCTGCGGGACTGGCCGATTCGCTGGATACGCCCTTTCCGTTGCTCCAACCGTGTCGGGTTCCAGGGCAGGTCGATGTTGATCAGTGTGCCGAGGCGTTGCAGGTTTAATCCTTCCGAAGCAGCGTCGGTGCCCAGTAACAGCTTCAATTCTCCCGCTCGAACTCGAGACTTCAACGTCTCACGCTCACACCGCTGAAACCGACCATCGCGCCATACACCGGACCGGTTGCTCCCCGCGTACAGACCGATCTCGATGCCTTTGAATTCTGACAGCTTTGCCAGCTCATCACCCACCCAGCGAACGGTGTCGTAGTATTGCGAAAACAGGATGCATCCGAGGTCGAGCCATCTCCGTTCGATGTCCGATCGCATTCCCAGCAGGTAGCCAGCCAGAGCATCCAGCTTTGGGTCGCGGTTACCGCCCTGTTTCAAAAGAGCGAGGCAACGATTCAGAGACATAATCTCGTCGTCACTGAAATCCTTGAATTCGCTGTCAGCGTGATTGCCGTGACGGTCAGCAATTGCTTCATCTCGCTCCTGGCTTTCTTCGAGGCCCTCGTCTTCCTCGTCGAAGCCCTCCAAATCATGCCCCAGCAGTTTCACAATCGTACGGCGGCCAGCTTCAATGGAACTACCGAGTCGCCGGAGGAGCAGTGTTTTGAAGAATCCCGCTCCTTTAACGCGTTGTTGAAGCAGTTGGCAGAAATTTTCAGCTTCCTCATAGGCTTCCAATAAATAGCCGCCAAGCGTGATGGCACCGGTGTCGTCTTCACCAAACAACCGGACGGTTACACGCGGCAAGAAGTAGGTGCCGGTCGCGGGGTTGATGGTTTCTTCCAGATAGCCACGTGTTCGTCGAACAATACATCGCAGCAGCGGATTGAATCTTTCCCCGTAGCCCGGCAGCAGATTGTTTTCCAGTTGCACTCGGCGAATGGCCGGCGAAAGTTCATTCAGTACTATTGAGGTCTGCTAAGCTGATCGATCGTTTCTCTCATTCCACGAACAACCAGGCCCTGAGACACCAAACCGATCCTGCGGGGACATTGACCGATTGATCGAGCCCCCTCTGATGGATATTCAAGGTCGTTTTCGTCGACCCATGCACGTCCATCCCAGCGGGCGGAAGGCAAATGCAATAGCTCCATCATTTCGCCCTGCCACTGCTGCAGCAGTGGTTTGGGTGCAAGAACGAGGATCGGACCACCGTTGGGATCTTCGATTGCCATCAGCAAGGCTGCCATTGCCAATTGGACTGTCTTCCCAAGGCCAACCTGATCGGCCAGAACTAATCGCGCTCCTCCCAGTCGATGGTGTTCGAGGGCAAGCTGTGCGAAGTACTTCTGGTGCGGCCACAGGCCCTGTTCACGTCGATAAACCGGTGTTTCGACAGCGGCGGTTGCTGCGGCGGACGCCGGAATCTCGGTCTCCTGAAACTCTTTGGGTTCGATCAACCTTCGATTGATCGTGCGCTTCACATCCTGAACGATGAACGGACAAACGGAGAGATCCATCGCCCGAGGATCATTCCACAGAGAATTGAACTCGTCCTGAGCCCACTGCACCGTTTCCGGAGAATCATCTTCCCAGAGCAATTCGTAGTTCCGTTTTCAGGCCGATGCGCTTTCGTTGACGCCGCCCAGAAAAGCCGTAGCCGTGCCGTCAGCACGGCGAATCACGCCCGCTTTTCCGTGGATCAGTCCAAAGGCCGAATCCGGCAGCACGCGTACTTCGATTTTGCCTGAGGTTAATGCTTCGTAGAGGGCGCGATATCGAGGAATCGCAGGCGGCATCGCTTTCTCAGGCTCCGCAGCGTACCAGCTGCGACGAAGGGCTGCCTGGGCAGCAGCGGCGGTCGTAATGTCTTCTGGATCAAGATCTGAGTTGCAAATGATTCGAACAGGGCCAGCGATCCGGCCGAGAGCCTCGCCAGCGACTTCAAAGAGGCTCGACCGGAAATAGCCGGCGATACGATCGTACGCCACGGCGCCAACGAGTCGTTGATTAAGGACTGATTGGTCCAATCGGTCGCGTCGGCTGGAATGTCGCCTCACTGGAACGGCTCTCACTCGAAATCATGCGGTGGCAGTTAACTTGTCGCAGAACGCCGTCCCAGCTCGTTCATGTATTCCGCAACCTCGAGCTTGTGGGCTTTGGCCAGCGCTGTCAGAGCCTTGCTGGTCACCATCTGCTGACCCTGCTCGATTCGGCGCAACTGCCGATCAGTCAGGCCATCAATTTCGGTCTGCTTCAAGCCACGTTCTTCACGCAGGCCACGGATGGCCTGTCCATACCGGTGTCTGAAATCATCGTTCTTTTTCTTGTCCCTGATGGCAACGGCCGGATTGATGAGCTGCTCCAGTTGCTTCCATCCCAAATGTGTGTCTGAATCAGGCCAGTAGAGAAAACGGCCATCTTCATCGATCTCAAAACGTGAAAACTCGCTGTCCCCGGAGCCCAGGAAGCGAACAAGTTTGGAATGCGGAATCCGCATGCGCTCGAAGGCTGGGGAAAGGAGCACCAGTTCTTCACCTTCGATCCACGCATCCACGATCGTTTTGCCGTCGTCATCTTCGGCCATTCCCGTGACGAGACGTTGAATCACTTCCGATTCCGACCCTTCACTTCCCTTTCCTGCCAGATGGAGCCGATCGGAAGTGCGGATCTTCAGTTTCATGAGGCGAGACGTGACAGCTTCAACCGGGAATTTGCTGATAAACACCAGTTGGCGGTTCCTGCCTGATCCTTCCAGTCTCTGCAGCACTTCCTCTGTCAGATCAGCAAGTCGGGAAATCACGACCACGTCAACGGCATCAGCCTGCCTGCCAATTGATCCCGACTGCGGAACGGAAACGACGGTCGCCCTCTCCCGAAACGCCGGAGCGAGCCTTTTCACCGCTCGGGTCAGCAAGGCTTTGTAGAAAGAATTGGTCGGGACAAGCGCAAAGCCAGCAGGAGGCTTCGGCTTCTTGCCCGACGTAACTCGCGGCGTCACCTTCACTTTTCGTTTTCTCGTATCTGTTGCCATTGCTGCAGCAACTCCAACCGGTGTCGTTCGGC
Source organism: uncultured Planctomycetaceae bacterium (assembly GCA_964531585.1). Classification (GTDB taxonomy): domain Bacteria; phylum Planctomycetota; class Planctomycetia; order Planctomycetales; family Planctomycetaceae; genus JAWKUA01. The sequence continues at coordinate 4,363 of CAZHET010000315.1, read as the reverse complement.
CAATTTCGCGATGTTTTTTTGTTCTTTTGCCGAGGGCTTCCCAAAGACCATCTCGATCATCTGCGAAGGATCCTCAAGGAATGACACCTTGATCTCCCACTTTCCACGCTTTTTGGCATGGAAATGTGGTGGCTCGTGATCGTTCGACCAGAACCAGAGTTTCAATCCCGAAATCTCAAACGCCGAAACAGTCGCCACTCTGATACTACCCTCTATCAGACATTTGTCAATGAGTTGTTAGCCACAAATGTCCGCCTTTCGTCTGTCGGCCCTATGCCTGATCGTTTCGCAGTCGTCCGGTCAGGATGCGGGCGGCTTCGGAGTCTTCGTGCCATTCTTCCATGCCGGTCGCATTGCCGAGTTGAGCGAGCCATTCCAAAAGGCTGATGAATCGTTCTCGCTGGCTCCAGTATCCCTGTCCGAACGTGTCTCGGAGATACTGTCGCCCCGGCTCCGGGCTGTTGTCCGCACTGGCGATCAAATTCGACGGTCTGATCAACGACGGCGTCATCGCCGACCAGTCAGAACTCGCACGTCTGGCCCACGTCACTCAGCCGCGGATGACGCAGATCATGAATCTGCTCCACCTCGCTCCCGACATCCAGGAGCACTTGCTCTTGCTGCCGCGTGTCACCAACGGCCGCGATCCGATTCACGAAAAGATGCTGCGACCGGTCGCCGCGCAGGCTTCCTGGCGCAAACAAAGGAAATTGTGGTCAGCAATCAAGACTACGAGCCAAACTGCACATCGTCGCTAAGTCCCAACTCCTTCAGACCGGAACGGGCTTCGTCGGCCTTAGCCTGGCCAGGATCACCCTCGGCAGGAACCTCGAATGTGACCTGCAACTTCAGCCCCGGTGTTGAAGCAAAGCGACTGAGCACTTTCGTGTAGAAGTTCATCCACTTCTGTGGCGGAACCTCTCCCTGCCATCGGATCGCCTTTCCAGCGGGCTCTGGGCCCGGACCTGCACCGCCGCCAGGTTTCCCCGGAATCGTGACACGGACTTCGGCAATCGCCTCAAGTCCATCGACAACCGCTTTAACGGTAAACAATCCCCCGCCTGTTTCCTTGGCGGCCTCGTAAAGACCCTCTTCGCTGATGCTGCCGCCGTTGGCTGACCACGCGACCGCCCCCACGGCAAATGGCTCACCGTATTGGTCGACTCCACTGCAAGTGAACGAAGCCTGTTCGCCCGGCTTCAGAACGACGTCGCTCGGTCGAATTCCGAGCCGATAAAGCCGAGGTGGTTCAAGAAGTTTCCTCGCATCTTCTGCTTTCAGAACGAAAACATCATCCGCGACGTCCACATCGGATTCGCTCAGACTCTCGTTGAAGCATGACAGCTTGAGTTGCCCCGACGCATCCTTCGTGGCCAATCCGAGCGTTCCCTGGCTGACACCGTCTGCGATCGTCCGCTTGATGGCATCCGCATCGAGCAGTCTGGGCAACTGCGGAGACGAGAAGAACGCGTCCCGGACCCCCTTGGTCGACCATTCCGTCAGCGCCGGCGGCCAGTACTTCAGCAGCTTGTTGGCCCCGACGCCGGGAGTGATCTCGTCCGTGCGGCTCAACTCGTTGACATACAGTTCGACCAGACTGCCGGCCATGCTGGACGTGATCTGGCCGAGGTCGATCTGTCGCAGCTTGTTGTCTTTTCCGAGCAGGTAGAGATACCGGTAGGCCCGCCAGACCGCTTCTTTGAGATCGGATTTGGCGCGGCCACTGTTTCGCTTCAATAGTCGTTCCTGCGATTCATCCAGCTGCTTGCGAGTATCCGCGTCATCCTCGATGGCCTCCCAGGCAAGCACGTCCCGCGTCGCCTCGTGGATGGACTCTGAAGAGTCGGGAACCGCGAAGATGATCGCTGACTTGTACGTCCGACCGGAATTGCCGCAGTCTCGAACGATTGTCTCCATCAGTTGATCGGTCGCCTTGTCTGCAACAGGGTGGTCGAGCCCAAGCGGAACCAGCGTCAGAACGGGACGGTTAGGGACGTCGTTGCTCCGTTCAGGAAAGAAACGGCGATCAAGCCCCTTCGTCCCCTTGTTGAACAGTTCCTGCGTGTCCTTTTTGATCCGCTCCATGATTTCCTTGGGCTGCACGGCACCGCGACGGGTCACGAGAATCTGATTGAGGTTGGGCGTCAATCCGAAGCGATAGCGGTTGCGGTCCCAATTCAGGTAATAGCAGGTGCCCACAAGCCCCTCGAGCACGTTGTCGACATCCACCAGATTCAGGTCTGGTCCGCCAACAGCAGCACGGATTTCAGGCAGAGCCGCTTCGGCCTTCGACTGACTCATCCCCCCGTTCGACTCAAAGAAGATAGACGCGGCCACCTTGCGGTGCAGGCTCAACTTTTTGATGGCCTCCGGTGCCTCCCGGTCGAGCCGTACGGAGTGGGCATCCTTTTTCCCGGCGATGTCTGTCGTGACGGGCACTTCCAATTCGTTCGACCCCAACTGCTCAAACATGGCAGAACGAAAAATCGGGTTCTCCATTGGAGCCGAGCCCAGTGTGATCAGCGGTTCCTTCAGCGCCTTACGATGCTCTTCCTGGTACGCATGCGCCACCCAGAGGGCCAAGAGACGCAGGATGCCGCGCGTCCGCTGGAAACGCGGCAGGCTCTGCCATTTGCGTTCGAAAACGGAAAGCACCGACGGATGGAAGGGATAACACGCCTTAAACGTCTCGTGTGCCGTGTCGGGATCGATCCCACTCAGCTCCTGGGCGTGTTCGATGGCCCAGTCCGCGTAGGCGGTCGCGGTCTTGCGGGCATCCTCACCCACGCCGTACCACTCGAAGAGACGTCGCCGAATAATCTCCGCGACCTCGGTATCGGCGGACATCATGATCGCCTTGCCGAGTCGATCCAGCAGCTTCTTCAGCGACTGGAAATCCCGCACGTCTTCGGGAGACATTTCGAGATCTTCCGACGCCGGAATGGAGACGCACACGACCACGTTGTTGTGTGCCCGGGACTCCTCGCAGAGACTCTGTAGGAAGGCAAAGAACTGGTCGCGGAGTTCCATCTTTCTGGCCCGGCTGATGTAGTTCATCAGCTCGTCGACCAGAATCAGCGCCGGCTCCTTGCCCAGCAATTCCCGAAGTACATCTCCGCCGGGAGCGATCCCCTTCGCATCGTGCTCCGCGACGAGGTCGAAACCGCGTTGACCAGCCAGTTGCCAGGCGATCTCCCCCCAAGGCGTCTTCCGCAGCGGCTCACCACCTGCCTGTCCGGCAGGCAGGTCTCCACCACGTCCCCGGATGGCGTCGAATTCCGTGCCGACAAACACAGCCACGTTCGACTTCGGGACCTGTGGAATCTCAGCCTTCTTGAGGATCGAATCGACTCCCTTCCAGGCCTTGGCTTTATCCCCGTTTGTTGCCAGATGGAAGAGGGTTGTCAGCGAGTGGGTCTTGCCGCCGCCGAATTGCGTCGCCATGTTAAATACTGCCGACGTTTCGACCTGGATGCCGGACAGACGACGAACAACCTGCGAAGCCAGGTCCAGCAGGCTGCCTGTCAGGTACGTCCGTTCGAAGAAGCGGGCCGGATCGAGATAATCCGCCGAGACGTTGTCCCGCTTCTCGCGGATGTGGTCGAGGTGGACAGCGAACTCCGACGCATCCATGGGCCGATTTTCGCGTAGGTCTTCGCGCGGCGTCACGACCTGATACCACGGTTTCAACTTGGCCATGAGGCAATCCCAACATGCATCCCGTGGATGCTGTTATCCATCACGATTCACCAACCCATTGAAATCGACACTTCAGATCATTCATATGGCTGAACGGAATGGCTTTATTGTACTGCAACCGGCCGACCACAATCCCGGGATGAACGCCTACTCGGTTTGCGAAGTCTTGAACCGCCGCCTTGCTGTTCAGCGCGTCCAGATTCGCAGCAAATTGATTGGGAATCAGCATCTCGGCGGCGAATTCGTTCGCCCCGCGTTCGCGCGGGTCATCAGCATACTCGACATCGACGAACACCTCATTCCGGTCATCATTCAGGATGTGCCCCGCTTCGTGATAAAATGTGAACCAGAAACGGTCATTGAATTTGCCGCGCAGGTTCAATGCAATCATTGCCTTCGCCTCTGAAAGCCACCGGGCCGCTCCGTTCACTCGGCTTCCTGGAATCTCAGGTACGAGCGACAAAGCCACGCCTGAACAGGCACACAGATTCCGCAAGCTTGGGATAAACACCTCGGGCGATTCCACCGTCAATTTTCGGGCTTCATTGAGTGCAGCCCGAAATTCCTTTGCGTCGAACGGCTCGCAACTCACTTTCTCCGCTTCCAGTTCAGCGAGCCTAACCCACGCCGCAATTCCCCCGGTACATGCCTCCGCGCCCGCTGC
>CAZHET010000314.1:0-7979 GCA_964531585.1 uncultured Planctomycetaceae bacterium | reverse complement strand
GGATTGATTTTCTCACGCCGCCGGGCGGGATCGCGGCGTGGTGGCAATGACGACGGGAATGGATTCCCATGCAAAACGCATTCTGGAAAACGGTGACGATTCTCGGCGTCGTGGGCATCGGCAGCCTCGTCGTGGTGGAAGTCCAGAATCGCCTGCGTAAGCTGCCGACTCAATCGGCTGCTCTGGACGAAGCGGCCGGGGACGATATCGGAACAGTTCCGAACGGCGGCGGCGATGTCGAGATGGATGCGGCCTTAACACAGTCTCCGTTTGAGCGGCGGTTCGCGGCGGAGAACTCGCCGACAGCTTCGTTCGACCTGTCCGAACCCGACAATCACCTGCACGACCACGCGACGACTGCAGGCAATGACTCGGAGCAGGTCGCTGCTGCATTTTACGGGGCAGATGGAAACGCCGGCGCGGCAGGTTCAGTCGACAACACGGTGAGACGCGAAAACCTGGCGGAAGGATCGAATCCCTTCGAGGCCTTCGAGCGATCAACGAACTCGGCCGCCAGTACCGCGGACAGCGCAGCCGCCAGGATTTCGACAACTGCGGCAGACGCTCAGGCGGTCGCCGATAGTTTTCAGTTTCCCACAATGAATCGTTCTGCGGATACAGTTGCGAGCGGTGTTGTGAAAACGGCATCAGCCGCGGTCGTTCAGCCAGCCGGACACGAGGGCGACGATCCCTTTGCAGAAGATGGCAACTTCGACGGAGCCGCGGCAGAACGGGATCCGTTCGCCGGTGGGTCTGCTCAACCGGATCCGTTTTCCTTCGATGCCGAACCGGTCGCGTTCGACGATGAACCGCCAGCGCCCGCCAGCGAGGTGCCGGCGGCGCGGTCAGACAACATTGGCTTCGCCGATTTCAGCGAGGAGCAGCCGAACTCCGTGCCGGTTCCGCGAGAGATTCGCGGTGATTCTCAGCCGCAGCCGGCGCGTTCGTCTGAGTCGCCGATGCTGTACTTCGGCGCGAACGGGGATGACAGTCCGTCAGATCTGCCGATGCCTGAAACGTCGGCCCCTTCTTCTGCGCCCGCAGAACTCAAGCTGGAACCTTTCGTTCCCGACAGCGATCCGCGCTTGGAACCGTCCGCAGTCAATCCGGCACATACGCCCGACCGAATCAATCTGCAGCCTGTGCCGGAGCGTCAGCCTGCGACTCTGGATACGCCTGACGCCGAGTTGCCGAATGGCGGGTTCTTCTCGGATGATGAGTCAGAACCGGCCCGTGGGCCAGACCGATCCACTCAGCCAACGGGCAGCGGCACTTTTGACGACGATGCAGCGCTGCCGTTCGTCGAAGATCCTGCTTCGGCCGACGACGACAGATCGCCCGTGCCGGTTCCTCGCCAGGTGCCTTCTGCTCGCGAGGACTCGTCGCTGACGCTGCCTGGCTTTGACGACCGGATTCCCCCACGAAACGACTTTGGGGAAGACGATCGCAATCCTGTTCGCGTGCCTGACGCGGACGGCCGCGGCTCGCAGCCGTTCGACGATCGGGATTTCGACGACGCACCTGCCTTCAATGACTTCCCGGCCTTCGATGATCGCGACGTGCCCGCAGGAACCGCGCCGGGTCGGCGTCCGAGCAATCCCGCTGACCTGGACTGGTCCGCAGAACCCGCGGAGCCCCGCCCCGTCGATTCGCTCGATTCTCGCGACAGGCGAGGTCTCAGTCCTCGGCTGGCCGAGCCCGTCGATGCAACGCGACAGGTGTCGGCGGTGATGCGGCCTCATCTGACCGTTCGCAAGAACGCTCCTGAAAATGCAACCGTCGGCATTCCGGTGCCGTACACGATCATCGTTCGCAACGAAGGTCAGTCACCGGCTTACGATGTCGTGGTGGAAGACGAACTGCCGGCTGCCGCTGATCTGAAGGGAGCGCGGCCGACACCGGAATTTGATCAGCGAAGTCGACGGCTGACATGGCTGTTCGAATCTTTGCCTCCCGGCGAAGAGCGCCAGATCGAAGTCACGATCGTTCCCACCGGTGAAGGCACGCTGGCCGGAGTAGCGACGGTTCAGTTCAAGGCTCAGGTCAAAGCAACCACGGTGATCCGGGCACCCAGGCTGGAACTGCAACTGACCGGGCCGCCGGAAGTTCGCATCGGAGACAAGGTCGACTACCGCTACGTAATTACCAATCGCGGCACCGGAGAAGCTCGCGACGTCTTTGTGCGAACGGTTCTGCCGGCGGGACTGCAGCATCCGGAAGGCGGCGATCTGGAATACGAAATCTCGTCAATGCGGCCCGACGAACAGCGGGAAATCGTACTGACAGTCGTCGCCGCGGATCCCGGCCAATACCGCACCGTCGCCGAAGCCACGGCGCTTGGGGGAGCAAAGGCACAGGCCGGCTCGCCCATTTCCGTCGTCGGTCAGCAGCTTCAGCTCGAACGTCGCGGAGCCAAACGACGCTTCGTCGGTCGGGCCGCGACATATGAAAACATCATTCAGAATGAAACCACGTTCGATGCGTTCGACGCGGAAGTCATCGAGCAGATTCCGGACGGCATGAAGTTTGTCAGCGCCAGCGACAGCGGTTTGTACAATCCGCAGGACCGCACCGTGGTCTGGAAGATCGCACAGCTTCCTGCGGGCAAGCAGAAGCTGCTGCAGATCGAACTGACGCCACTGATGGCCGGAGAACAGCGTTCGATCGTGACGGTTGTCGAAAACGCCGGGTTCCGCAACGAGGTCGATCACACGACGTCCGTGCAGGATCTGCACAATGTCAGTGCCGACATCAGCAATCTGGATGGCCCCGTTGCGGTGGGCGAAACCTTCGGCTTTTCCATCAGCATTGACAATCGAGGCACGGCGGACGCGACTGACGTGGAACTGGTCGTCCAGGTGCCTCGCGGAATCAAAATCGTCGGAGCCGGCAGCCCGGACAAACCCGCTTTTCCCGCAGACAACAATTCGGCTCGCTATGACACGATTCTGCGCATTCCGCCAGGGCAGCAGGAAAGCTTCGAACTGCGACTGCAGGGCCAGCAGCCTGTTCAGAACGGAGCGGTGAAGGCACTTGTCCGCTACCGGCAGATGCAGGAACCGCTGGTGGTATCGGAATCCGTGACGGTCTATTCGCAGGAATAGTGCGTCGCTTCTTCGCTCAGGCGGGTTCGCCGGGATTCACTTTTGCGTCACGCGTCTGTCGTTGGCGCTCGTGACGACAGCGTTCGCGGCTTCTCCTGCGACAGCGCTCGCCAGACGAACATCCACACGGCGGCCATCATGCCGAAGCTGGCCAGCACTGCCAGCCAGGCCTGGCGAGTTGCACGTTTCGCCATGTCTCGCACGGGCTGCAGAGCGGCATTGCGGTCTTCCTGAACGATGACCAGCCACGGCGTCTGTTCACTTTTCATCGCTGTCATCGCGGCCATCCACGGGCCGTGGTATTCTTCGGCAGACGGTTCGTCCAGTTCGCCGACGGGGTCAATGTACGTCGGCAGAGCAATGTGTGACGCGTTGGCGGCCGACCGTGCGGTTTCAATCACTTCGGGCTGCACCTGAAGTGTTGCGAACAGTTCTTCGACCGCGGCATCACTGCGTTCCAGAATCTCCGGTGTCAGCCACGGATGATCCAGCAGCCGGCCCGTGCGAATGTCTGCCAGCGCGATGACTCGGTTCACGGCCCCACCGTCGCTGCCCTGAATCTCCTTGCCCAGCCGGTCCTGCAGATCTCCGAGGTGAGCCGTCCTCGCGATGACGCCGATCACTTCGCCCGTTGATGATCGCACCGGCACGCTGAGTGCCACCATGTAGCGTTTGGTCGCGTCGCTGCGAAAGGCGATCGACACGTGAGGTTCGCTGATCGGTTTGACTTCCGAGGGAACCTGGCCTTCGGCGAATTCCACATCCTGGCCGTGGAAGTAGTCGCGGAACGAAAAGTTCCTGCCGATGGTGTCCGCGCTGTACGGTCGCCGCCAGATCTGCACTCCCTTTGCATCCGTCAGAAACCAGCTTGCATCCAGGCTCCGTTCGCGTCGCGTGTTGGCTGCGTCAGACCGTGCGAGGGATCGATCGAGTTTCTGCATCCAGTACGGCATCGCATCCGGTTCAGCGTCCCTGTGCTTAGTCATCTCATCGACGACTTCCGACGAAGACCGCCGCATCAGCAGATCGAGAGTCTGGACGAATTCTTCGTCGTCGGTCAGTGCCTCCAGTTCGTCAAGACGAAGTTCGAGCTGATCCTGCAGACCTCGCGCCTGAATTCCGGCGGACAGAGCGTCGCTTTCCAGAGCGCGTTCGACCAGTCCGGCGGCCATCGTCTCCAGATTGTTCTGCAGAGCGTTGACGAAGATTGGAACCATCGCGGCCATCAGCAGAATCGGCCCGAGCACTCCCAGCAGCAGCAGCGGACGCCTTGCGCGGTGGCGTTCGCGCGCATCCAGTTCGTCGATAATTGCCTGAGCATTCGGCAGCCGCGCGGCAGGATCAACGGCCAGGCAGCGGTCGATCAGACCGGCCAGCCGGTTGTCGACGCCTCTGATTTTCTGGTGGAGCTGCGGCGGCGGAGCATTCCGGATGATCTGCTGATACAGCTCCAGGCGTTCCAGCAGCGACGCAGCACCTTCCAGCTGCCGCTGAACTTCGGGCACACGATACGGCGGTTCGCCGGTCAGCATGTTGTACAGCAACGCTCCGACAGCGTACACGTCCCAGCGAGCATCCGGGACTGCGTTCAAATCCGCCTGCTCAGGAGCCATGTAGTACAGCGTCCCCAGCGCGGGGCTGCGTTCATGCGACATACGCGACTGCCCGAAGTCACACAGCCGCACGTGAAACTGAGCATCCAGCAGCACGTTGTCAGGCTTCAGGTCGCAGTGCAGCACACCGGCTCCGTGAGCTTCCACCAGTGCGTCGCAGACCTGACGAGCAATGCGAATGGATTCGTCGACGTGCAATGGTCCGCCCGCAAGGTAGGCTCCCAGCGAACCGTTTTCGACGAACTCCATCACGTAGTACGGTGGCTCCGCATTCCAGCCGACGTCCAGCAGCCGGACGATGTTTCGTGACGCGTACAGCGTCGCCAGCTTTTCGACTTCGCGATTCAACAGCGCCCAGTTCAGGCCCCGGCGGTGAGGATAATACTTGATCGCCACCATCCGGCCGGTGTGATCCTCACGAGCCAGCCAGACTGTCCCATAGGCTCCGGTGCCCAGCCGCCGCATGACGGAATAGCCTTCGATCTGAGCGGGCGGAACGTTGCCTTCCATGCTGAGACGACGAGAACCTTCCAGTTCGTCATCACCCTGAATCTGCGTGTCTTCGAATTCCGCCACAACACCACCGGCCTGCTGAAAAATGCGTTCTGCTGCTGGTCCGGCAGAATACGCGTTCACGACCGCTTTAGCCACAGGGCGTGTTGCATGGCGTGTTGTACAGCGGACCGAACGACGTGAGTTTCCGCATCGCACCGCGTTGCGTCACCGCATTCGCCCGGATCATTCACGACTTCGTACGACGGGACTCCGATCCCGTCGAATTGGCGTGACGGGACTCCGATCCCGTCGAATTGCGGCGACGGGATCGGAGTCCCGTCGTACAGTGTGCTTATTCGCCACGCGACGTAAACCGGTCGCGTTCACGTGTCTGTCGGAACTCACTGCGCACAGGCAAGCCAGCATGCCGGCTTACTCGGGCAGGCCGGCGTTCAGGGGTGTCAGATCTTCGGGGATGAAGCGGCCGTCTTTGCGGAGCAGTTCGCCGTCGAACCAGATGTCGCCCCCGCCGTAGTCCGGGCGCTGAATCAGCACCAGGTCCCAGTGAACCATGCTGCGGTTGCCGTTGTCGGCTTCGTCGTAGGCGTTACCCGGAGTGAAATGGAACGAACCGCCGATCTTCTCATCGAACAAAGTATCCAGCATCGGATGCAGAATGCGGTTATTTGTGCCGAATGACCATTCCCCAACGTACCGGGCTCCTGCATCGGAATCGAGAATGTGATTCAGACGTTCGGGTTCATTCTGACACCTCGCCTTTTCGATACGGCCGTCGCGGAGTTCGAACTCGATGCCGTCGAAGACGATGCCCTGATAACGCGACTTCGTGTTAAACCGGATCGTGCCGTTGATGCTGTCCTTCACCGGCGCGGTGAAGCATTCGCCGTCCGGGATGTTGCACTCTCCGGCACACGGGACCACGGGAATGTCTTTGATGGAAAACGTCAGGTCTGTGCCGGGGGCCGTGATTCGGACCTGATCGGCAGCTTCCATCCGCGCGACGAGCGGTTTCAGGTCGTCGGCCATTTTCGCATAGTCGGCCGTGCAGACATCGAAGTAGAAGTCTTCGAACTGCTCTGTGCTGGAATTTGCCGACTGAGCCATCGACGGCGTCGGATAGCGCAGGACGACCCAGCGAGTTTCGGGCACTCGAATCTTGATATGCACCGGCTGCCACCAGTGTTTGGAGAACAGATCCATCCGGTCTGCGGGAACGTCGGCGAATTCGGTCGAGTTTGCCGTGCCGCGAATTCCGATGTACGCGTCGGCTTTTTCCATCGCCGCTGCTTCCAGATCACCGGCCAGTGACATGGCCTCTGCCGTTGCCCCGCGGTACAGACTTCGCAGCACCGCATTGTTCTTCCAGGTCACCAGAGGCGATGCCCCGCGCTGGTAGGCTCCTTCCACCAGACGACAAACCAGCGCGGGGTCGGGCAGGTCAAAAGCCTCAATCAGAACAACCTGCCCTGCCTCCAGTCGGCAACTGTGGTCCAGCAGTGTGTCCGCCAGCCGGGAAACTCGAGGATCTTTCATGCGATGAACAGCACTCTTGTGTCAGTGGTTCGCAGCGAAATCTGCAACGTGCCGAGCGACATTGTTCGACAGCGCCGCGTAGTGTCCGGCATTGGTTGTCACTCAGCAACCGACACACAATCCGCAAGCCCACGGCTGACCAGGTGTGATGTCGCACACGCTGCCTCGCAGCATCACTGATGTTTCGCAACGTGCTGCGAAGTCACTCATCAGGTGACGCCTGCGGAGCAGCAGGATTCGCACCGTCCGCACGTGGGTGGAAATGCGAACCGTTTCTGTCGTTGGCGTCCGCAGCGAAATATCGAACGACACCCACGATCACACCGAGCAACTGCTTCAATTTCGCCGGATAGGCTCCCGCAAGTGCAGGCAGGTGCGAACTGCCGTCCTTGCCCGTTTGTGACAACAGCAGGCAGTTGCGGTCATCAAGTCCGGCGTGCAGACTGCCGGGGTGACCGACAACTCCTTTGGCGACGATCAAATGGTCGCCGTCGAAGATTCCCAGCGCGACGAATGCGCTGCCTGCAATCCGGATGCAGACTCGGTTGCCCGCCTGAAACAGCGCACCGAATTCGATCACGTGTTCGGCATCGGCAGGCTGCCATGGAGCACCCGAGACTCCCGTTCCCAGCAGCGGCAACACGGTCTTCTGCTGAGAATTGTCAGCAAGCTGGATGGCCCGCGACATGTTCGATTCGCGGATAATCAGCCCCTTGCGTTCCAGTGCTTTCAGGTGGCACATCACTCCGTTCGGCGAACGAATGTCGAAGTGCGCACCAATTTCACGAACCGTCGGACCGTAGCCGCGGTTCAGGATCTTCTCTCTCAGGAAGTCATAGATTTCCTGCTGGCGTGTGGTCAGAGTGACCGGCTTTTCAAACTCCATCATTGAGACCTGTGTTACTTTTAGGGCGAAGCGGTCGAGGGAAAATCACTGACATTCGGCCAAGGCAAACGCAGTGCCAATTCGCTCGGGAACACCGCGGCAACGATACACGATCGCGGTTCTTTCAGCATCGCAGCGTGGTCGACGGCGGACTTCCGTTGCCGCAACTGGATTCATAAAGTGTTTTTCAGTAAGGACTTATGGCACACATTCTGCGCCTTCGGGAACTCCCTGATGACAAATGTCCGCTGGACGTTCGTGTATGTAGGAAAGCCATACCGGAGGCTGACGCGAATTGCGGAGTGAGTTTCCGCCCTGAGGTGGAAC
>CAZHET010000313.1:0-7981 GCA_964531585.1 uncultured Planctomycetaceae bacterium | reverse complement strand
CGATACCAAGCTGCATCAGATTGTTGCGGCACTGGACTCTGCGAGCCGCATCGCGAGTCGTCCGCAGCGCCGGCAGCAGCAGCGACAGCAGAATGGCCACGATTCCGACAACCAGCACCATTTCTACCAGTGTGAAGCCGCGGCGACGCTGTGTTCGAATTCGCATGCCAGTGGACTGGTCTTCGTTCATGATCGGGATTCTCTGCCGCAGGTTCCGCAATTTCGACGGGGACGAGCCGCACAAAGTTCACTTGCCGCAGTTGACACGTTCACGGGAGAATTTTGTCTGCGAATCCGCTGAGTGGCTGCAATTGGCCGCACCGTGAAGCATTCTGAGACTGCAAAACCCGCCGATTGACCGCTTCAAAGCGCCCGGCGGATCGCACTCTTTACTCTGCACGAAGCGCGGACTGAGGATGTCGAAATTCACTGACGGGGTTGCCGAACGGGAATCTGCTGCCTGCCAACATGCCCGTGCTATCGTTCTGCCACAGCCGGAAGATTGGGAAGAATACCGGCGTCTGTGCGTTCCAGTTCCGCCAGCGTGGCTTCCCGCAGCCTAAGCAACTGCTGCTTCATCGCTGATTCGGTTGCCAGGTTCGTTAGCTCGTCCGGATCAGCCTGCAGGTCGTACAGTTCTTCAGTCTCACCGTCGACAACATACCGAATGTACTTGTACCTGCCCTGGCGCAGCATGAAATACCACGGGACAGTGTCGATGTTCGTTTTCGTGACATCGTCCGGCAGCCGATTGGTGTCATCCCCGTAGACTCGCGCCGTGAATGATGTCAGTGCCGGATGGTCCCAGACTGACGATGGATCCTGCAGCAGCGGCGTCAGGTCGTGTCCGTGCATTTTCCACGGTAGATCGATTCCTGCAAAACTGAAGAACGTCGGCACCAGATCGACACCGGCCACCGGGTGAGCCACAACCTCTCCGGTCGGCAGTTTTGCCGGCATGCTGACAATCAGCGGCGACCGGATCGTCGCGTCATACGGAGCCAGCTTGTTAACGAATCCGTGCTGCCCCCAGGCGAAACCCTGATCCGAGGTGAAGACAATCAGCGTGTTGTCATACTGCCCGGATTCCTTCAACGATGCGACAAGACGCCCGACGCTTTCGTCCAGAGCCTTGACTCCCTGGTGATACTGCCGTACCCAGTCATGCAGCGTGTTGCCGTGGATGCAACGGGTACCTTCCACGGTCAGCCCGCCGAAAGCCCCTTTCATTTCCGGGACACCGTCAGCATCCGGTCCCCACCTGTTCATCTCCTGCATGTACGCCGGCTTGCCGAGGCGCGGCGGGTAGATGTCTTCCGGAACCTCAACCGTCAGGCCGGGATACTCGTCGCGATGCCGGTGTGCCGGAGTAAACGGGCCGTGAACGGCACCGTAACAGACCCACAGATACCACGGCTTTTCGGCATCACGGTTCTCGCCGCGGATGAAGTCTTCGGCCCAGTTGGTGTAGTTGTCCGTACTGTACCCCTTCGTCAGAACCGGCGGACCACCGTTGGTTTCGATCAGCTGATCGTAGAAATAGTTTCCGGAGTTTTCCGGGTATCGTGGCCGGTTCCAGACGATCTGATGATCCCAGTCGCGATTTGCGCCCGTGTCGACTCCCGTGTGCCATTTCCCGATCTGGCAGGTGGTATAACCGTTGTCCCGGAACACCTTCGGCCAGAACGGACATGCCTGCGGGTCGTATTCGCTGCCCGGATACGTCCCGGTCATTTTCATCGACTTCACACCGTACTGATGGTGGCCGGTCAGCAGAGTCGCTCGAGAAGGCATGCACCACGTGCCGATGTAGGCGTACTCAAACCGAATGCCCTGTTCGGCCAGTTCGTCGATGTGAGGCGTGTGGGCAAACTCGTGCGCCTGCGGATAGCAACCGATCGTGCGATAGGAATGATCGTCCGTGTAGATCAGCAGGATGTTTGGCCGTTCCGCGGCCCGGACAGCGAGATTCGATGCCGCCAGCACCAGCGAAGTGACAACGATCAGGAATCGGGTTCTGCAGCTCATAGTCGGACTCCGGCTTCGATGAAAAGAGTCAGGCCGCAACCTGTCGGATGCCGCCGCCGGTTGCATAATGTCGGACCCGCGCAACTCGGTCAAACGACGGGACGATGCCACGCTTGCACGCCGCACTGCCAAACGCATAACTTCCGGGTCGACTGCAACCGCCTGATCGTTCCCGCAATTCCAGGGCGATTCATGAATTGTTCCAGCGAAATTCTTCGCCAGACCGCTCTGCCGTTGTGGTGCGCCGCCATCGTGGCTGCCTGCAGCCTGCTGGCTGTCGCAGGAGTACCGGCGAATGACGCAGCCCTCGCAGCGGACGCCGCGATCACGACGCCCGGCACAAACGCGGAGTTGCCGGAACGAACGTGGACCGACCAGGATCAAGCGGCATTCCTTGACGAGTATCACAGACGGCGGAAGTCCGGCACGCTGAAGGTCGGTCGGTTTCCGCTGCGGTCCGACGGCCCGAAGACCTTCGATCCGGTTCGCGGTTCCACGGTCTACGAAAACCAATGCATCAGTCAGGTCTACGAACCGCTGCTGCAGTACAAGTACCTGGTCCGGCCGTTCGAACTGGAGCCGCTGCTGCTGGCGGAGATGCCGCAGACCGACGACAGCATCACCTATCGCTTTCGTCTGAAGAAGGGAGTCCGCTTTCATGACGACTCCTGCTTCCCCGGTGGCAAGGGCCGCGAACTTGTTTCTTCGGACGTCTTTTATTCGTGGAAACGCATCGCCGACGAAGACACGGAGTCCAAGTCCTGGTGGCTGATGGAAAAGACGATCCTGGGCTTTGACGAGTATCGCGCCGCACAAAACGCGGCCGAAGTTTTTGACTATGACGCTCCTGTCGCCGGCATGAGAATCATCGACGACCACCGCTTTGAAGTGGAACTGACGAAACCGGTGAGCCGCTTCCTGTGGACTCTGGCGATGTTTCAGACGGCGATCGTCCCCAGAGAAGCCGTGGAATTCCACGGTCGGAAATTTGTCCGGCATCCGGTAGGAACCGGTCCGTATCTGATGCACGACGGCGACTGGAAAGTCGGCGTGAGTGTCACGTATCGCCGCAACCTGAATTACCACGCCTGCTTCTATCCGTCCGAGCACATGCCCGACGATGTCGCGGCCGGCCTGACCCAGGCCACCGGACAGAGACTGCCAATTCTGGATGAAATCCACGTGGTTTTCTACGTTCAGGATCAGCCCGGCTGGCTGGTCTTTCGCAGTGGTGGCCTGGACTATTATCAGGTGCCTGCGGAAAATTACCCGGAAGCCTTCAATCCCCGCACCGGAGAACTTCGCCGACAGATGCAGGAACAGGGGATCACGGGCCATAAGGTCAAACTGCTCGACTTCATCTTCAAGGGCTTCAACATGGAAGATGAACTGCTGGGAGGCTATACGCCCGAAAAGAAAGCTCTGCGACAGGCAATCTGCCTCGCGCAAAACTGGGATGAGGTCAACCAGGCGTTCTACAACGGCCTGAATGAGGTCTACGACGGCCCGATTCCTCCGGGCATGGCCGGGCATCCCGAAAACGGGACGGCAGACATTTCCTACCGCGGACCTGATCTCGACCGGGCACGCGAGCTGCTCGCATTCGCCGGTTTTCCCGACGGCAAGGGCCTGCCTGTCATCGATTTTTACAGCGGACGAGGCCAGAATTTTCCGGAACAGACCGAGATGCTGAAAAAGCAGCTGGCCCGTGTCAACATCCGCATTCGGTCCCATCTGGTCGATTTTTCAACGCTGATGCAGACAGTCGACCGCAAGCAGGCGCCGTTCTTTTCGTTCGCCTGGGGCTCCGACTATCCGGACGCGGAGAACAATCTTGCTCTGTTTTACGGTCCGTATGAGGCACCGGGGAGCAACAACTACAACTACAAGCGCGCGGAATACGACCGCCTGTACGAACAGATTCTTTCAATGTCTCCCTCTCCCGAACGCACGCAGATCTGCGAACAAATGCGGGATATGGTTCTGGAAGACTGTCCATACGCCGGTTCCATGGCAAGAACACGGTTCTACGTCGTTCGCCGCCATCTGAAAAATATGAAACCGGTGGAAGTCTTTGACAACTGGTACAAGTATCTGGATGTGGATGAATCACTGCGCTGACCCGCGCTGAACAGCCTCCTGGTCTCTTGCTGCAGCATTCCCGAAAGCGACGCCGATGTGGGCCTATGTCACCCGCAGAGTTCTTTACAATATTCCGGTCTACCTGAGCATCATTCTGCTGGTCATGCTGGCGCTGCGGGTCAATGATCCCGTCTACCAGTATCTTGGCAAGAACGCCAGCCAGGAAGAGATCGAACAAAAACGCAGTGCGATGGGACTGGACCGGCCTTTTTCTCAGCAGTATGTATCCTTCGTGGCGCAGATCTTTACTTTGTCATTTCGACAGGAAAGCTGGGATTACCCCGGCTTCGAAGTCGGGGAACTGCTGAGCGACGCCGTCGGCCCGAGCCTGGCAATTACGCTGCCCGCTCTGGTGATCACCACGCTGCTGTCCATCTGTATCGCAATCGTCTCCGCCTGGTATCGCGGCCGCTGGCCCGATCGTTCGCTGATGGTGCTGGCGGTGTGCGGGATGAGTATCAGCTTTCTGGTTTACGTGATCCTCGGACAGTACTTTGGTGCCTTCGAAGTCAGACGGATACTGGGGAAGGAACTGTTTGCGATCCACGGTTACAATGTCAGCGATGACACAACCACCGGCGAGTACCTGTTTCGGATCTGGCCCCGGTATTGTCTGCTGCCGGTTATGATCAACGTCGTCGTGGCGATGGGCTACGATACTCGCTTCTATCGGGCCGTAATGGTCGAAGAAACCGGCCGCGACTACATCACGACGGCGGTTGCCAAGGGCGTCAGTCGTTTCCGGATGATGTTCGTCCATATGCTGAAGAATGCACTGATTCCCATTATTACACGCGTGGTTATTACACTGCCGTTTCTAATCACCGGCAGCTTTCTGCTGGAGACCTATTTCGGAATTCCCGGAATGGGACTGCGGCTTATTCTGGCCGTCGAGCATAACGATTTCCCCGTGATTCAGGCGTTTACCGCCGTTTTTGCGGCAATGTACATCGCCAGCAACCTGCTGACTGATGTGCTTTACGCTTTGGTCGATCCGCGAGTGAGGCTGGCATGACGCAACTGTCCGGTCTCAAACGCATCGTTCGCAGGTTTCTCCGGCACCGCCTTGCCGTCGTTTCACTGTTCGTAATCCTTTGCTACTTTGCGGTGGGGATTGTACTGCTGTTCGGCTGGCCAATTGATGACGATGCTGCCACGCGGCGCTTTGGGCCGATGCATCGATCCGGATTCTTCCGGCAGACGTCCGCCGAAGACAGATTAATGAAGGCTGAATGGTGGGTCCAGCATATTGACAATGCACTCCGAAAACCTGATCCGGAAAAGGCACTGCAGGATCTGGAACCCGTGGGATGTCGATTGCCGAAAGACCTGTCGGTCGCCGCGTTTTCTGATCGCACGACAGAGTATTTCCGCGAACTGGACCTGCTCGATCAACAGCTCGGAAGCGAACTGAGTTCCCGGCCGGAACTGCTCTCTGCCATTGACAGGCTTGAACAGCAGATCGATGCCTTGTATCAGCCTTTGAGTCCCTCGGAGCACTTTTACCAGTCGGCCGCACTGGTGCTGGGAACTGACCGCCAGGGCCGGTCTATCTTCTTTCGCGCGGTCTATGCAATACAGGTTGCAGTGACAGTTGGCACCATCACGGGGCTGATATCGGTCCTCATCGGCACCGTGCTTGGCATGGCTGCCGGGCTATGGGGCGGCTGGGTGGATGGCATTGTGACCTGGCTGTTTACAACTCTCGCATCCATTCCGAATCTCGTGCTGCTGATCCTGCTGGCTCATGTATTCTCCGGCACGGCCATTGATGACGCTTTAAACCGATGGACGAGCGACCGCTTTGGCGAATGGATGGCAGGGCGCATGATCGGCGACACATTATTTCCGGTCTATGTGGCTTTTATTGCCACATTCTGGATTGGTCCGTGCCGGGTCATCCGCGGGGAAACGCTGAAGATCCGTGAACTGGAATACATTCAGGCAGCAACCGTCATGGGTTTCAGCGGTGCGCGAATTTTGTTCCGACACGTGCTGCCGAATGTCGCCTATCTGATGCTGATCAATTTCTCGCTGTTGTTCATCGGTGCGATCAAGTCCGAAGTGATTCTCAGCTTTCTGGGTCTCGGTGTTAAGAACGTCCCCAGCTGGGGAATTATGATCAGCAATTCAGGATACGAAGTGATAAACGGATTCTTCTGGCAGATCGGCACCGCCACCGTCTTCATGCTGATTCTGGTTCTGGCGTTCAATATTCTTTCCGATGCATTGCAGGATGTCCTGGATCCCAGACATGTGTAGCATCCCCCGGCTGTGGTTTGCGTCGCGGATTCCGTGCGGCCAGCCGACATGGGCATGCTGCCCCGCTCTCCCAGGAACGAATCGGGCGGGTAAGCGCCTGAATTGTCCTGGAAGTAGACCACGTCTGCGACGGGCTGAGTGCCACTGCAATGGTGCTGCATGATTGCGGCACTCAATTCTCGTGAGACACAAGCTGCGTCCGGCAGGCCATCGTCACTCAGCTTGTCGCCGCCGGACCCAATCGAAGTCGGCTGCCAGTCGCTTGTTTCATGTCTGGTCGGTGGTAAAATCGGCGACTGCTCAGCAGGCCACCCTGACAGCGATCGTGACATGAGCCTGCGCACCGTCGGATAGGAAGCGCGTGTAATCCGCCAGACCTGGCGTAGTCGTTCTGTGATCTGATTTCTTCTGATTGTCCGGAGGATGGTAGAAACATGCCAAAGAAGATGCCAATTGATGATCCAGGCAGCGCTGTTGCCGCCGAAGCAGGCGTAGCGGAGACTGGTGCTGACGGAGTGTCGGCATCACCTGCGACAGCAGCGAAGTCGCTGACGCTGTCGCCAATTCTCGCGTTGCCCCTGGCGGGGATTGCTGCCTGCGCCGTCTGGGCGGTGCTGGGCGCGGTTTTGCCGGTGTTCGAACTGCCGGAGCATCTGCGTGAACTGAGCGGCAATGCCCCGGAGGAGCAGCAAAAGGAACTGCTGGCAGCATCGGTCGCGACGGCAGGGAAGAACGCAACGTTCGCCATCGCACTGCTGGCCGGTGTTCTGGCGATTTTTCTCACGACCGCCGAAGCGGTGTTCCGTGGTCAGGTGGGGCGCGCCGTCTGGGGATCGCTGCTGGCCGCACTCGTTGCTGTCGCTGCAGCCACTGGTGGCGGAATTCTTGGCAGCACACTGAGTGACTCTGCATCGCTGCCTGAAGATCCGCTAACAAAGACGATTATCGTGCAGGCGGTCACACTGGGGCTGCTGGGGTTGGGTGTTGGCGCAGGAGTCGGACTTGCGATCATGTTGCCAGGCGTTCGGCCACCGTTTTTTGCGGCATGCTCAGTAGGTGGATTGCTCGGCGGTATGGTCGGCGGTTTGGTGTATCCCCTTGCGTCGAGCATATTCCTGCCGAACGCCAGAACGGAAATTTCATTGCCGGACCCCGGCGCGAGCCGGCTTCTCTGGCTCGGACTGGCCGCGATCGCGGTGGCTCTCATCCTGACAGGCCTGGTGAAAGACAAGAAGGCGGTCTCTGGATGACGCTGCCACGCCTTCAGCTCTGGACCGCGCACGCGATGTGGTGGGGCCGCGTCGTTCCGCAGTTTCCCACTACCACGGTTCGGCATGCCGGACGCTAAAACCGGCAGACTGGAACAACAGCTGGACAGTCACCCCTGCAAGTCAATAATTCAACAGGATGTTGCATTCGTCCGGCAGCCAGGCTGGGTTTGGTGAGGCGTTCCTGCAACCCGTCCTGGAACGAATTCGTGGATTCGCCGGAACGCGTTAGCAATGAGCGGAAAAAAAGTGTCTGACCCCAATTGCCGGGAACCGGCCCT
>CAZHET010000312.1:0-8026 GCA_964531585.1 uncultured Planctomycetaceae bacterium | reverse complement strand
AGACGGCGGGCCTTCAGTCGGACGTATGGCGGAACGAAGCGGCCGCGATAGCCGTAATGAGTGACGTCTGCTTTCGGATCAGCCCGGACCGGTTCGCGGAGGTCTTCCAGAACAAAGCCGCAGGCACACAGGCTGCCAACAAGACTCTCCCAGCGATGCAGGTACTCGGTCGTGCCCGATTCGCGGTACGACGTGTCTCGCTGAGCGGGCAACGGGCCGCTGTGATAGTACTCAACACCGATAACGAACTGATGACGTTCGGTCCGGTGGCTGATCTGCAGGCTGGTCGGTTGCTTGTGCTGGCTGATGTAGATTCCACCGTCGCGGATGACTCGCGCGACTTCGCGGTAGACGGCGGTAACGTCCGGGACGTAGCACGTACTGACCGGCTGGTGCACGATGTCGAACTTCGCGTCGTTCAAGGCGGAAAGATCGTCCATCGAAGCGTTCAGGCAACTGACATGAAGTCCTCGCCGGCGAGCTTCGCGTTCGTCGAGCTGCAGCATGGAATCACTGAGGTCAACCACCGTCACGGTGGCTCCGGCAACGGCATAAAGAATGGATTGCCAGCCGCCTCCGGATGCCAGGCACAGGACGTTCAGCCCGGCGACGGAGTCCGGCAGCCAGCCGCGACCGTCGAGCACCTTCAGAGGCTCGCGGCATTGTTCATCGGTGGCGACTTTGGCAAACAGGCTGCCGCTGTCGGCGAGGTGATTCCATGCGCGGCGATTGATGTCGCGGTAGTTCATGCGAGCATTCGCGCGGGCATCGGGTCAGGGGCTGGTCTGTTCGCGAAGCCATGCGGCGTAGTCCTCAGACACGCCGACGATCGGCATCGCCGTGATGCACGGGCAATCGTAACTGTGCAGTTGCTTCAGGCGCCCCACCAGTGCGTCGAACCGTGCCGAGCGCGTCTTCATGATCAGTGCAGACTCCGCATCCTGGCGGCATTCGCCCTGCCATTCGTAGATCGACTGAATCGCCGGCACGATATTGACACAGGCCGCAAGCTTCTCCTGAACGAGAGCCTTCGCGATCGAATGCGCCTCGTCAGGAGAACCGGTGGTGCTGTACACGGTAACGAACTCGGAAAGCGGCACTTCCACGTTCCGCGGGGCTCCGGATCAGGCAGCGTCGTAATTCTTCAGGCGATTGTGCGGAGCGAACGCTTCGGCGGCACTCGACTTCAGGCAGTAGCGCATGTAGTACGCATCTTCCAGAGTATCGTCGTAGTGATTGCGCAGCACAGACAGAGCCCGGAAGCCGCAGTTGCTGAAGAAGAGCTGAGCGGCCAGATTCGTTTCCCGCACTTCCAGCACGATTTCACGGCGGCGCTGCTGCGACAGTTTGTCGACCAGGCGCTGAACCATCTGATGGCCGACGCCCTGTCTGCGGTGAGTCGGGCAGACGGCGAAGTTCAGAATTCGCAGGTACGACTGATGCAGTTCGTAGATCATGAATCCGACGATTTCATGATCGAGTTCCGCGACCGTGCCAATGCAGTTGCGCTGTCGCAGGCAGAACAGAAATTCGTCTTCGGTCCACGGGAACTCAAAGCTGCCGCGTTCGATCTTCAGCACCTCATCCATATCGCGACGAATCAGCCAGCGAATCTGGCTGCGAGTACCGACATCATCTGTCCTGGAAGTACGTCCAGGGGTGCCTTCTGAGTGCTTCAACCCCATTGCGGCCTCCGTGCCGAACTGTGAAGAAAGTGGTGCTGCGTTTCGGCAGGATCGCTGAGCGCAGACTGTTGAAACTGATCGACATGAAGTTAACACAGATTCCAGCTGCACGTCCATGCTAAACGGTGCCGTGCGCGGGGCGACTGCGAAAATCCTGAGAACCCCGTCGTGGCGCAGCGAAAGCTGCCGAAGTGATTCGACTTGCGATTGGATTTGCGCCATGCTGGGCTGTGACGGACATTGGTATGTTGACAGGTTCTGGACAGGCGACAGGGAGCAACGCTCCGTTGATGACTCGCGGGACGCGTCGCATTGTTGCCTGTTGCTGCAGCGAATTTTAGACTGGCGGTTGCATGCCGCGGCGACGTGCAGGTTTCGTTCGGAAAAACTGCGCACGCGCTTTATTTCGGAAAATTTCCGCTCACCCACGGGCGATTTTGCATGGCTGAATCTCCACCGACCCGCCGTCGTAAGCGCCGCGAACACGCGATCTGCGGCAGTCGAGACAGACTGCCGGGACGGAATGCAATGGGGTTGCGAATTTTTGCCCTGCTGACGTGCAGCGCGGCGCTGGCGGGGCTGCTGTGTCAGGATGCGTCCGGACAGGAGCAAAACGGCGGTTCAACGTTGCCGAGTGATCCGCAGCCGGAAGCGAGAATTCCACCGGTTGCTGCGGACTCCGTTTCGCCTGACGGTGTCGCGGACGAGGAACGCTCGCTGCTGAATGAAGAAAGCTTTCGCGACATCTGGAAGCACTACAGTTCGCGACCAAATGTTCCACTGGACGAAGTCTGGAAGTTGGTTCTGCCGGAAGTTGCCACCGAGCCGGAACTGGTCTGTACGGGGGATCCGCAGGGATTTCTGTATACGGTTGAGCAGTATTCCGACTTCACGCTGTCGTTTGAGTGGAAGTATCCGGAGGATCCCAACGGCAACAGCGGAATCCTGGTGTTTACCCAGGACGACCGCCGACTGTGGCCGACGTCGATTCAGGTGCAGTTGCATAACCCGAAGGCCGGAAGTGTCTTTCCCAGCGGCGACGCAACCAGCCAGAACACCAGCGACGCATCCGGTCTTGCGGAAGCGACGAATACCTGGAACCGATGCATCATCACAAGCACCGGTGGTATTGTCGCGGTCACCGTGAACGACAAGAAGGTCGGCGAAGTTGCGGGGTGCAATCCGTCTGAGGGCAGTATTGCCATTCAGAGTGAAGGATCGGTCGTTCACTTCCGCAGAATGAAAGTTGTGCGAATGCCGGGATCGGTGGCAGGGGCAACAAGCCGCAGCACCAGCAGCATCGATCGCCGGTAGGTTGCCCGCTGCACAACAGGTTCGCTCCGTGCGTCCCGTCGCTTTCTGCGTCGCGATTACTGGCGAACAGCTTCCGCCGCTGAGGTCGTGCGGGATTCATTCAGCCGCGATTCGTAGATCCGGATCACTCCGCTCAGTTCGTCCTGCTGGTCATCGGGAGCCAGCTGCGAGGCCGTTTCCGCCCAGTGCCGCGCGGATGAAAAGTCTCCGGCTTCGGCATAACAGGCGGCCAGCGTGCTTAAATGCGACCAGTTGCGGTTGCCCGTGAGTTCGCAGGCCTGCTTTGCCAGAAACACGGCCTTCGGTGGATCGCGAAACTGCTTGTCCGAAGTCGTCGCCAGCAGCCACGCGAGGTTGTCGTAGCCCTTGGCGAACGCCGGATTCAGCTCGATGGCGCGTTCGTAATCACGCACCGCGGCTGCCAGGTCACCAAGTTCCGTGTAGGCCGCAGCCCGGTTATTCAGGGCGCGGAACAGTGCCGGATGAATGCGGATCGCTTCGTCCCAGTTGCGAATCGCCTCCTCATAGCGCTGCTTCGCGAACAGCAGATTGCCGCGGTTGTAAAGAGCGGCTCCGTGATTGGAATCCAGTTCCACCGCACGCGTGTAATCCTGCAGTGCAGCGTCAGTCGAATCCTGCCGGGCGTGAATGTTTCCCCGCACGTACCAGTAGTCAGCCTGCTGATCATCAATCGCCAAAGCTGCATTCAGATCCCTCAGCGCCTGCTGTGTTTCACTAAGCTGGTGATACGCCAGCCCGCGGCGATAGTAGATGTCCGACGATCCTGCGTTCAGCAGCAGGCCTTTCGAGAACTTCTCCGCAGCTTCGGCGAACTGACCGTCACGGTGCAGCAAAGTCCCCAGTCGAATCCACAAATCACAGTCGTCCGGACGCTGCTGCAGAACGGCGGCCAGGTCCTGGCGGGCGATCCGGAAGTTTCCCTGTTGCTCCTGAATCTCCGCTCGGCGCATTCGAGCGTCTGCGTTGCTGCCGTCGTTTTCGATGAGGACATCAAGGTCACGCAAAGCTGCATCCGGCCTGCCCGTTTCTGCGAGGCAGATGGCGCGACGCCACCTCAGGGAATCATCGGCGTCGATTGTTCCCGGCGAAATCGCTTCCACGGATTCGTAGTCCTGCAATGTCGGCACAAATTCTCCAGCCTCAAACAGGCAGCTGGCACGGATCAGCAGCGCCTCGGGCTGCTCCGGTTGCCGCGAGAGGACGAATTCGACATCGGTCATCGCTTCGTCGTGCCGGTCGAGTTGTTCCAGCACCGCGGCTCGCGCCAGCCGTGCCGACAGGCGGTTGCCCTGCAGGTCGAGCACGCGCGTCAGATCATCAGCGGCTCCATTCAGATCGCCAAGATCGGCAAGCGCGATTCCTCGCAGTTCCAGCAGCTCTGTAGTTTCGCCGGCAAATCGCATGGCCCGGTTGAAATCCTTTACGCTGTCGCGGGAAGTTCCCTGTTCTGACCGCAGCCGTCCGCGCATCGTCAGCGCTTCCACGTTGTCCGGATGGCGACTCAGGAAAACGTTGAGATCGTGAATTGCCGCCGGCGCGTCTCCCTTTGAGGCCAGCACTTCCGCTCGCAAACGATACAGCACAGCGTCTGCGTCGGGTCGTTGCAGAGAACTGTTGAGAACCTGCAATGCCTCGTCTTCGCGACCGATTTCGAGTTGAAGCTGAACGAGACGTAAGGTCGTCGCGGGCGAATCACCGGCCACTTTCGTCAGTGCAAGCAGGTCCTGCAGTGCTGCGTCCGGTTCGCCCATTGCCAGAAACGCATCGGATCGATTCTGCAGCGCCTGTTCATCGCCGGGTTGCTGCCGCAGAACACCGGTCCAGTCGGCAATCGCCAGCATCAGCCGATCCGACTGCGCATACGCGGTGGCTCGGGCTCGCAGGGCTGCGATGTCATCAGGACGGCCGTTAAGAATCTCAGTCAGATCAGCGACCGCTTCGCTCCAGCGTTGTGAGCCGGCGTGAATCTGCGCTCGCTGCTGCAGCGCAGCCGCACGATGTTGTCCCGTCGACACGAGACGTGTGTAACTGGCAAGCGCTTCATCGGAACGGCCCAGGCTCGTCAGCAGATCTGCGCGCTGACGAATGGCGTCTGTACGGTCCGGGTTGATGGACAGCAGCCGGTCGCAGATAACCAGAGCGCGTTCAAACTGGCCCTGCTCCGCCAGCAGCGTTGCTTTTCCGAACAGTGCATCCGCGTTGATGAAGTCGAGTTTCAGGACTTCGTCCAGGTCAGCCAGACGATGCTGCGAGTCGTGGTTTGCAGCATGAGCCTGTGCTCGCAGCAACAGAGCATCGATGTTTTCGGGGTGTCGTTCGATTGCCGCGTCCAGTGCCGCCAGCGCATCAGCATTGCGGCCCAGTTGCATGGCGACCTCGGCCAGCTCCAGCCGGCACCGTGCATCGTGCGGATCAAGGTGAGCCGCCCGGGAAAGCTGGTCGAACGCTTCTTGCCGACGATTCAGCCGGTGCAGCGCCTGTCCCCGGCCGAACCACGCCAGTGAATCATCTGGACTGAGCCGGCAGGCCACAGTCAGGTCCGCCAGAGCTCGTTCAGCATCCTGAAGCTGCAGATAGGCCAGGCCGCGATTCTTCCATCCCGACGACTGATCACCGTCCAGTTGAATGAACTCGCTGAAATCCTGCACTGCGTCGGCACTCTGGCCGGAAGCCAGCAGCAACTGCCCGCGATGGTTGCGTGCTGCCGCATGGTCAGGCTGCGCGTCAATCACCTGTGTGAAGTCGGCAATGGCTTCGGCAGTGCGATTCAATGTCTTCAGCAGACACGCCCGATCGAAAACTGCTTCGTGCATTTCCGGCTTCAGTCGAATGGCGACCGTGAATGCTTCCAGCGCCTCGCGATTCTGACCACCGGATCGGCAGGCGTTGGCAAGAGCCCACCATGCTTCCGGCCAGTCCGGCCGCAGTCGCGTCGCACGAGTCAGTTCTGAGACGGCGGCATCAGAATTTCCGAGTGCTGCCTGGCTCGTGCCGCGCAGATAGAAGGCTTCGACGGACTGCGGGTCGAGAGCCAGAATTCTCTCGGCCGTCCGCAATGCGTCGGTGTGCTGACCGCTCTTCTGCTGCTCAGCTGCAGTGCGAACAAGCGACTCAGCCTGTTTACGCTGGTCAGAACAACCGCAACACACAAGCGCACTGGCGAGGCAGCACGTCAGCATCAGCCTGATGACACGGCGATCGCCCGAAATGGCACGGACAGCGTCGT
Source organism: uncultured Planctomycetaceae bacterium (assembly GCA_964531585.1). Taxonomy (GTDB): domain Bacteria; phylum Planctomycetota; class Planctomycetia; order Planctomycetales; family Planctomycetaceae; genus JAWKUA01. The sequence continues at coordinate 1,780 of CAZHET010000312.1, read as the reverse complement.
CGCCAAAGAAAACCATCTTCGACATGAAGCACCTGTTGTGAGTCTGAATGCGTTGTCGATTTGTGCACTTACTGAGCGGGAACCGCCATCCTTCACAGAACGCATGGCGCCCTGCGGCGACGACGCCGCTGACCAGCGCGCAAGCACAGCCGGCTGCCCATCAGGATCGACATTTGCGGTTCATCAGTTCCGGTACGTTTGTTCTGCAGGATCGATTCACGCTGTCCTTTGACGCTCATCCTGCAGAGACCGAGTATTCGGAACAGCCGGAATTGTCGGCACAGCCGGAACTGGTGAGTCGGTTGAACAGGCCGGATGAGGCACCAGCCGAGCCGCGGCCGGTGCCTACGAACTGCTGTGATCCACAGGTGCCGGAAAACTTTGCCACCGGTGCCTTCACGACGCAGTCGGGACAGTTTTTGAAGGAGGTAGACGCTGCCCCCATGACGGCCTGCTGCGCTCAATTTCCACATCACCGGAAGCAGATTGAAGCAGCACCCGGTCAAATTCCGAAATCGTATTCATGCAGGATCTGCCGAATGTTGTGTTCGGCCGACACGCCCTGCGAAGCCTCTGGAGCAATTTCGTGCCTGGGGAGCCTGTGGTGCAAACGCGGTCACCGCTTCAGGTGCAGCACAGCTCCCTTTGTGCAATTGACGGAACAAAAGCTATGGATTTGTCATCTCTCTTCTCTGACGATCAACTGGCCGTGATGGGATGCTTCCTGGCCCTTGCCGTTTGCGGTGCGATCGCGGCACTGAGCTTTCGTTTCGGCCCGGCAAACAAGCCGGCGGCTGCCGACAGCCTTCAGTTTCGCCGTCAAACGAATGCCAGCCGGGCGGACGCGGCGTCGCGGAAGGCCGCTTAGCAATGCGGAAAAAAAGTGTCAGACCCCAATTGCCGGGAACCGGCCCTTCGGGTGCTTCGCACAATTGGGGTCAGACACTTATTTTCCGCACGATCCTTAAACGTCGTCGCGGCCTGTCGGTAACTTGTGCTGTCGAATAGCACGTTCGCCCGCAGGCAAAACACATTGCTGCGGTCATATTGCGGAACAGGCTGTTGCGGTTCCCTGCTCCTGAATCTAAAAATGCACCACTGTGCGCTGTGCCGGAACGTGTTTCGGCCGGTCGGTTGTTCAGATTGACCCGCGATTTCCTGACGGCCACTCTTGCCGGAACTACGAGGTGCAATGATGCGACAAAGTGCGATGATACTTGCTGCGGCAGGTCTGTTCGGCAGCGGCTATCTGTTCGGCCTCGCACAGACGGGCCAGCCGCAGTTGCTAAGTGCTGCTGCTCAGCCACCGCAAAGCGGGGTCGCCGCGATTTCCGAAGATACACTGATCACCTACAAAAAAGCGTATCGGTCGACCAATGACCTGGCGGACATGATGCGGGCCGAAGACCTGTACGACCCGGCGTCCGAGGGGCTGAACTACTTCGCTCTGTCCGTCGGCGGTGTCGATGTCATCCGCGATCTGGAAGAAGGACGGGGCGTCGATCCCGAGACTTTTGCGGCACTTTACGCCGATCGAGCCATCCCGGAAATCAGCCAGCACATTGACCGCGATGACAGTGGCCGGATTCGTTACAAGGGCACCGTGGTGAGAATGTACTCACGCGACCAGCTTAAGGAAGTCTTCCGCCATCGGGACCAGTTGGAAGTCCGGTCACGCAAGGCCGTGGACTAGTGCCTTGTCAAGGCTTGAAACTGGAGTTATCGGTCATTCCCGCGCAGGCGGGAATCCAGTGCCGCGATCTGGATTCCCGCCTGCGCG
>CAZHET010000311.1:0-8047 GCA_964531585.1 uncultured Planctomycetaceae bacterium | reverse complement strand
CCGAACTGCGGCGTCTGGCCGGGATGCCGATGAACGACGGTACGGTGCTGGTTCCCGTTGATGAACCGTCGATTGCCGAGCTGGTTCCGGATTGGCAAATGTCACTGACGGAAGCACTCACTTATCGAACCGAACTGCGCCGCCAGAAATGGAGCATCAAGAGTCTGCAGCTGCAGTTGCAGGCCGCACGCAGCCTGGTCCGACCGCGGCTCGACCTTGTCACGGGCTATGCGGTCAACGGGTTCGGTGACCGCCTGCTCGGCAACACCGGCGCTGTTTCGGCCACGGGGCGCCCCATCTCCAGCGGCTACGGTTCGCTCACAGGAGACGGCCTCGGAACATGGGGCGTGGGATTTGAGTTCTCTGTGCCGCTGGGATATCGCTTGACGCGCAGCCAGGTGCGCAATTTTGAACTTCAGGTGGCGAAAGCAAGTGCCGTGCTGGCATCTCAGGAACGGAACATCGCACATGATGTGGCCACGACGATTCAGGATGTCACCGCTTCCTACACGGCGGCGCAGTCGAATCTGAACCGCCTGAAGGCGGCCGCACGCCGGGTCGAACTGCTGGAAACCGAACGCGAGGTCGGCACCCTGACACTGGACCTCGTCCTGCGAGCTCAGGCGAGCGTGGCGGCTGCCGAGAACGCGTACTACCAGCAGCTCGTCAATTACAACAAGGCCATCGTCGATCTGCACCTGGCCAAGGGAACACTGCTGGATCACAACGGCATTGTTCTGGCAGAAGGTCAGTGGGACGCCGAAGCCTACTGCGACGCTCAGGTTCGCGCGGCAGAACGCACGCACGGAACGCCGAATCCGCACCTGCACACGGAACCGCCCGAATTCGTGTCCCCCGGCCCGGCAGGATCCATCGAGCTGGATTCCCGTGCGACGGTGCCGATGCTGGAATACCCGGCGCACGAACCGGAAACCAACATTCCCGATGCGAAAACGCCGGAGACAGCCCCGTACGAAGACAATGAAGCGGGCAGCGAGCCGCCGGCGGAAGTTCCAGAAGTGAGCTGGGACCGCGATCTGTACCAGTAATGATCTGTCAGTCGTGAAGCGATGAGGCCTACGCACGATCGACGCTCGGGAGGGCAACGCTCGGGAGGGCTAGGCTCCTGGCGAGCCGCGTGAGCCAGCGGGTGCCCAACGCGGCAGTGGCTCCCCATCCCGATTGCCGCGCCCGTGACATCCATCAGCACACCGCTCATGAAACGCTGATTCGCGGTCCTGTATGCCGAACAGGCTTCCGTGGTCGTTACGACCGGGCATGTCCGTTCTCAATCGAATGCCATTGACGCCGGGCGATTGAATCCTGCTGGCATCGACGTTCCGGACTGCTCTATACTGGCCGGGTCGAAGTCTCGAAACGTCAACGAACTGCGTCGGCGAAACGTCGGGCGCGAGGTTGCTTCTCGGCTCAGTTGGTCTGCGGAATCGTCAGCCGGAGTGTTATGAATGTCAGGAATCTCTCAGAACGTCGTTTTCGCCTCGCTGGCCATTGTCGCGCTGATTGCTCTGGCCTGTATCGCAGACATGATTCTTGGCGTACCGTTCGGTGGCCAGATGGTTCTCGACATCGTCTTTCTGATCGCCGGAGCTATGACTGCTTACATGGCGATCGACTGCATTAAGAAGGGCTGACGGCCAATCACCGCGACATGACTTCGTCGACACGGCCGCCTCAGCTTGGTGCCCGGATAACCGATCCAGCCGGAATTCATGACATTCGGTGACCGCGGACTGCCGCGACTTTTCCGGCGACTCGCCCGTCGCCAGGAATGAAAAGCTAGCCTGAACGAGCAGACACGGTTCTGCCGTTTGTCGCCAGGTCCCTTCCACAGGGTCGCGACGCGCGCATCGACAACGTCGCCTCCCCCGGCTCGCGCGGCTCATGGACAGCAGCACTCAGCGGGTTGCCCCCGACAGCAACGAACCGCAGACCGTTTCGATGTCTTCATGCACTGCGCTGTTGCAGTGTGGCGGCACCACGTTTCTGCGCGCTCATCGCGCAACGCTTGCGACGGCGATGGCAGCCTTCCTGCTGCTCATGCTGCGAGCCACGACGACAGGGCTGCTGTGTGATGAGCTGCTGTTTGTCCACGCGATCGATCTCGGATCGCTCGCCGGGTTGTGCGCGCCGGGATCATCTCACCCACCACTACTGCGGCTCGTGGTTGGTGCATTCGCCGATTCCGGATCACCAGACTGGCTGCTTCGCCTGCCATCCGTGCTGTGTTCCGTCGGCTGCGTCTTTGTGTGGAGTGGCATTCTGCGGCGGCTGATCGCCGATCGCTCCTGCCAGTCCATGCTGCTGCCTGCCATGGCGCTGAATCCGGTATTCGTCGAGCTGGGATTTCAGTGCCTGCCGTACGCGCCGCTGATGCTCTTCGCCAGTCTGCATTGTCGGGCGTGGCTGCGTTGGATTGAACGCGAAACTCAATCCAACACGCTGATGCTGGTCTGTACGGGAGTCGCGCTGCCGTGGACTCACTTCTTTGGAATTCACGTGCTGCTGGCGGACCAGTTAATCTGGCTGGCTTTGCTGTGGCATCGTCGCACAACACTGCGCCGCTGGCTGCGTCTCAACCTGGTAACCGCCGCGCTGACGCTGCCCGTTGTACCCGTTGCGTTGTACTACATGACGCTGGAAGGCAACTATTCGATCATGCGAATCGCCGACTTCCGGTCATATTTCTTCGCCGCCTCCTCCATGGTTTTCAATGAACTGACGTTTGCCGGTTTCGGATCGCCGTGGCCGACTTTCGCTGTGTTTTACGCGGCTGCTGCGGTGTTCACCGGTCGTGTGGTGCTGAAGCAATGCACAAGGCATGGCAAAGTCCGCGGCGCGCGAGACGAATCAGATGCACTGCTGTTCGGCGGTGTGGCAATTGCGGTTCTGCTCGCAGGACTGCCGATCGCTCAGTTGCATTCTGTCGTTTCACAAAAGGCATTCTGGCCGAGGTATGCCGTTGCCGGGTCGTGGCTGCATCAGCCGGTGATCGTCCTGCTGACAATGACGTTTGCGGGCCTGAAGCCCGCACGCGTCGCCGCGGCGCTGACGTGCTGCCTTGCGGTCATGGGCATTGCAGCATCGCCGCAGAACGTCGGAACAGACTACGACGCCGTTTGCTCGACAATGACCGAACGCTGGCAGAATGCAGACGCATTTGTTGCGCAGGGAATCGACATGTGGGACGACGCGAATCACTTCGACCGGTTGTGGTTTCGCCGATACGCCGACCCTGACAAGCTCGTGGTGTCCGGTCCGCCGACGCGACGCCATGCGCTGTACGACGACGGGTTGCGACTGGAAAGTGTCGCTCCTGCCGTCCGCCGCGTGTGGGTGTATTCGCATTTGTTCAAGCGGGACTGGCTGCTGTCAAAGCCGGTGCCGGGCTGGCGGTTGCGGGAGATCTATCACTTTCGCGGACCGTTTCCGCTGGCACTCTTCGAGCGCGCAGGTGACGGCGAACAGAACGCCGCGGCCCCCGGTGAAGCGGCCGCGGTGGCCGCGTCGGCCCCGGTGAGCCCGTTGTCCCAGGTGGCCCCGCCGGAGCAGCGCCGAGGTTCTGTTTCAGGGCAGGACGGTGAACCAGCTCGCCGGTTTTGACGGTCACGTCGATTGCGCAAAGCTGTTGTGATTTCCGAACGTACCGGCATCACTTTCGATTTGCCGCGTTCCAGTCCGCGACCTAGCGTTGCCCGGCAGCAGGCACTTCGATATGCGGCAGCCGCAACGACGGCGCGTCGGTCACAGCGTTCGCGCCGCGTTGCTCGAAACTTCATACGAGCTTGCCGGGAACCGGACGGATGTCAAAGATCGCAATTGTGACTGGGTCAGCCGGGCTGATCGGAGCAGAATCCGTGCGCTTTCTCAGCGCTCAGGGTTATCGGGGCGTGATCGGCGTCGACAACGACATGCGTCGCGAGTTCTTCGGCGACGACGCGTCGACAAGCTGGAGCCGCCGGGAACTCGAAAACACCATCCCCGGCTACTGTCATGAAACCATCGACATCCGACATCACGACCGCATGGAACCCCTGTTCGCGGAATTTGGTTCGGACATCGACATCGTCATCCACACTGCCGCGCAGCCTTCGCACGACTGGGCCGCCAGTGCTCCGTTCGTGGACTTCTCCGTCAATGCCAACGGAACGCTGGTGCTGCTGGAACTGACTCGCAGGTACTGCCCGAACGCTTCGTTCATCTTCACATCAACGAACAAAGTCTACGGCGACAATCCTAATAGTCTGCCGCTGGTGGAACTCGATACGCGTTACGAACTTAATCCGTCGCATCCGTTTGCGCAGCACGGGATCGACGAGACCATGTCCGTCGACCAGACGAAGCATTCGCTGTTCGGTGCTTCGAAGCTGGCAGCAGACTCGCTGGTCCAGGAATACGGCCGCTACTTCGGACTGAACACCGTTTGCTTTCGCGGCGGCTGTCTGACCGGCCCCGGCCATTCCGGAACCCGGCTGCACGGCTTTCTGTCGTACCTGGCAAAGTGCTGCATCACCGGCGATCGGTACACCGTCTACGGATACAGAGCGAAGCAGGTGCGGGACAACATTCATTCGCTGGACCTCGTCCGAATGTTCTGGGAATACCACCAGAACCCAAAGCCAGGAGCCGTCTACAACGCCGGCGGCGGCCGGTTCAGCAACTGTTCGATGATGGAAGCGATATCCATCTGCGAACGACTGGTCGGACGCAGGATGAACGTTGGCTACTCAGAGGAAGCCCGAGCCGGCGATCACATCTGGTACATCTCCGACACGCGTCGGTTCCAGTCGGATTATCCGAACTGGACTCAGGAATACGGAATCGAAGACATCCTGACGGAGATCTGCGAAACCGCGGACCGGCAGTTGACGTGTCAGCAACTGATCGGTGCGGTTTAGAAACGACTCTGTCAGATGCGCCATCCTGCGCGTCTTCGTAAGGCGGGAATGTGATGCCGTCGACCTGTGCCGACCGAATCGAAATTCCGTCGCACACTGGAACTGCGGGCGTAACCCGCGCGGAGAACCAAGCTCATGCATTTCCGAAACATCCTGATTACCGGCGGAGCGGGGTTCGTCGGCAGCAGTCTGGCATTAAGTCTGCGGCGGGATTTCTCGAACGTACGCGTCTGTGTGCTCGACAATCTCAAGCGCCGTGGCAGTGAATTCAATCTGCCGCGTCTGAAGAGTGCCGGCATTGAATTCGTTCACGGCGACACGCGCTGCACCGACGACATCGACTCAGCGGGCAAGTTCGACCTGCTGATTGACTGTGCGGCGGAGCCATCGGTTCAGGCCGGCCTGACCGGTTCGCCGCGCGGCGTGTTTGATGTCAACCTGAATGGAACGATCAACTGCCTGGAGGCCGCTCGCCGGCACGATGCCGCTTTTCTGTTTCTCAGCACCAGCCGCGTGTATCCGATCGCCGCTATCAATGCGATTCCGTTTGAAGAAACCGAGACCCGCTTTCGCTGGAAGAACTCTGCCATCGTCGACGGCGAGATCCTCGCCGGAGTCACGTCAACGGGAATCACCGAAGACTTCCCGCTCACCGGGGCACGGTCGTACTACGGAGCCAGCAAGCTGGCCAGTGAACTGATCGCACAGGAATACGCCGCATCCGCCGGAATGCCCGTTCTGATCAACCGCTGCGGAGTCCTGACCGGTCCGTGGCAGATGGGAAAGGTCGATCAGGGCGTCGTCGCGCTGTGGGTCCTGCGGCACCATTTCGGGCAACCATTGAAATACATCGGTTACCAGGGTAGCGGCCGGCAGGTTCGCGACGTGCTGCATATCGACGACCTGTACCGGCTGGTGATCGCCCAGACAAACGCATCTGCCGGCTGGAATGGTCAGGTGTTCAACGTCGGCGGAGGTGAAGATGTTTCCGTATCACTCCGGGAACTCACCGAAATCTGCACAACCGTGACGGAACGCAGCGTCACCGTTGATTCGCAGCCCGCTACCAGCAACGTCGATCTGCGAATCTTCCTGACCGACGCAAGCCGCGCTCGGCAGACATTCCACTGGCGGCCCGAACGAAACGCGGAACAGATCGTGGCGGATATTCACCGCTGGGTCCGCGAAAACGAAACACAGCTGCGTGCGCTGGTGACATGAGCCATGCGCCCGCGATGCAGCGCCAGCAACTTCTGATGGACATTCTCCCCGATGAAACTTTCGGTTGTCATTCCTGCTTACAACGAAGAACAGAACATCGGCCGGTGTCTGGACGAACTGCTTGACGTCGTCGGCAGGCAGCACGGAATTTCCTGTGAACTGATCGTCGTCAACGACAACAGCACGGACGGCACGGAACGTCGTGTGCGTGAGCGGATGGACCACGACGGTCGCGTGCGGCTGACGAATCGGACGTCGCCGGGCGGCTTCGGGCGAGCCATCCGCACAGGCCTGGACTGCGTCACAGGCGACGTGGTCGTCATCTGCATGGCAGACCTGTCTGATGACCCTCGCGACGTCGTTGCCTACTACCGGAAGATTCAGGAAGGCTATGACTGCGTGTTCGGCTCGCGCTTCGTGAAGGGCAGCGTCGTCGAGAACTATCCGCGCGTTAAACTTTTTGTGAACCGCATTGTCAATCATGCAGTGCGGTTGCTGTTCCGCACGCGCTTCAACGACCTGACAAACGCGTTCAAGGCATACCGCACCTCGGTGATTCGGGAGTGCGGCCCGTTCTGGTCCAGTCATTTCAACATCACTCTGGAGCTGTCGCTAAGCGCCTTGATTCGCCGGTACAATGTGGCCCAGATTCCCATTCGCTGGTATGGCCGCACGTGGGGATCGTCAAACCTGAAGCTGCGGGAGATGGGCCGCCGGTATTTGTGTACCGTGCTGAATCTGTTCTTCCAGCGGATGCTGATTAACGATGATCTGATGGTGGAACGCCTGTCTCGCGGGGATGTGGAACGCCGCCATCTACAGGCACTGGAAGATCGCATTCGACGCCTTGAAGAAGGCGTCATGATGCTGGTTGACGACCCGCCGGCGCAGCCGCAGAACCGCGACAATCGGAACAGTTCGACGGGTGAACTGCGATCCGTTGTGAATGGAATTTCACCTGGCTGAACCACGTTTGCGCGGCTTTCGACGTTCCGTGAGGGACTGGCACCGCGGCAGCTACTACGACTGGAATAAGCGGCCATTCGCTACGCGCGCCCTGTTCGCAACAGCCGTTGCGCAGTGAGAAATCGCTACCGGGTCTGTTCGACACAGCAGGGAGAATCCCTTGCCGACGGAGAGTCGCGCGCAGGTTGCCTGACCGGTCGCGAAACGACCTGTTTCGCCCTCGAAGGTGACGGTCCGGTCGTCTTCAGACACTGCAGATTTCGTAACCGGACCTCGATCCCGCAGAAGCGGCGCCAGCAATTGCCGGACAAACATGTTGACAGGTTCAAGGGTCTGATTTTGCTGCGACGATAGTTCGAGCAGCCCTCGAACTTGCACCCGAGATGCTGCCACGTGACGGCAGCGGACGGATTCAACAGGTCAACGACAATCGCAATTAACTGCGTGTGCCTGGTTGCCGGTTCGCACGATTCTGAGTGACAACGACCCCGTTCGGTCAGTCAAGTCCCGCAGCAGGTCGAGGGAACGCCTTTGCAACGAAGGCAACACTGCGAACGCGGCTTGTGACCAGTCAGCAGTTGAAGGAACGATTCCTTGGGAAGGAGACACACCACAATGAAATGGATCAGGATGTTCAGTGCCGCGGTCGCACTGTGCGGACTGACGGCGTCCGTGGATGCCGGAATGTTCGGTCATGGCGGCTGCAAGAGCTGCGGCTGTGCTGAAGACTGTCAGCCAGCCTGCTGTAAACCAACGATTGCTCGTCCGTGCAACACCAATGTGTACACGTACCAGCGCAAGTGTTCTGACATTAAGCCACCATGCTGCGATAGCTGCTGTGCTCCGGTAAGCTGCTGTGCTCCTGCCGGCTGCGGCAACGCATGCGGTAACGGTTGCGGCAACGGATGCAATCCGAGCTGCTGTGCTCCCGCCGGTTGCGGAAA
>CAZHET010000310.1:675-8136 GCA_964531585.1 uncultured Planctomycetaceae bacterium | reverse complement strand
GTACCTGATCAAGTATGGAGAAGTGCTCGTCGAGGCGAACAAGCTGGCACCCTGAAGCCCGTAGACCCTGTCGCGACCTCTTTCTCAAAGGCAGCTCAATCATGGTCACCTCCAAGAGTACTTCCTCCCGCGTCCGTTCAAGGACACTCAGCGGTCGACAGACGGACGTCCCTTCCGGAGCGGCGTCGGTTCCGGAACTCGAACTGCCAAAATGCACGGTTCCTGACCGCGAGGAACTATGAACCGCGCTGTCGACGCACTTTCGATCGCAGTTGCCCTTCCTGCGAATCGCCGGGGAGTCCGGGTTCGACAGTTCCGAGCAACTGGTGAAGTCCGCGGTGGCGAGCCTGAACCGACTCAACGGCTGGTATGAACAGCTTGGGACTCTGGTCGAAGCCGTCTGTGCGGCCGGCATTCAGCACCGCTGGACCGGCAATGTCAGCGAAGAGGCCCGCGCCAAGGCGGTGCAGAGCGTGCTGCGGCGAATGCTCGCGGGAATCGAGGTGCCATTACCAAAGCCATCAGGATTCGATGCCGACTTTCTGGCGCTGCCTGCGGAGCTGCAGCTTGATGTGGCCCGCAAGGAACTCCGCGATCGCTGCGACGCACTGGCATCCGATGTTGTGAAAACGATCGAGCAACTCGAAGAGCAGCGAGTTGTCGGTCGGCTGCGAATGACCTCCGAGACCACCTGCGAGTTTCACTTCTATCGTCGTGTGATTATTCAGGAACAGAAGGGGACAGGAGCAACGACGAGTCGCAGGTCCGTCACACTGCATCCCCTGTTGGCAACGCCGTTAAGAGTTTATTTTCGTTTAACCCGTGGCCGAGAGGCCAGGTTGGTGCAAGCCGTGACGGCCTGGCCTTTCGGCCACGGGTTAAACGAGCGTGTTTTCCGGGGGAAAAACTCTTAACGGCGTTGCCTGTTGGGGGACCGGCACCTCGTGTATCACGGACAGGATCTGGAACTGACGGAGGTTCATCGCCGTGATCTGCATGGCCGGTATGAGCATCATGTGATGAACGCCGCTCTGCTGTCGCCGGATCGAGTGAAGGCGGTCATTCCCCGCGAGTACTCCGGCTTGCTGAATGCGCTGCCGGACTGGCTGAGTCCCGACGTTCGCGTGCTCGAAGGCGACCTGATTCTCGAACGTCAGGTCGAGCAGGAACTTTCTTCCGAGCGGGAAGTCGGTGAACCGGTTGTCATTCAGGAGAGACGAACTGTCATTCAGTCGTGGCTAAGCTGTCCGGCGATTGTCTTCGGAGATTATGTGCTCGCCAGCTGGAGTGACCGGGAAATCAAACACGAAGAACAACGACGTGGTGAGGAGCAGCACAGGGAATTCCGTAAACAGTCAGCCTCTGAAGCACACACCGCCCGCACTCTGGCTCTGGGACTGTCGCTGCTGGCGCTGGTGATCATGCTCATCAGTCGCATGCATCCGCTGCTGCCGCTGGTCGCCATGCTGGTAAATGTCTGCGCGATCGCCGCCGCCGCTTTGAGTCTTCACAAGCTCCTCGAAGCTCGTGAGGAGTCTGACCTGCTGACGGTGATCACGGGATCGCTGGGCCTCGGGCTGCTGATGTTCGCGCCGCCGCTCCTGGTGTACAGCGTGCTGTATAGCTCTCTCAGGGTGTTTGCGATCAGTGTTGTGTTTGGCTGGATTGGTGCAGCATCGGCACACCGGCAGTTCTCCCGAATGATCCGTGGCTGAACAGCCTGCGAGTGACCGCCTTGTCAGACACTGCCCCCAATTCGAACGTAGCCGGTTCGCAGCCGGCGGAAAACGCCCGCCAGCGATTTCCGACGTTTCTGGCGTCGCAGATTGCGCTGGGAGTGGTGGGTGTGGCGATCCTGGCGTTCGGCTTCTGGCAACTGGGACCTGATCACGAAGCGGAGGTCGGTGCGCCGGGGCCGGGGCCGGAGCAGGCTCCGGAGGAAGTCGCGGACTGGCAGTTTGAAACGGCTCAGGAAGAGACTCCCGTGAGTTCGCCGGCGAACTCTGCCGACTATGCAAGGGATGTCGAAATCGCGCTCGGGAAGTCGCGACTGATTGTCGTGAACGGCCAGCTCAGCCGCACTCGCTCTGATCTGCAGCAACTGCAACAGGCCCTTCGTGACTGGCACGACACGACCACCGCTCTGTTGACAAACGCGGATGGTTCACGGCTGGCGTCGGCCCCGAGGTTGGTGGAACGCTACGCGGCACTGTTGGAATTACCGCGTCCCACTGGTCACGAGGCGGACAGTCTGAGTCAGCAGTTAGACGTCCTGTCGGCTGCAGCGGAACGGCTGACTCCGGCGACGCCGCCCACAGACGAATTTTCCGTTGCGGCCGAACGTCTGCACGGGGAAGTTCATTCTGCACTGGAAGCACTTCACTCGCATCAGGCTCAGCTTGGGCGACTGATCGATGACGCGCCCACGGTGACGACGTCCGCCGTGTCTCTGCAAGAAGCGGTGGATGGCCTGCGCTCCACACAGGGGGCCGACATGCGCCGACGTCTGCTCACCAGGCCGTGGTCGGCCGGATCACCATCTTCCCGCCGCGAAACCGCCGTGACACCTTAGAACCGGGATTGCCAACTCCGAAATGTCCGCAGATCCGGATCAGGCCCGTCGCCATCATCGCCGCAGACATCAGCGTCAGACACTGTTCCTGATTGGTGTCGGACTGATTTTCGCCGCCGGTTTGTGGTACTCCGTCGACGAGATGCTGACGGAACCGTCGCCGCCGTCACCGGACGACGTTTCTCCGTCGGCGGATTCCGTGCCCGGTGTGTTCGAACTGCTGAACGGCCCGGCACCGTCCGTCGACTCGACGGAGTGGCGGGAGCGGGTAGAGAAGGTATCGAGCGTTCTGAAGTCGCTGCCGGACACAGCTGCGCGGGTCACAGAGCTGCGGCAGCGCCTGGATGTCGTGCGTGAGTTGTTGGAAAAGCATGCGGCTGTGATGCAGCCGGGTTCCCTGAATGAATCGCCGGCCGGTGAGCTGCTGGTTCAGATTGAGTACGAAGTCCGGCAACTGCAGGAAGCGGCACTGGCCGAAGGACCGCAACCGGCGGCCCCACTAACGGATGCGGCCACGTCGGAAGAAGTCCGCAGGCTGCAAGCGAAAGTTGAAGAAGCCGGATTCCGCTACGAATTTCAGCGGAACCAAATTCCCTCGGAGCAGTGGGAAGAGCTCAGCATCAACGACCGGCTGCGGGTCGAAAATCTGGTCGGGCTGGCCGCGGAGTCCCGCGATCCCCGTGCGTCGATCGCGGGCTACGAAGAAGCAACCAGCCTGCTGCAGACCGCTGTTTCCGACCTGCGCTGGCAGCAACTGGTGGAAACGCTGCAAACCCAGCCGCCCGATCAGGCGCTCGATCAACTGCGAATGGTGTTTCTCAAGAATGCTTCCGATCAGCAGTCGGCCGCGATCGACGACGCACTGCGGAACTGGGAGGCTGCCGCGTGGCTGGAACTCGCACGACAGCAGGTCGAAGCGGCCGCCCCGGATGATCCCGGCTTCGCCGAAATGCATCTGGCGCTGGCCGCCACTCATGAACTGATGGGCGATTCGGCGGGGAGGGACGACGAACGGAAACTTGCCTGGGATGCCGTGGGTCGCATGACGAGCGTCGAACGCGCAATTGAGACGTCCATCGATCTCATTGAATCGCAGATTGACACGACTGCCGCGACCGACCTGCGTTCGAAGATCCGGCAGACGGCCGAGCTGTGTGGACAGGTCACCGGCCCTGTTCGCCGTGCCGAGTACTACGCTGATCTCGCCGGCCTGGCTCAGCAACTCGGCGATGCCGCGCAGTTCGGCTCATTGCTGGAACTCGCGAAGAGTTCCGCGAAGGGGCACAAGTTGTACGGCAAGTATCTGGGTCTTATTCATCACTGCCGGGCACTCTCCCGAACGGGGACGGCCCGCGAGATTCTGAGCATCTGCGCACAGGTGCCGAAAGACGGTGACAGCCGTTCGTTCCCGGCCAACGCGATCTGCTACGCTCACGCCGCGACCGCCGCCGGACGGCACGGGGACGAATCACAGTTTCTGAAGGCCGCACTGCTCGCGGAAATCCAGATGGCCTCCGCGAGCAGCAGCGTGGACTCAGCCATTCCCGTCGCACGCCATTCATTGGCGATGGCCGACGTGGAGCACGGTGAGTGGCCGCGGTCCGTCGTGAGTGCCCGCAATCTGGCCGACCCGCAACTGCGAAGCCGCGTTCTGTTCAGTGTGCTGGCCACTTCACCGGAGCATGTGCGAACGGCGCAAATCGGCGAACTTGTCCGACGACATGGTGACATTCGAGGAGCGGCTTCCGCGGCTGCGTTTGCCGTGCAGCACGGCCTGGCGGGCGACGGACCAGCGGCAGTCATCGACTGGATTGACGAACTCCCGCTGCCGTCACTGCAAGCCGCCGCTTACTCCGGTATGGCCCGCGCAGCTCACCTGGGCTGGCCGGAATCAAGGGGCCAGGATGAGTGACCTGCAGCTCTGCAACCCGATCCGGACAATGCTCGACTGCTGATGCTGGCTGCCGAACAGACGGTTTCGAAGATCGAAGATCCTGTCCAGCGTGCCTACGCCTGGCTGTGGATGGCAACGACCCGACATCTGCTGGGCGACGACATCGGGTTTCTGTCTTCGTGTGAACAATGCCGCGCGGCCTGTCATGACGCCTGGGACGATGTCTGGCGAAAGCGGCCCGGTTCCGCAGCCACCAGCGGCGTCGATTATTACGTCGGATATCCGCTGTATCGGTCGCGGGGTTCTGTTCGTGACGAGCGGGCCGAGAACGTGGCCGTGTCGGAAATCTGCCTGTGTCTGACACGACTCGCCGAACTGCAGGCCCGCTGCCAGAGTCCGACCGACGCATTTCGATCGTGCCTGGACGCTGCCCGCGCCACGCAGGCCATCAGGGGCGATCTGCAAAGGCGCATACACGTATTCCTGCGACTGCAATCCGTGGCGGCGCATGCCCGCATGACCATTGGAGTGCATACCTGGCTTCCGGACATGGCCCTGCGGATCAATTCCTACGACAATGGCAAATTCTGGTATGCCTGTCTGGCGGCCGCGTGGTCCGAGGACGCCGCCGCGTTGCGGCAATCTTTGGCAGGCATGCGGGGCGAGCGTCCCAACAACTCCCATGCATCCCGTCTGGCCCGCGCGAACGGCGAACTGGCGCTGCTCGCCGCCCGCGCCGGCAACGATGACGAGTACCGCCAGTTCCGCAGAACAGCCCTGAGTCTCATCGAACGACAGAACGCCGCCGATGAAACTCGACTGCTGCTGGCCGAAGCCGATGCCTGGGCCGGGGAATTCACGCTTGCGGAGAATATCCTCGTCTCCGACTCGCTGGTCTGGTACGGCAACGATGATCGGCCGCGATCTGCTCTGGCCGTGCAACTTGCACGCTCCGGACGCTGGAACGACGCCTGGGTCCATGCCGCGGAAATTCGAGATGCCTGGTGGAGAATGCCGGCCATGCATGCGGTCGCCCAGGCGCGGCGAACTGCCGGTGAAGAATCTGCAGTGGCGACACTGGACTGGGTCGAGCAGCAGGACGATCGCCTGACACGGGTTGCCGGTTATTGCGGGCTGGCGGCTGCCGCAGCCGGAGCGCCCGTCCCTGCAACGGCTCCGCGAAATTGAAATGAATCGCAGCGTGGTATGTCGAGGACGATGCCTGCCTGCGAACAATGACCATGAAAGACGATACGGTGCCGCTGGAGCCTGGTAAGAAATCTCTGGAACGGATTCATACGAAGGTTGATCTCGACGATCAGCTTCGTGACCTGCTGGCGCTGTTCGAACTCATTGTGTTTACGCTGCTGCCGCATCGGGGCATCGGAGACGACGGGGCCACACCATTGGCGGACATCGTTCACGAACATGGTCACCTGTTTCGTCACGTGGCGGTCAATGATCTGGCCTTCGCCATCAGCGTTCGGCATCAACGGATTCATCCTCTGGCTGCCTCAGCCCGAGAGCCTCAGGACGGAGAGCTGCATCGGGCGGTAAATTATCTCTTTCGCGCGATTCAGTTCGACCTGCTGCGGGAACTGGCAGGAGTGGAGCCGCAGATGGTGCGAGACAGCCGCGGCGGATGCAGCAGCGGTCGCAAGTGGCATCACCAGGAACTGCCGGAACCGTTGTGCTGCTTCGAGGCCGGCAAGAAATCGCTGGACCAGATTCGCGCCAAGTCCGATCCGGACGATCAACTCCCGGATCTCGCGGCGCTGGTGGAATTCCTGATCTCGAAACTATTCCCGGATGCCTACTTCGAAGAGGTCGACGGCCGGCGAATGAACGTTCCGCTGCGCACAGCACTCCAGGAATGCGAGGAAGCCTTCTCCTCCGCCACTCACAAGCGACTCTGGGACTCGATCACGGTGCGTAACAAGCGGACTCACGGACTGCGCGGCAATCAGCAGCCAGCCACTGATGAACAGGTTGTCGAATCAGTCGCGTGCCTGCTGACCGTCATCGAAGACGATCTGCTGCCGCAGCTCCGGCGAACCGACGAGTTGCTGGCTTCGCGTATTGAGAACGCGAACCGGCATATTGTTGCCACCGATAAAGCGGATCCCGGCGCAGATTGCCAACGGACAAATCACCTTCGGCACGGCATCGTGCCGTTACGACGTTGAACCCGGCCGATTGCGAAAACAACTCATGCGCGAAATCCGGAATCATGGCCAGGAACGAACCCGGCGCAAGTCACCCAAAAAATCACGTCGGGCATAGCAGAAACAGACACCACCAGTGCGTCGGTCGTGATCCGGTCCAGGCCGACCGGCAGACAGCCGGTCGGCCTGTGGTGTTTCTTTCTTACAGGATCTCAACTCCGTCACTGTGCTGCGGCGAAGTTCCGCCGCCGTTCGCAACCGCCAGTTTCAACCGAATCCCGCCGACGCGGGTGCCGGCGTACTCGATGGTCTCGTCCACGTAGAGTCTGATCGCACCTCTCCAGTCCGCCGTGTTTCTCGATCGGAACATCTCACTCAGTCGTTTGATGTTGGTCGAGTTCAGGATCAGCGGTTTTTCGAACTCCGCGAACTGAGCCACCAGCTTCCTCCGCGTCGAATTCGGCATCTGCTCGGCCCGCACCGCGATCAGAGTCACTGTTGTTTCTCCGTCGAGGTCGTCTTTCCTGAGGAAGTTCCCGAGGAAGTCCGCCGAGTTCAATCCGATCTGTTCGTTGTTGTTGTCGTAAGTATTCATGGTTTTGTTTTTCCTTATTGTTGACGCCCGTCGCCTCTGCAACGAGTCCGCTTTTCTCGACCGGCCCCTGGAAAAATTTTCCCCCTGAGGACCGGCGTTTCACGTTTTCTGAATGCCGGTCCTTAGGGGGAAACAAAATGATCAAACAGCAGGTTCCCGGCGGCGGGAGCGCAACGCGGCAACGAGCGTGAAAGGTTCGCTGCGGCCGGGGCGGGGGGAGGAGGCGGGCAGGGGT
>CAZHET010000310.1:0-665 GCA_964531585.1 uncultured Planctomycetaceae bacterium | reverse complement strand
CAGAGTCGGGGTTCTGCGGTTTGGCCTCAGCGGAGGGGCGGGAGTGAGCCTGCGAACGACCAATGGGTGGCGGTGGCGGGGTGTTCCCGCGCGCTCAGCGGGAACAGTCAGCAGGCCGGGCGATCAGCCCGACGTTGCCAATTTCCTGGCAAGTACACTCAGAGCGGCGTGCAACTACTTGTCGGCGGCGATGAGATCCACCATGTTGTCATACGGAGTCCGGAACTCAACCCGACCGAACGGCTGCTCTGGTACCGACCGCACAAGTCGGGTGATGGCCGGGCCGTCGCCCATGACACGGTCGAAATCGTAGGCCGACCGGCCACATCGGGCTGCATGCTGCAGCGCGCCAAGGTGAGCGTCAGATTCGATGCCGAAGTCGGTTACCGTCGCCCGTGCAGGCCAGGCATCTTCGTCAAGGCACCGCACCAGCCGCGTCGCCATCGTCAGATCACTGAAAGGCCGCTGATCGGCAGCGTCTCCGCGTTTGAAATGAAAGTCCCGCAGGAAGATCACCGGATTCGTTTCCGGCCATCCCAGAACCAGTGAACAATGCCCGCAGTCCGTGCAACGCACCGTGCGGCTGGTTCCATTCTCATCGACGAGCCGCAGCGGTCCCCCGCACTGGCACTTCGGCGTGTCCATCGACGTCGTCTCTGAATCTG
>CAZHET010000309.1:7057-8140 GCA_964531585.1 uncultured Planctomycetaceae bacterium | reverse complement strand
TCCTCCGGCAGACGACACGACGCTCTTGTGGTCTCTGCTGTACTCTTCAGGAAATATCGCCGGGGATTACACGGAAATCGGGAAGTTTCCGGCCCGCCGGGCAAAACTACTCGCCACGCTCGATCGCGTCGCCGGGCGAGAACACGCTGCGGCCGCCTTCCAGCGGAATGCAGGCTCCGGTGATGAACGTGTTGTTTGTCAGAAAATCCACGGTCAGGGCCACCATTTCCGGACAGTCGGCGTCCTTGACCAGCGTCGCATCGATCAGCGCCAGGCGTTCGTCGGCCGACGAACCGGGCGGGAACATCACCGGACCGGGATGAATGCAGTTCACTCGCACCTTCGGATTCAATGCGGCCAATTCGACAGCCATCATGCGAGTCAGCGTGGGAATGCTGCCCTTCGCCAGATAGTACGCGGCGAAACCGACGCCAGGCCGGGCGATGGCCCAGTCGCCGATCGTGACGATTAAGCCGCCTTCCGGCTGTTCGGCCATCATCAACCCGGCCGCTCGGGCGCACAGAAACGTGCCGAGCGTGTTGACGTCGAAACTGCGGCGAATGTCGTCCGCTGTCACGTCGTGCAGTGGCGTCTTATTCCACACTGAGGCGGTTGTGACCAGAACATCCAGCCGCCCGAAACGCTGCTTGACGTCGGCAAACATCCGGGCAACGTCGTCTTCGTCTGCGACGTTTGCCTGAAACGCTTCGCAGTCGGTTCCGGCGACACGCAAATCATCCACGGTGCGGCGAGCGAATTCATCCGAACGGTGATAATGAATGGCGATCGAGCAGCCTGTTGTTGCGAGATGACGAGCGATGACGTTGCCCACACGCGCGCGACCGCTGCCGGTGATCAGTGCCACTTTACCGGACCGGTGTTCTGAAGTGTCTTCGGCCATCGTCAGATTTCCCGCAGCTCAGCCGCCGGTCCGCAGAACGCCGCACCACTCGCGGCGCAGGCTTGTCACGCGGTCCAGTCGCGAACCGCCCTGGAACGCAGCATATTGGCTTCCGGATCGTTCACGAATTCTTCCGTCGCAGGATCAATCCGGACCTTGCGTCCGAGAATCCAGGAAATCGC
>CAZHET010000309.1:0-6957 GCA_964531585.1 uncultured Planctomycetaceae bacterium | reverse complement strand
GTGTCGTCGGCCTGGTTGGCCCACTGACACAGGTCGACCGTGTGAGCACCCCAGTCATGCAGCCGTGCTCCGGAATCGAAATCCCACTGGCCTCGCCAGCGACCGTCCACATACTTCTGATTGAACGGTCGCCACGCGGCCGGGCCCAGCCACAGATTCCAGTCGACGACATCGCGGTTCGGCGTCGGCTCAGCGGGCAGCCAGGTGTTTTCCAGCACCGGCATGTAAATCGACGCGTGCAGCGTGTGGAGTTTGCCGAGCTTTCCCGTGTGAGCGAACTCGACCGCCTGCTGGAAATTCGGCACGCTGCGTCGCTGAGTTCCCGCCTGGAAGACGCGCTTCTCGTCATGCATCGTGGCCGACAGTCGCTGGCAGGCATCGATGGTGATGCCGCACGGTTTCTCGCTGTAGACGTCTTTTCCTGCTTTGGCAGCCAGAATGGATGCGTCCGCGTGCCAGCGATCTCCCGTTGCCACAATCACCGAATCGATATCGTCGCGGTCCAGCAGTTCGCGCAGGTCGCGGTACAGCACGCAATCGGCGTTGCCGTAATGTTCGTCGACCAGTTTCTTGCCGGCGTCACGGCGGGACTGCTGCACATCGGCGATCGCCACGCACCGAATGTCTTCAAACTGCAGCATCGATTTCAGGTCATAGGTACACCGCGGTCCGATGCCGATGACACCGAGCGTGATCTTTTCACCGGGAGCCGTTTTCCGTTCGCGCCCCAGCACACGCGCCGGCAGAACTGTGGAAGCCAGCGACGCGGCAAATGCGGTGGTGGCCGTTGCAGACAGGAAATCACGACGTGTGGAATGGGCTTTGTCAGTCATCGAAGTGTCCTCGCCATGAAACAGGTGAACTCATGAAACGCGTGCAGGCCTCTTACTTCGCAGCCCAGCCGCCTTGCTGGTGTGTTGCGGTTTTCTGCGTGTCTTCGTACCACGCCTTGAGCTGACTCAGCATCCGCTGAGCACGATCCGGATGCTGGTCCAGCAGATTATGTTCCTCTGAAGGGTCGTGCGACAGACGGAAAAGTTCAAGCGTTTCGTTCTGAAACGTGCCGGGTGGTGCCTGAGGGTGATGAACGGCCAGCTTCCATTCACCGTCGCGCATGGCTTCGGCCCGCGAACCGTTGTTGCTCAGCGAGGCCCAGAACAATGGCCGATCCGCAAGCTGTTCGTTCCGCAGCACAACTGGCGAAAAGTCGACTCCGTCCAGCCGCGGGGCCGGCAGTTCAATCGCCGCAAGTGACAGCAGTGTCGGCATCACGTCGATGCTGATGAGCGGCTCAGCGGATTCCGTGCCGGCCGGGATGTGTTCCGGCCACCAGGCGATCGCGGGCACCTTGTGTCCGCCTTCATACACCGATCCCTTGCCGCCTCGCAGCGCCGGACTGCCGCTGGGAAAATCGCCGGACGGGCCATTGTCCGAAAAGAACAGCACAAACGTGTTCTGAGCGATGTCCAGCTCAACCAGCGCGCGGCGCAGTTCGCCGATGCCTTCGTCAACGGGCAGTGTCATGCCGCGATACTTCGCAATCCGTTCTTCTTCGGAAACTTCGCGCCAGTTCCAGCGATCCCAGTGCTGCTCGGTGCGACGAACCCCGTCGCCCGGAACCTGAACCGGATTGTGAATCGCTTCGTGCGCCACATACAAACAAAAAGGCCGACCCGAATTTGCCTGCCGCCGAACAAAATCGATGGCGTAACGATTGATGAGATGTGTCGAGTATCCGTCTTCGATTGTTTCGGTTCGACCGTGCCACCAGTCGTGCCTGTTGTGGTCACCGACGTGGCTGACGAAATCGATGTTCCCGCTGTGATAACCGACGAAGTCGTCGAAGCCGTGGTTCTGCGGATGAAAGTCTGCCGAGTTCACCGGATAGCCCTGATGCCATTTGCCAATCAGAGCCGTGGAATATCCGGCGTCTCTCAGGACTTCCGCGAATGTCGTTTCCGCCGGCTGCAGTCCCTTGCGATGTTCCGGATGATCGGCAACAGGATGAATCACCGCTTCGATCCCCGCGCGCTGCTGATAGCGGCCCGTCAGCAATCCGGCTCGCGTGGGCGAACACACGGTGCCGGAAGAATGGAAGTCGGTCAGCCGCATCCCTTCTCGCGCCAGTCGATCGATCTCCGGTGTCTCGAAGTACGGATTGCCGAAGCAGCTCACCCCGGCGTATCCCATATCGTCAACCATAATGACGATCAGGTTCGGGCGCGTGTCGTCCGCCAGCGCGGGCGTGAACAGCAACAGCGTCAGCACCGGGCAACTGAGCAATCGCAGGCTGTGTCGTGGTGATTTCATGCGGGCCTCTGGTAAGATCCAAAACGTGTCGGCGACCGTCGCCGCGGATCATAGTCCTCACAGAACGGTTTCGTCATGTGGAAGCGCTCCGTCTACGGCCGTGACTTGTGTCGAGTGTTGTCTTGTGCGTGTGTCGCAATGGTCGCGGCGACGGTTCAGGTTCCGCCATGCAGTGCCCAGGACATCACGGATTCCGCAGCAGCGGGATCCGCAATAGCGACCGGCCTTGCCGAGACGTCCACAGCGACGACGGTGGCCGTGCAGATTGACGATCTGACGCTGACTGTTCCCGACGGCATCAACGTCACGAAGATCGCCGGCGAGCCGCTCATCACATGGCCAGTTCTGGCCGACTGGGATCCGCAGGGGCGGCTGGTGGTTGTCGAGTCCGGTGGAGTCAGTCGGCCCATCGAAGCTCACAACGAGAAACGCCTGCATCGAGTCGTGCGGCTGGTAGACGAGAATGGCGACGGAACGTTCGATGCACGGATTCTGGCGGCTGATCAGCTTCCGTTTGCGGTCGGTGTCTTATGCGCTGGCAACGATCTGCTGGTTTCCGCGCCGCCCGAGATCCTGCGACTGTCGGATCAGGATGGCGACGGCTACTGCGAACAACGCGAGGTCTGGCTGGACGCCGAGACGATCACCGGTTGTGCGAATGACCTGCACGGGCCGTACGAAGGCCGCGATGGCTGGATCTACTGGACAAAGGGAGCATTCGCCGAGCAAACGCACGAACTGCCGACCGGCATCACTCTCCGTAGTTCGGCGGCTCACATCTTTCGCCGCCGACTGGAAGGCGGCCCCGTGGAACCCGTCATGACCGGCGGCATGGATAACCCCGTGGAAGTGGCGTTCCTGCCGTCCGGCGAACGATTTTTCACCAGCACTTTTCTGCAGCATCCCAGCGACGGACTGCGCGACGGAATCGCTCACGCGGTGTACGGCGGCGTTTACGGAAAGGACCATCATGTCATCAATGGCCACCTGCGTACCGGCGACCTGATGCCGATCATGACGCAGCTCGGAGCCGCCGCACCGGCCGGGCTGGCGTATCTGGAATCGCAACGCGTCGCGTCGCAGGTGTTTCCGCAGAACGAACACGTCCTTGCCGCGGCTCTGTTCAATCATCACAAGGTCACGCTGAATTCGCTGACCCCGGACGGTGCCGGCTTCCGCGCAGAGTCACGCGATCTGCTGGTCGCGGACCGCATCGATTTCCACCCGACGGAAGTGATCGAAGACGCGGACGGCAGCCTGATCGTGATCGACACGGGCGGCTGGTACGACCTGTGCTGCCCGAGTTCTCACGTGGATCAGAAAACCGCGGCCGGTGGCATCTACCGGATCACCCGGCAAGCGCCGCATGGCGGTTCTCCTTCGGCTTCATCACCATCGCCAGCGGATGCCCCGATCGACGATCTCATCGCCGACATCAGCTCAGTGAGTACGATCGCCCGCCGTGCCGCGATCGCCGAACTGATCCAGCGAGCGGACGAAGCGACGCCGGCGTTGATCAAACGCATGAATTCGTCGGACGCCGATGTTCACCACCGAACCGACTCACTGTGGGCCTTGTGCCGGATCGGTTCGCCGACAGCTCTGGCAGCCGTCACAACAGCTCTCGCCGACGATGCCGTTCCGCCGGAACTCGCCTGCGCCGCGGCTCACGCGGTCAGCATTCATCACTTCAAGCCGGCTGCAGCGGCTCTGCAGCAGCTTGTCACATCCCAACTGTCGCCGCAGGTTCGCCGAGCCGCAGCAGAAGCACTGGGCCGTGTCGGAAGCCGCGAATCCGTCGCACCGCTGATGCAGGCGATCGGGTCGGCACGCGAAGACCGCATTCTGGAACACTCGCTGCTGTACGCAATGATGGAACTCGACCAGCCGGATGCCGTTCGCGAATTCCTTGAAAGCAATGATCCAGTGCAGCGGCGAGCCTCGCTGATCGTGCTTGATCAGGCAAGCCCGAGAACTCTGCCGTCGGCCATGCTGTTTGCTGCCGCGCGGTCGGACAACGATGCGCTCAGTGCTGCCGCGCTTGGTGTGCTTGGTTCACGACCGGAATCACCGCCGGCTGCACAGACTCTGGCACAGATTGACGCGGCCTGGTCAGCAGGCGGAAGCTCACAACGCGATGCCGACCTGCTGCGAGCGATCATTGCGGGCTGGGGGCAACAGCCGGAGATTCAGTCACTGATGGCCAACTGGATCAAGGCGGCACCTGAGCTGACAGCCAGCCGCCAGAGCCTGCTCCTGAAGTTGCTGCGGGGATACACCGGCAGGGATTTGCCGGAGGCATGGTCGACTCCGCTGGCCGCATGGTTCGCAGCGGCCGATCAATCCACCGCCGTGGAAATTGCGGAGTGGCTGCGAGGTCACACCGCCGACACAGATTCCGGTTCGCAGTTATCCCGCTCCGTGCTCAAGCGTGCGATGGATCGCGGCGACTCACCGGAATCGGTCGTCTCGTTTCTCGCCGCACTCCCACAACGAACCAGCGTCGACGAAACGCTGTCAGCCGTTGTCGTCGACGCATTCCTGCAGACCGACCGCGAATCGCTGGTTCTCGAAGGTTCCGCCGCACTGCAACGCGTGCGTCTGACGGTTGGCCAGGCTCAGCGTCTGGTGGACGCACTGGACCACATCGCACCGTTGCAGTTGCCGGTTGCGATCGCAGCGGTCAACAGCCAGGAAATCGACGCTCTCGACGCTGAGTTGCTGGATTCGCTCAGGACCATACGAGCTGCGCGGACGCTGACCGACGCACAGATTGTCAATCTGTACAGAAACCGCAGCTCTGCACTGCAGCAGTCGGCCGTCAGCGTTGTTGAGCATCTGAAACAGCCTGCCGCTGACGTGCGCCAGCACGTTACGGAGACGCTCGACCGTCTTCAGCCCGGTGACCGGCTGCGCGGCTATCAGGTCTTTCGCAGCAGCAAAGCGGCCTGCAGCGCCTGCCATAAGATTGGCTACGTCGGCACAAGCATCGGTCCCGATCTGTCCCGCATCGGACAAACGCGCACACGCTACGATCTGCTGGAAGCCATTTTGCATCCCAGTTCCCGGCTGGAACAAAGCTATCAGCCGGTCAGTGTCCTCACCAAAGACGGGCTGGTTCACAACGGCCTCATTCGCCATCAAACGTCACAACACGTCGAACTGGTCACCGGCCCCAACCAGGTCGTGACGCTGAACACGGCCGACATCGAGGAACAGGTTCCCAGTGATGTCTCCATTATGCCCAAAGGCCTTGCCGAACAGATCACGATCGAAGAGCTGTCCGACCTGATAGCTCTGCTGGAAGCTGCTCGCTAAGCAATGAGCGGAAAAAAAGTGTCTGACCCCAATTGCCGGGAACCGGCCCTTCGGGTGCTTCGCACAATTGGGGTCAGACACTTATTTTCCGCACGATCCTAAACGGCGTCGCGCATGTTGATACCACTCAGTACCGACGCACCGATCTATCACTTTCCGTTCACCACGATCGGACTGATCCTGACCAACGTCGCGTGTTTTGTCGCGACGGGCAGCGGAATTGAGGATGTCGATCACTCGTGGATTCTGCATTTCGGCACAATCAATCCGCTCGAATGGCTCACCAACATGTTCGCCCACGCGGACTGGGTGCATCTGCTGGGCAACATGTTCTTTCTGTGGAGCTTCGGGCTGATCGTCGAAGGCAAGCTCGGCTGGCGCGGCATGCTGCGCATCTATCTGCTGATCGGCATCGGTCAGTCAGCGCTGATTCAGCTCATCATGTTCTTCCCCGGCGGCACGGGAGCACTCGGCGCATCGTCCGCCATCATGGGGCTGATGGCGCTGTGTCTGGTGTGGGCTCCGAAGAACGAATTTCACGTCATTCTGCTGCTGCTGTTTCGAGTGTTCTCGTTCGACGTGACGATCATGTGGTACGCGCTGTGGTATCTGTTTTGGGACTTTCTAAGCCTGTTGCTGCACGGACTTTCGATGAGCACTCCAGCGCTGCATCTCACAGGAGCGATGGTGGGCTTTGCCGTCGGAGTTCTGTATGTCAAAAGGGGCTGGGTCGATTGCGAGAACTGGGACCTGTTCGCCGTGCTGAAGGGCACGCATGGCCGCTTCGGCGATCCGAGTACGACCGTCGGCAGCCATGCGGATCCGGCACTGCTGTTCGGCAGGGAGGTCAATGTTTCGGACATGCGCGTCGCCGAACCCATTGGCGACGACAAGCCGTGGACACGCCGCGACGGCCGGAACGAACTGCAGCGAATTCGAAGCCTGATCGATTCGGGTCACGTCCTGGAAGCGTCCGAAGCACTGCTGTCGCTGCGCCTGAGAAGTTCCGATGCCGCGTTGAGCGAGACTCATCTGAAGCGGCTGGCCAACGGCCTGATTCGCGCGAACGCGGTCGACGAGTCTGAGATCGCTCTGGAGGAATACGTCGAGCGCTTCCCCGATTCAGCCGCGTGGGCTCGCCTGAAGCTGGCTCAGATTCTGCTCGTCGAACGCGCACAGCCAAACGCGGCAATGCAGTCACTGAAACTGATCCGCCTGTCGCAGCTTCCCGAAGATCAGCAGATGCTCGCGAAGAAAGTCGCCACCGAAGCAAAGCGACAGGTCAGGTCCGGAATCGTCGACGCGGAGCACGAGTGGTAACTGTGCCCC
>CAZHET010000308.1:0-8172 GCA_964531585.1 uncultured Planctomycetaceae bacterium | reverse complement strand
TCTGACCACCGACTTTCTGACCACCGACTTTCTGACCACCACTTTTCTGACCACCACTTTTCTGACCACCACTTTTCTGACCACCGACTTTCTGACCACCGACTTTCTGACCACCACTTTTCTGACCACCGTCTTTCTGACCACCGTCTTTCTGACCACCGTCTTTCTGACCGCCGCCCTGCTGTTCGTTGGCTTGCTGTTCTTGATTTGCAGCACCGTTGCCGGATTGGTCGTTCGGCATCGCGTCCTGGCCGCCGGGTTCAGCGCTGGGTTCAGCCGCATCGTTTGCCTCGGGATTCTCCGTTGGGTCTGCAGCGTTTGTCGTGTCTGCGGCATCGCCAGGAGTGTCCGTTGCTGAACCGTCCTGCGTTGCCTCGTTCGTCGCTGTTCCGTCGGACGGTTGATCGCCCCTGGTGCCGGATTCATCCGTCGATGGATGATCCTCAGCACCGGATCCCGCTTCGTCGGTTGATGGCGTTTCACCGGTGCCGGTGTCGCCGGTTTCAGAACGGCGAGCGTTCCCGTCACCGGAAGTCTCCGCGGCCGTGGCGTCTCCTTGCCTGTCGCGAGGGGTGCCGGGGTTGCCGGTGGCCTGTCCCGCGCCCGCATCACCGGGGTCACGGACATCGGTCTGTTCCGCACCGGCATCGCCAGTCCCCTGATCCCCGGCAGGTGCCTGCGTACTGGTGCTTTCGTTTGGTCCGGCCGAACTTCCGGACGGTGGTTGCGTCGAATCCGGACTGCCCGGATCATCTGAGGCACTGGCGGCACCGCCGTCCTCGCCGGCATCCTGCTGGTATTTTTGAATCAGCTTCTGCAACGCTTCGTCATCACTGGCCGGTCGAGACCGCGAACCTTCCCGAGTCCCGTCGGACGATTCCTGACCAGTGCTTGTTTCGCCGACACCGGTCTGGTCTCCGGACTGATCGCCTGACGCTTCGGAACTTCCGGCGGCACCGGGTTCGGATGGTTTCTCACTGGCTGAGCCGGCATCGTCACCAGTGTCGGCGGCGTCCGAGGACTCAGCCGCCTGGGCATCAGCACCGGCCGATTCCTCACGAGCTTCGTCTGCGGCTTCGTCTGACGGCTGAGTCACGTCGTCTGGCTGCTGATCGTCGCGTTGTTCGGATTCTCGCTCCTGAAGCTGGCGTTCCTGAAGTTCGCGGTCCTGCTGCAGTCGTTCCTGCACCTGCTGCTGACTGACGGGAGCAAGGATCTCAAGCTGCAGCGTTCCCGTCCGGCCCTGGTTACCCAGCGGCGGTTTGTTATCCCGTGCCGCGACGTAGTAACGCACAACGTCACCGCCCTTGAGGTCAAGCGGCGCGAGATTCAGCTCGTACGTACCGGTCCACGACTTTCGCTGTCCGGCGTGAGTTCCATCGAAGATCAGGTCGCCGGGTTCCACCGGATGCCCGTTGATTTCGTAGAAAAGCGTCACCGATCGCAGATAGAAATCCGGATCCCGCGCTTCGATCAGCATCGGGACAACGGCGTTTGCGGGGACCTTCAGATCGCGAATCGGGTCGAGCAGCTCGACGACGGGTGCCTGATCCTGACGAACCTTGATACTGTGAACGGTGGGCGACGGGTCAGTGCGGCCGACGGCATCTTCGACTTCAATGCGATAGTACTTTGGGAAGGTGCCGTCCTCGCGAGCCAGAAGTTCGAATGTGCCGGTCAGCGTTGTGCCGCTGATTGACAACGCGATCTCCTCCCCCTTCGCCGAGAACGCCGAGTCGTCGCTGAAGCGCACGATGCCTGATTCGACCGGCACCGTACTTTCAGCAGTGATGGAGACCGCGGAGCCTTCCCAGGCAGCGATGTCGGCGGAATCGGATCGTCGTCCGGGCAGGTTCATGTAGTCCGGGTAACGGAACTCCACCGCCGTGACTTCCGCGCGGGGCGGCTGATCGACTGTCACCGTATAGACATCGGATGTCGCGTCTCCGGCCACGATGTGATACGTCAGGTCCTGTCGAATACCGCGGTCTGCTTCGCCGACCATCAGCACGGTGAAGCGGCGTTCGTCGTCCGTTGGCTGCATCACCAGTTCTTCGTTGACGAATCGCCGATCGGCCGTTGTAAACAAAACTCGCACCTGTTCGGGTAGTCGGCCGGAAATGTCCGCCACAACTGTTAACTGACTTCCGGCGGGCAGAGTCACGTCACCCGGCTGCACCTGCAGCACGGCCGTGCGAGTTGCCACGCGCGCGTCGGTCAGCGTCAATGGTCGCAGCAGACTGATGGACTTCGGGCTGAAGACGGCATACAGACACGTCACCAGCACCAGCACGAACAGGACCGTTCCGAACTTGATCAGCCAGCGACGGTCGATCGCTTCGTCGACGTTGATTTCTGACAGCCGGACGGCGGCACGTTTTTCCAGAGTCGCGCGAATGCTGTCTGCTGCTTTGTGGTTGCCGGTCTTCAGATCAACCAGACTCAGCAGGGCACCGTTCATGCCCTGGTCAGAACGGTCCAGCATGCGCGCAGCGTACAGCGGATGAATTCGCTTGAGCCACGGTCGCACGATGAACCGGGCGACGATTGCCGCGCAGACCACCAGGATCAGAACCAGCAGAATCGCGCGAGTCCACGGGCCGAAGCCGCCGTCAACAACCCAATGATCGAACACGGTAAACGTCAGCACGTATCCGACCAGCAGAATTCCGGTCAGCACGGACGCCGTCAGCAGGTCCGTCCAGCGAATCCGGTCGCGAGCTACCTGAATCTGGTAGTCGATGAATTCGTCGCATTCCGCGTACGGGCGGGCCGGGTCTGCGTTGGCTGTGGACATGTGAGCGATCTTCCGTGGGTCGTTGACAGGAAGTCCATTGTTCGGGAATTATCGGGCTCTGACAATTGATATCGGCCAAACGGGGATTTGTGCCGGAAACTTGACGGAATTCCGGTGATTTTCCGGCAGCAAAGCTCAACGCCGATGGGAAATCAGAAGCGTTTCCGTCGCGACGACTGGATGATCGACAGCACCATCACGCCGAATGCCGCCGCCAGCAGGATTGAAATCGGCCGATTTACCAGCGCCAGCGGATCGCCGCCGGAGCCCGTCAGCGCCTGAACGAAGCGTTCTTCCAGCGGACCGCCAAGAATCAGGCCCAGCACGACTGGTCCCAGCGGAATGTCGACGCGAACCAGCAGGAATCCGATAACTCCCATCGCCAGCATCGTTGCCACGTCAAACAGGCTTCCGTTCAGCGCGTAGGATCCCGTGACGCAGAAGAGCACGATCACCGGCAGCAGCACTCGCTTCGGAATCTGCACGATGCGGCCACCCGCGCGAATCGCCAGAAAGCCGACCGGCACCAGCACGACATTCGCCAGCAGAAAAATCAGGTAGATGCTGTAAACGAAAGCCGCCTGTTCTTCGAAGATCGCCGGCCCCGGAGTGAGGTTCTTCATCATCAACACGCCGAGCACGATCGCCGTGATGGAGTCGCCGGGGATGCCGAACACCAGTGCCGGAATCCAGCTTCCCGCCAGCGCGGCGTTGTTGGCGGAAGTGGCGTCGGCGATGCTGTCCAGGCTGTCGATCGTTTCGACGTCGTCGCCTACTTCGTGCTGTGCTCGCGATCGCGCTCGTTTGGAGACGGCGAATGAAACCCATGCAGCGATGTCTGCTCCGGCCCCGGGAAGCATTCCGATGAAAACTCCCAGCGAGCTGGATCGGACGGAGTCACGCTTCCTGCGGCGAAATCGTCGAGCCATCTCGCTGTGCGCCTGACGGATGCCCCGCGACAGCGTCATCGGGTTCTGAACAACATCGGACGTTTCCGCGTCACCGTTTGTCACCAGATTGCGAAACACTTCCGAAAGCCCGAACAGACCGATCATCGCGGGAATGAATGAAATGCCCTGGTACAGCGCCGGCATCCCGAACGTAAACCGAGCTTCCATGTGAACAGCGCTGAGGCCGATTGTTGACAGGAACAAGCCAAACAGCAGGCTCAGCACGGCCTTCGCCTTCGACCCGGAAGCCACCAGCACGGCGCAGCTCAGGCCGATCAGGTACAGCCAGAAGTACTCGGTCACAGAAAACATCTTTGCAACTTTTGCCAGTTGCGAACCCAGCAGCATCATCGCGATCGCACCGAACACGCCACCTGTGGCGCTGCACAGCAATGCGATTCCCAGCACGCGTTCTGCTTCGCCTCGCTTCGTGAACGCGAACGCTTCGTCCGCATACGCGGCAGATGCGGGAGTACCAGGGATGCGCAGAAAGACGGTTGGCAGGTCGCCGGCAAAGATCGCACAGGCAACCATCGTGATGATTGCCGCCATCGCCGCGACCGGGTCCAGCCAGTATGCCATCGGCACAAACAAGGCCACTGCCATTGTCGCGGTCAGACCGGGAATGGCTCCCACAAAGACGCCGTACACCGCCGCCGCGACGACAATCAGCCAGACGTCGATACGTCCGAAGACTTCGGTGAGTGCCTGAATCAAAGCTTCGTTCATAGTGCGACCAAATCACCAGGCAAACCAGCCCCATGGCAGGGGCACTCCGAGAATTCCGGCAAACAGTTGGTACAGCCCTGGCACGAAGATCAAAACAATCGCGGCTGCGGGCAGCATTCTTACTCGCAGGCTCACCAGCAACGTCAGCAGGAGGCCGGCCGACGAAAGCACATAGCCAACGTGATCGCAAACGATAATGAACACCGTGACGGCGGCCACAAACAGCACGGCCTTTTTCCATACACCGGCCGTTTCAGCCCTCGCCGCGTCTTCGACTCGAAACTGTTTTCTAATGGCCAGTGAGGCCGCCGTGACGGTTCCGGCCCCAAGCAACAGAAGCGGAAACACCAGCCGTCCGACGGGTGACGCGTCGCTGTTGGCGAACGCCGGGCTGTTCATGATCGTGCCGAAGCCTGCGTCGCTGGTACGAACGAATTCCGCGAACTCGGCCGGTTCGGCAACCGTCTTCTGAAAACCGGCCGACGACATGAACTGTGCGAATTCGTCGCTGTTGGCCACCTTCAGCACTGCTGCCTGCATGATCTCTTTGCGCTGCTGGGGCACGTTCTTCGGGTACAGCAGCCCGCGCCAGCTTCCCATCACCCAGTCGATGCCCTGTTCGTGAAACGTGGGAACGTCGGGTGCCGCGGGCGATCGAACTTCGCTCATCACTCCCAGGCAGCGGACTTCGCCGGCGTCGATCAGCGAACGAGCTTCCGGAATGGAACACGATACGACTTCCAGTCCGCCGGCCATCAGTTCCTGCAGCGACGGTGCCGCTCCGTTGATCGAAATCCACGACACGGAATTCTGGTCGATGTCGCGTTCCGCCAGCCAGCCGATCAGTGCCACGTGCCAGATGCCGCCGCTGGCCGTGCCGGAAGCCCGGAATGGTTTGGACGTGTCGCGCAGCGCCGCTTCGAGTGCTTCGATGGATTGCCACGGAGCGTCGTGTCGGACGAAGATCGCCGCGTCGTCGGTGTTCAGCAGCGCGAGCGGTTCGAAGTCATTTGGCGAGATGGGACATAGTCCTCGCCAGTGCAGCATGTTCAGTTCGACGGTGCCCATCGTCACGGTGTACCCGTCGGCATTTGCGAGCGCTCCGCGAGTATGCCCGGTGACTCCCCCGCCGCCGGTTGCATTGACGACGTTCACCGGTACGCCAAGTTCCTGTTCAAGCTGAACGGCCACCTGACGCGTCACACGGTCGGTGCCGCCGCCTGCCGACCACGGACAGATGAGAGTCACCGGCCGCGCCGGGAATTTCGACTCGTTGGCGCAACCGCACAGCAGTGCCGTCGCGAACAGGAATACGGTGGTGACGTGTGGTGCTGCACGTGTTGTCATGTGATCGCCAGGGGCGTTTTCTCCCAAGACCTTCATCGCCACACATTCCGTCATTCCCGCGGAGGCGGGAATCCAGTCGTTCCGTCATTCCCGCGGAGGCGGGAATCCAGTGATGCACGGCTGGGTTCCCGCCTCCGCGGGAATGACAGACTTGGTCACGCGCCAGCAAATGACAGACTTGGGCACGCACCAGCAAATGACAGACCTCGTGCCGCTCCACCAAACGGTCGGTGTACGAAATCGTCATGGCCTACCAGTCCGACACCGATCCGTCCGGCCGGAAGTACGTTTCTCGGTTCATCCAGTCGTGCCCGATGTGTTCCTGCAGTGCTTCTTCGTCGATCTCGATGCCCAGTCCTGGAGCCGTTGGTACGTCGATGTAGCCGTCCTTCACCACGAACGGCTCCTTCAGGTAGCCCTCGCCAAGCGACACCTGTTCCTGACACAGGAAGTTCGGGATACTGGCGGACAACTGGATTCCTGCGGCCAGCGAAATTGGTCCGAGCGGATTGTGCGGAGCAATGGCCGCGTAGTAAGACTCCGCCATCCCGGCGATCAGGCGGACTTCCGTGATACCTCCTGCGTGGCACAGGTCCGGCTGAAGAATCGTCGCGGCGTGTTTCTCGAGAATCTCACGAAAGCCCCACTTCGTGAAAATCCGTTCGCCGGTTGCGATCGGAATGTGAGTATCGTCTGCAATCTCGGCCATCACGTCGACGTTCTGACACTGCACCGGTTCTTCAATGAACATCGGCTGATACGGTTCGAGTGCCTTGATCAGCAGCCGTGCATTCTGAGGACTGATGGCTCCATGAAAGTCGATGCCGATCTCCGCTTCCTCGCCACCGGCTTCGCGCAGCGCGGCAAAGTCGGCAGCGGCTTCCCGAATGAATTTCGGCGACGCCACGATGCCCGACTGGTGCCCGTCCCTGACTCCGGTCTTGAACGCTGTGAAGCCTTCCGCCTGCCTTTGCAGCAGCCGCTCCGGGTTGTACCCGACGTGCGCGTAGACTCGCACGCGGTGACGAGTCGGCCCGCCCAGCAGTTCGTAAACGGGTACTCCCAGCAGCTTGCCCTTGATATCCCACAACGCCATGTCGACGCCGCTGATCGCGCTCGTCAGCACCGGGCCGCCGCGGTAGAAGGCGTGTCGGTACATGGCCTGCCAGTGATGCACCACATTGCGAGGATCCTTGCCGACCAGGTATTCCGACAGTTCCTGAATCGCGGTTTGCAGAGTCTTCGCGCGGCCTTCAACAATTGGTTCGCCCCAGCCGGTGACGCCGGCGTCCGTGTGGATCTTCAGGAACAGCCACCGAGGTTTGACAAGTATCGTTTCGAGCTTCGTGATCCGCACCGGTTCGCCACGTGATGCAAGTTCGTCGACGGGGCTGTCCATGACCAGCCGTGGTTCCGACTGATAGGGCAACGGCTTCTTCTTCTCACCGTCTTCCTGTGCCCGCAAAAGTTGTGCAAGGGTGCCGCCGGCAATTCCGCCTGCCACGGCGCGACTGAGGAATGAACGTCGACTCTGTGAACCTGCAGACATGCGAACCTCCGGTCTGAAGTTAGTGCAGACGATTGACCGGGCGAATTTCCCGCGTCATGAATGAGTTCCTGTCTGGGAACCATAATTCCCGCCAGCCAAAAGAAAAACCCAGTGCCTGCCGCGGCAACATGTGAGTTGGTCGAGCTGACCATTGGCCCGGATGATTCACGCGACTCACGTGTTGCTGACACAACACGTGTCAGCAACACGTTTGCGTCGAGTGGCGAGCAAGCACACTATACGACGGGACTCCGATCCCGTCGAATCGCAGCGACGGGATCGGAGTCCCGTCGTACGAAGTCGTGAATCATCCGGGGCGATGAATTCGACAGTAGGCCGTGATCGCGGCAGGCGCAGCAGGTAAACTTTAGCGCCAGTACAGCGGCGTTCGCGTTGCCGCGGTGAACACTCCTGATTCGCGAGACGTCTGCATTGTTGCTGCGCGGGACAATGTCGCGTGAATCAGCCACAACGGCGCCTCGTGGCACGCTGAACCGTCTGGCAGTTCGTTGCTCACTTCGGATGGGAAAATCACTTCGTCATGGCATGTGAGAAGCAACACGACCGGTCCGGCGTTTTCATGAATCAAGGGACCGCATTGCTCACGCGTCGTGCCATGTTGCGAAGCACGGTGGCGGGGCTGGCGGTGTCGGCGTGCGGTCATGTCCGGGGGCAGGAAGCGGACCCGTCCGAATCCGCGGCGATCGAGTACGCAAATCCGCAGACGTACGACATCGAACAGCGACTACAGTTCACGAACGGAACCTGCGACCTGCGATCCGTCGAACTCTGGCTGCCGA
>CAZHET010000307.1:6121-8179 GCA_964531585.1 uncultured Planctomycetaceae bacterium | reverse complement strand
ATCGACGAAATCCTGCGGATGATCGGTTAATGCATCCAACATGGCGCTGTCCAGCCAGGAGCTTGTCAACTCCTGGTTTTCGGGTTCGTCATTCCCGCGCAGGCGGGAATCCAATGCCGCGATCTGGATTCCCGTCCCCGCATTCGCGAGGGCAGGACACTGCGTGGGAATGACGGACAGCGCCAATTTCACGCCTTGACAAGGCACCAGGGCTCGGTGAGCGGCGATGTGATGAAAGCGGATACGCGACCGACGGCGGGGAGGGCGAGGCTCCTGCCGAGCCGCGTGTGCCAGAGTGCGTGCTACGCGGCAGCGGCTCTGCAGGAGCCTCGCCCTCCCGATGACCGCGCCCTCCCGATCCTTCAAACGCGGCTGACGAATCACCAGGTGCTCGCTGGCGACTACGCCGCGATGGGGTGTCATTCGCCCAGACTTGTCAGCACGTCCAGTGCTTTCTGCTCGAAGATGGCCTGCCATTCCGGAGCCAGCAGGCAGTCGCTGTCTTCCTGAGCATTGCCGACGTTCCTGAGCTGTTCGGCCGTTGGTGAATAGTAGAGGTAGCCGTTGGTGTAACCCGCGATGAACGTATGTTCGAACGGCGACGCGGACTTCAGATTCAAACCGATCTGAACGGTGAGTTCTCCGGGAAACGTGACCAGTCGGAATTCCCCCACGCGAATTCCGGCGACTTCGGCGTCGACGGTTCTGCGTCCGCCGGCGACATAGTGTGCCTGATGTTTTTCCAGCAGACGCTGATTGGTCTGCAGCCGCGTGAGCTGTTCCATCGTGTGGATGTTGCGGATGTACTGGTCGATGGCCCGGCGGTTTTCGTCGTCCAGCCGTTCGAGATGGTTCCTTCCAAGCTGCCGCTCGTTCAGGTAGCTGTGGGAATAGTATGACGGGAAGTTGTCGTCCAGCCGATAGCGGACAACCAGTGGCAGAAACGCTTTCAGGTTCAGCGTTGTGCCGCCCAGCGAACGCAGCAGCCGTTCCTTCCCCGCTTCCATAGCGGTGATGCGTGCGGCCAGGTCGGCTCGCGGAAGTTCGATAGATTCGTTCAGCACCCGCAGCACGGCGCTGTGATCCGTGCTGATCGCACGGATCGCCTTCAGCGTGCTCAGCCCCAGCGTCTGTCCGAGCGGTTCAGCATTTCTGGGCAGACTGACATCCTTGTAGAACACAGGATTGATGTCGCCGCCGCAGCCCTGAACGAACAACGCGACGGTGTCCTGGTCCAGGTTGTCTTCGATCACCTGCGACGCGAAACCGGTGATGTCCGAGGTATTCACGCCGCCGGGAACTCCCTGAATCGGATGGCAGGCAAAGTTGTAGACAACCGCCAGCACGCTGCCGTCCTCGCGGTCCAGTCTCAGCACGCCAATCTCCGGGTCGATCGGCCCGACCGCGACAACGTCTTCGTCACGGGGCATGGAATACGCATGCCGCACATCGATCTCGCGGCCGTCGTTCAGTTTCAGCCGGCGGTTTTCCATGATGCGGTCTTCGTGTCCGTGTCCGACGCCCGCGCGAACCGGAACCAGCTTGCCAGCCGCTTCGACGATCGCCTGCACCGTTTTATCCGCAACGTCGTCGCACGGAACTCCGTGACAGTGGCTGGCATTGACCAGAATATTCTGCGGCTGAATTCCCAGTACATCGCTGACGCGTGCTCGGACCGCGGGAAGAAAGTCGTTTCCGATATGGCCGATTTCTCCGATCGCCACGACATCCAGCGTGACCACGACAGCGGTTGTGTCTTCGTCCTGCAGCACGAGTGCTCGGGCGTGCAGGCGACCGTGAGCCGGTCCGGCCGTGGGACTCGTGATGTCGATGCGCGCTGCTCCGGCAAGGAGTGGTTCGGCGCGAGACATTTCCATCGGGTGGAGAACGGATACCAGCACCACGGCCAATACGCTTTCGATCCGACGAACCTGTCCGGGAATCGTGGTCATTGTGAATCACTTTCTGCTTCACGCGAAAATCGTGTTGTCGGAAGGCGACCGCCCGCGGTACCGACCGGCGGGCTCCTGAGCGCGGTCAGCCGAAGCCGAGAACGAG
>CAZHET010000307.1:0-6111 GCA_964531585.1 uncultured Planctomycetaceae bacterium | reverse complement strand
GGTACCGACCGGCGGGCGCCAGACGTTGCCGCCGCAGCCATCGCCGCTGCGGTCACCGTCCATCGTAAAGGGGGCACCTTGCCGGAACCACCGATCTCCCTCGCGGGCTCTGATCGGGTGTTCTGACCGGACGATCCGGTCGCCTGGCGGGAAAATGGCGAAAAAAGCGATTCAGTCCCTGGGCTGGGTGGAAATCACATGTTCACACCAAAACGATGAGCCCTGACTGGTCAGCATGGACGTTCTCGAAGCGAAGCTCCCACGCGTCGCTGCAGCCTGATTGACAACAAAGAAAGGCACCGCGCATGTCCATTACCGTTGACGGCACGTCCGACCTGACGGCCGAATCGAGCGAAACGAAGGCGGAAGTTGGTGCGCCGTCGGCGGCACCACAGCAACGCCGGCCTCCGACACGACTTGTCTCCCTGGTTCGCTGGACGCAGCACGTCGCGAAAGGCGTGGACCAGTGGAGTCACGGATACGTTCCGTTCCTGTTGTGGCTGGCTTTGTTGTTCGGCGGCATCTGGTTTCCCGCGACCGGCTTTCTGAATCACATTTTCGGTGCCGGGGCGATGCCCAACACCGTGTTCACTCCGGCCAATGTGCCCGGAGCGTCCGTGGGGCTCGGCGGAGCATTGTGTGTGCTGCCGTTTTGTCTGCTGTTCTGGACGTGGACGAATCTTGCGTTTCTGTGCGTGATGGCGTCGGCGATGGGGGAAGTCAATCGCTGGGAGAACCGGCGACACAGAAACGTTCGCCGCGCGGCTCGACCGGATTTTCATGCTTCCAGTAACGGAAGCGGGACCAGGGACGATCCGCCGGACTATCGTATGGCCTGCACGCGAGCATTCTTCGTGTACCTGTTCACGCTGCTGAACGAACTTGCCGTCGTGGGGTCGTTGACTCCGCCGTCCGACGGCGAATTTGTGCAGAGCGGATACACGCGGATCGCCGTGTTGTCATCGCTGCTGTGTTTTATCGCGTCGTACCGCCCGAGTTTCTACGAGAGCATGGTCAGCAAATTCGGGACGTCTCAGGACTCGCGGCAGCACGAGGACAAGGAACCTCCGCACTCCGAAGCCCCTTTGAGTTCAATCCACAGCAAGCCTCGTTAAGATTCGGTGCCGGTCGTGAATTCAGACTGCGGTGCTTATGACCGCGATTCGCCGTCGAAATGCTGCGTTTCCCCTGTGCTCTGCGAGCGCAGCTTCATCACCGGGTTGGTTTGACCAACCCACAATCGGACACAGAGATCATGCCATGGCGACTGGATATTCGAAAAGACATTGTCAGTGACACGTACAAGTCACTGCATGCAACTGTGACGACTGCGGGTGCGGCCGTTGGAAGCGGCTTTCACGTGACCATCGAGTATCGGAACGGTTCGAAGAAGCACATTTACTACCGCCAGGTGCCACTGGAGGCGCTGGAAACGGTCGACAACGTTCGATTCGAAATCTTTAATCCAGGCGGTGGTCACGCTGCGACGGCGCTGACGTCGCGGCCGGCCGGTCTTGGCTTGCCCTACGACTCGCTGTTCGGCGAGGCCAGGGCGAGCTTCATCGCAGAGGCGAAAAAGAACGAGACTTCACAGGTGACGGTGATTCGAAAGCAGCAGCAGGCATTTTCGCTGACCGACGATTTTCCGCCGCTGGGGTAAAACTGATCCGCCAGCGCACATTCACTCTTTGCCGCTCTGGTCGGCCCTTGCTGACCGACGGCAATCAACCGCGGGGTAGCATGCATGACTCACGAGAGCACTGATTCCCGAGCCGGTTTGTCCCGACGAGACTGCCTGAAGGTGACGGCAGGCACGTTGGCGGCGGGTTCCGCTTCGATTGGTTCGTGGAACAAATGGGCGTTCGGTCAGGGTGCCGCAAATTCGGTGCAACCGCCCGAGCCGAAGTCTGTGGCTGCTGTCGTCACAATCTACTTCAGGAACTCGCATGCCGACGTGATCCTCGGCAAGATCCTGGAAGGCTGGAAGCAGGATGGCGGACCGGGACCGGCGCTGAAACTGGCTTCGGTGTACATCGAGCAACAGTCCGATTCTGATATCGGCCGCGCGATCTGCGAAAAGCATGGTGTGCCGGTCTTCAGCTCGATCGAGCAGGCCGTGACCGCTGGCGAAGACCGGATTCCCGTCGACGCTGTACTGAGCATCGGCGAACACGGCGATTATCCAGACAACGACATCGGACAAAAGCTCTATCCGCGGCGTCGATTCATGGAAGAAATCACGGCGACGTTCGAGAAATACGACCGCGTCGTGCCGGTGTTCAATGACAAACATCTCGGGCCGGTGTGGTCCGACGCGCGCTGGATGTACGATCGCGCGCGGCAGTTGCAGATCCCGTTCATGGCCGGATCCTCACTGCCGGTCGGGTATCGGACGAGTGAGATTGATCTGCCCACGGGCTGCGATATCGAAGCCGCTGTGGGAATCGGCTACAGCGGATTTGAAATCTACGGAATTCACGCACTGGAGCTTTTTCAGTATCACGTCGAACGCCGCCGCAATGCGGAACGGGGTGTCCGGTCGGTGCAGTTTCTCGAAGGTCCGGCGATCTGGAAGGCTGTCGACGACGGTGCAGTTTCGCAAACCGCACTTGACGCCGCGTTCGCCGCAGTTCCGAAGTCAGGCGATCCGGATATTCGCAGGGACGAAAAGGCCGGATTGTTTCTGTTCGAATATCGCGACGGACTGAAGGGCGCGATTTTCATGCTGAGCTGCATTGCCGGCACTTCGGTCGCAGTGAAGCTCAGGGATCGAAATGAACCGCTGGCCACGGCTTTTGATGAACGAACTGAACCGCGTTATCCTCACTTCGCGTATCTGCTGAAGGCCATCGAACGGATGGTTCACACCGGCCAGCCGACCTATCCTGTCGAACGCACGCTGCTGACCAGTGGTATCCTCGATCGGGCTCTGAACTCGCGAGCGAGTGGCGGCCGTCGGCTGGAGACTCCGGAACTGGCAATTGCCTACCAGCCCGTCGACTATCCTCACGCCCCTCATGTGGATCTGCTGGCTGCACCGGCAGGCCGTCCATAACCTGTGATCGGCTTTGAAGGGAAAAGACTCATGAAGCCAACCGGCAACCGGCGCGAATTTCTCTGCGACGTCACTCAGTCCGCCGCTGTCCTGGGTGCCGCGTCCGCGATCACCGGCGCGCATGCGGCACAGCAACGGAGGCCCGCGACAGTTCGCCTGGGAATTATCGGCTGCGGCGGGATCATGACATTCCACGTGAAGGGACTGGTGGAACGCGGCGAAGCCGTGTCGATTGCCTGGTTGTGCGACGTCGACCCTTCTCAGATCGACAGGATGGACCGCCTCGTCACGCGTGAATTCCAGCCCGCCGCGCCGAAGCGTACGGCTGAGTACGAAGATGTTCTTGCCGACAGGGACGTTGACGCCGTCGTCATCGCCACGCCACACCAGTGGCACGCTCCGATTGCTTTGCGTGCGATGCAGTCGGGCAAAGACGTCTACATCGAAAAGCCGATCTCGCACGTATTCAGCGAGGGACCGCTGGTGATCGCGGCCGCAAAGAAGTTCGGCCGCGTTGTGCAGCAGGGAAGCCAGATGCGGAACAGTCCGGTGACAAAAAAGGCGGGCGAGCTGCTGAAAGACGGCATCATTGGCGATATCCGGGTCGCTCGTGCATGGACGGCAGAAACGCGCACTGTCCGAAAGCCACTGCCCGACGGGACGCCTCCGGCAGGTGTCGACTATGACCGCTGGCTTGGCCCGGCTCCGAAGAGGCCCTTCAATCCGTACCGTTTTCATCAGACGTGGCGAATGTTTACGGATTACGGCAATGGCGAAATCGGTGACGACGGTATTCACGATCTCGACATGGCCACGTGGGGGCTTGGCATCGACACGCTGCCGCGACAAATCACCGCTCGCGGTGGCCGCATGCTTCCGCCGGGCGATGCCGGTGACTACCCCGACAACATGAACGTGACGTTTGAGTATCCCGACGGCCGGTTGCTCGTTTACGAAAACTATCCGTTCACGGCGTACGGGTTGCACGGGTTCGATAACGGCAACGTCTTCTACGGCACCGAGGGCTACATGGTGTTTTCCCGCCGCGGAGCGTTTAGTGTGTTTTTGGGTTCGAAGGGAACGCCCGGGCCGACGGAGGGCAGGGAACTCCGCGGCCAGCGAGGCTATGCCGAACACATGGCGGAGTTCCTGCAGGCCGTGCGCGTGCGCACTCCCACGAAGGCTTCGGCCGAGACCGCTCATCGAAGCTGCGCACTGGTCCACCTGGCCGAGATCGCGTACCGCACCACGGGGCGTCTGGATTTCGATGAGCAAACCGCGACGTTTCCGGGGAACGAACAGGCCAACGCGCTGCTGACGAAGCAATACCGCGACCCATTCGGCCTGCCCGCGATCGACGCCTGACCGACGCACGTTCGTAGGCCCTTCCTCGCGTCGCTCCGCTTGCTCGACCTCCCCCGGTCGGCTTCGCCGGGGGGAGGTTGTTCAGGCTAATCTCCCGGCCGAAGGCGGGGACGGGGCGAACGCGCGAAGCGAGTTCACGGTCGGCGTCGAGCGCCGGGCAAGTGTCCTTAGCCGATCTGGTACCCCTCGCGCTGCTCGCGAGACAGCCAGGTATTGGCTTCGTCGTCGCCGGTGATCATTTCCTTCGCGGCATCCCAGTTGAAGGCCCGGCCAAGGCGAATGGAGATATTCGCCAGGTGGCACGCGGAAACGACTCGGTGCTGACTGACCACGTCCGACACCGGGTGCATTCCGTGCAGAAATGCTTCGAAGAAGTTGCCCATGTGGTCGCCCATGCGAGCCGTGTTGCCTTTGAACAGAGCTGTCGCGGAGTCCAGAATCCTGGACTTCAGTCCTTCGTCCGCGTCCTGGTCTTCGATGGGCTTGCCCGTGATTTTTCCGCGATCCACGAAGATGCGACCGTTTTCGCCTGTGATCATGACGCCATGATCGCCACCGGATGTGATCTTCACTTTGACATCGCCCGGATACTTCATGTCGACGCTGTAGTCGGTTGGCGTGTTGTAACCGTTTGGGATATCGGGAAGTTTGGTGGCCGATCCGTCAATGGACAGCGGCCCGGATTCTTCGCAGTCGAGCGCCCAGTGAGCGATGTCGACATAGTGCGCACCCCAGTCCGTCATCATTCCACCGGAGTATTCAAACCACCAGCGAAACGTCCCGTGGCAGCGTTCCGTGCAGTATTCGACCAGCGGAGTCTGGCCCAGCCAGCGGTCCCAGTTCAGCCCATCCGGAACGGGCTTGTTTTCGTAGGGACCACCCGCCGGAGCGGGGCCGGGCAGGACGACGTCGACCTGCAGGATTTTTCCAAGCTGTCCGCTGCGAGCCGTCGCGACGGCTCGCGCAAACTGCGGCATGTCGGTTCGCTGCATTGTGCCGACCTGAAACGTCTTCCCCGATTCCTTCACGGCGGCGACGATGCGCTTGCCCTCGTCGACGGTCAGGGTCAGCGGTTTTTCGCAATAGATGTGCTTGCCTGCCCGCAGCGCTGCCAGGACGGGAGCGGTGTGCCAGTGGTCGGGAGTACCAATCGTGACGGCGTCGATATCACTTCGTTCCAGCAGTTCGTTGTAGTCTTCGTAAATGTCGGCCTTGCCGCCGAAACGCTCCTTTGCTCGTTCGGCGTGCTGCCGCTGCACGTCGCAGACCGCCACGATGTCGCCATAATTCTTCGCTCGCTCGCCGATATACGTGCCCTGGCCGCCGGTTCCAATACAGCCGATGAGGGGACGATCGTTCGTCGATTCCTGTCCGACAGCCTTGC
This sequence comes from uncultured Planctomycetaceae bacterium, assembly GCA_964531585.1. Taxonomy (GTDB): domain Bacteria; phylum Planctomycetota; class Planctomycetia; order Planctomycetales; family Planctomycetaceae; genus JAWKUA01. The sequence continues at coordinate 307 of CAZHET010000307.1, read as the reverse complement.
GACTGCTGAACAGGCCTTCGGTAAACCAGTCGCTGCCGGCAAGGGACAGGCCAGCTCCGCATGCCGTTGCGAGCATTTGCCGGCGGGATATGTTCAGGCGGTGAGAGAACGAAATCTTGCGTTTCGACATCGGGATGGCTCCGGATTGGAAGGTGGGTGAGCGGGTAGCATCGGACATTGCCACAAACGCTGTGAGGCGAGCGGCAGGTGAGTTCTTACCCGTGTCCCGTACGATGGCCTTCCAGGGCCGTCGATGCAGTCGTGACGACGGCCCTGGAAGGCCATCGTATGGTAGATTCTCACCTGC
>CAZHET010000306.1:0-8222 GCA_964531585.1 uncultured Planctomycetaceae bacterium | reverse complement strand
TCAACAGCGTCCGCGGCATCAATCGAGTCGTCTACGACATCAGCAGCAAACCACCGGCGACAATCGAGTGGGAATGATGCCGCAATGGCGGGACTACAACGTATTCCCTGGACGAAACGCCTGGACCTGATTGTTCGTCGGCATGATTCCGACGGCTGGGTGCTCAAAGATCCGTTGACGCTCGAGTATGTTTTTCTGAACGACTCGGAATTCGACATCTTCAGCCGGCTGGACGGGACGGTCACGATTCCGCAGTTGTTGAATCGTCAGCGGGACATTTCCGTCGCAGAGCTGGCTGGCTTCCTGAAGCGACTGGCTGGTCGAAAGTTGATTCGCCGCACAACGCCATCGGTCACGTCCGCTCTGCAGGCTCTGGGAACCCGGCCGGCGCTGCTGTCGTGGCTGCGGCCGGTGCTGCAGTTTCTGCGTCTCCGAATTCGACTGGTGAATCCGACTCGATGGCTGGACGCCGCTCTGCCTTTCGTGCGACCGCTGTTTCAGCCACCCGCCATCGCAGCGATGCTGACCCTGCTTGCCATCGCTTGCGGCCTCGCCGTGCTGCACTTCGATGAAATCATTCATTCACTACCGAACCTGTCGACATTGCTGGGGCCCCGGAATCTGCCGCTGCTGCTGCTGGTGTTTGTTGCGGTGAAAGTGCTGCACGAAGCCGGGCACGCATTCACCAGCCGATACTTCGGGGTCGAATGCAATGAAGCGGGGATCATGCTGCTGGTGATGACTCCGGTGCTGTACACAAACGTCACTGACGTGTGGCTGCTGCCCCGACATCAGCGGCTGCTGGTGACGGCTGCCGGAATGTTCGTGGAACTGGTGCTGGCTGCCGTTTGCACGGTTCTGTGGTCCCTGGCTGCTCCAGGACTGACGAAGGCTGTGCTGCTGAACACGATGATTGTGTGTTCGATCAATACGGTCCTGTTTAACGGAAACCCACTGCTGAAATTCGACGGCTACTTTTTGCTGGCGGACTGGATGCGACTGCCGAATCTGCACCAGCGAGCAGCAGCGTCCGTGCGCACGTTTTTTCACCGCCTGCTGACCGCCGGTGAACTCGGTGGTGACGAACCGCCCGAAGTCCGTCACGGTTTTCTGCTGAGCTACGGACTGCTGTCGCTGGCGTACCGCACGGCGCTGACGATCGCGATTCTGAAACTGTTTCAGACGCTGGGGCGGGAATGGAAGGCAGAGATTGTCGCAGCCGCGATTTCGTGCGTGGTGCTGGCAGGCTTTGTCGTGGTGCCGCTCGCCGGGTTCTTGCAGGAGCTTGTCGCGCACTTTCGGTCGACGAATTTTGCCACGCCCGCCCGGCGACGGATGCTGGCCGTCGGTGGTGTGCTGCTGGTTTTCCTGCTGCTGCCGCTGCCGCATTCGGTTGTCGCACCGGCAATCGTTGAGCCGGATGCGGCAGCGGTGTACGCCACGCTTCCAGGACTGGTTTCGCCGCTGGCCGGCTACGGTGACCGAGTTCGCTCCGGCGACCCGCTCGCAGAATTGAACAACGTTGAGCTGTCCTGGCAACGGCAACGGCTGCAGGCGGAACTGGATGAGACGCGCCTGCGGCTGGAATCGCTGCTCCGAAATCCGCTGACCGCCGGTTCGCCGCTGATTCCGACGCTGCGAGAAACCGTCGCTGCGGCGGAACAACGGCTCAGGCAGTTCCATGCCGAAGTCGATGCCCTGTCTGTGCGGTCGACACGAACCGGTGTGCTGCTGCCGCCTCGTACCGTCAACGTTTCGCGAAGTGATGTTCTGCCGGAGTTCTGGTCCGGCCTGCCGTTGGATGTCCGCAACCGACGAGCGTGGGTGGACCGGGGCACGCTGCTGGGCTACGTTGGCGAACCGGATACGTCCTGCGTGGTCGTGGCACAGGTGGACGAAGAACACATCGGACTGCTTCGACCGGAGCAGTCCGTGGAATTTCTGGCAACCGGTGGCGGCACGGTTCCGCACCGAGGCATCGTGGAACGAATCGCCCCGCAACGAACGGATTCCGTCCCCGAGGAACTTCTCGCAGCGGGTCTGGCCGGCGGAGTTTCGGATGGTGGCAAGCTGCGGCCGGCATTTGTCACTTACGACGTCACGGTGCGGCTGGCTTCGCCTGCAGACCAGCCGGTGACGCCGTTGTATTGCAGCGGTCGCGTTCGCATTCGAACTGATCCGGTCACGCTGCTGTCTCGCATCACGAATTACGTAAGCCGCACGTTTGGGTCCGGCCGCCGGTAGTGTCCTGGCAACTCCGGGTTGTCGGGTTCTTCGTTCCCAAAAACTTCAGGCCTGACGAAGCACTCGAAGCGCTGGGAACACCGAATTCTGTTCGTGAGATTCGTCGTTCCGCACTTTGGCGCGATGCGGCAACGATCGTTACAATCCCGCCGCCCAAGCCGCGGCGAAGTCGTCTCGCACAGAAAATTGTACGTCTCACAGCGAAAGGTGGATTAGATGTCGTCGCCCATTCGAGTTGCCGTCACCGGAGCCGCCGGGCAGATCGGGTATGCACTGCTGTTCCGGATCGCGTCGGGGCAGGTGTTCGGCCCGGATCAACCGGTCATTCTTCATCTGGTGGAGGTGCCGCCGGTGATGAAGGCGCTCGACGGCGTGCAGATGGAACTTGACGACTGTGCATTTCCCACGCTGGCCGGCGTCGTCAAGGCGGACAGCGATCACCTGGAAGACGGCTTCGGCGACTGCAACTGGGTCCTGTGTGTCGGCAGCGTTCCTCGAGGCAAAGGGATGGAACGTGGCGACCTGATTCGCATCAACGGCCCGATCTTCACCAGCACCGGCCAGGCAATCTCAAATGCCGCCGCGTCTGACGTGCGAGTTCTGGTCGTGGGCAATCCGTGCAACACCAACTGCCTGATCGCCATGAACAATGCTCCGAACGTGCCAAATGATCGCTGGTACGCCATGACGATGCTCGATCAGAACCGAGCCGTCTCGCAGCTCGCTCAGAAGTCAGGTCAGCCGGTCTCAGCAGTGTCGAACATGACGATCTGGGGCAACCATTCGGCAACGCAGTACCCCGACTTTTACAACACAAAGATCGACGGCAAGCCGGCTGCCGAGGTGATCAACGACGAATCCTGGCTGCAGGGGGACTTCATTTCGACAGTCCAGAAGCGCGGAGCTGCTGTGATTGAAGCTCGGGGAGCTTCCAGTGCCGCGTCGGCCGCCAATGCCGCGATCGATACCGTCAAGGCCGTCATCAATCCCACGGCGAAGGGTCACACATTCAGCGCAGCCGTGTGCAGCGATGGCAGCTATGGCATTGACGAGGGGATTATCAGCAGCTTCCCGCTGACCAGCGATGGCAAGTCCTGGTCCATCGTGCAGGGCCAGCAGCACAATGAATTTGCTCAGGCCAAAATCGACGCAACTGTCGCGGAACTGCGCGAAGAACGCGATACGGTGAAGGATCTGCTGAAGTAACACGCGGCATTTCATCCGATTGCGCGGACTGTGACGTTTGAATGCGTCTCGGCATGAACGCGTTTTGTGGCGTATACTGAGCTGGCACCGGGGCTTTGTGATTTAATCACAGCCACCTGTGGCCGTCTGTGCGACTGCGGTCAGGCGATCGTGATTGCCGGTCTGTTCCTCGCTGACTCAATCCCCGCGCTGCCGGATCTATGAAACGCGTCCTGGGCATCCTTATCGGCATTGTTGTTACCGTCGCCGCATTTGCCTGGTCGATGCAGGGCACGTCATTCGGTGCACTGAAGGCTGGAATTCAGGAGGCGAACTATCTGACCCTGCCAGTGATGCTGGGCCTGCTGTTCGGCTTTTACTGGCTGAAAGCGATGCGCTGGTCCTGGCTGCTGGCTCCCGCGGCCCCGTTGACGGCAAAACAGTTGTTCGCCCCGCTGCTGGTGGGCTTTGCGGCCAATAACATTCTGCCTGCTCACCTGGGCGAATTCGTCCGCGTGTTTGTCGTGCAGCGCAAGTACAAAGTTCCCGCCAGCACGGTGCTGTCAACCGTCGTTCTGGAACGCATCTTTGACGTGCTGGCCATCCTGGCACTGTTCAGCCTGGGGCTGGCCTTCACAAACGATATGCCGCAGGACTACCACAAGGCGGCGGTGTTCCTGGGAATCGCATCGGTCGGAGTCGTCCTGTGCGTTGCTGTGTTCCTGATCTGGACCGAGAAATTTGTCCGCTTCACACTGGCGGTGCTGGAACGAGTGCCGTTTATTCCCGCGTCCATCGGCCACAAAGTCGGCGAAATGCTGCGGTTTGGTGCAGCCGGGCTGCAGGCACTTCGCAGCGGAAAGGCCATTCTGCTCATCACCGGAAGTTCCCTGCTGCAGTGGCTGCTGAACGGACTGATTGCCTACACCGCGCTGAAGGCGTTTCATATTCCCGTGACTCCGGCCGCGGGGCTGATCGTCACCGGAGTCACCGCCCTGGGAGTCACGGTGCCGTCAACTCCGGGCTACTTCGGAGTCATTCAGGGCTGTTTTCGCATCAGCATGGCAACGATGGCCATCCAGCCGGATCCCTCTCTGGTGCTGGGGTCTTCGCTGTACTACCACCTGAGCATGTACATCCCGGTGACGATTCTGGGAGTGTACTATCTGAATCAGCTTGGTCTGCGTCTGGGTGATCTGAGCCACGCCGCGGAAGAATCCGCATCCGCCGAGCAACTGCCTGCGAGCGTTGGATAGCACGCCAGCCGGCCGGCTTGTGTGGATGGCCCGTCAACGTCGGCTGCGCGTCAACTTCGGCCCGCCAATGTCGCACTCAGGGTCAATGTCGCACTCAGGGTCAATGTCGCACTCAGGGTCAATGTCGCACTCAGGGTCAATGTCGCACTCAGGCCGGACAGTACAGGGCGAGTTCCATCGATTCCGCGGGCCGCCTGAGGTCGATTGGTGCCGTCGGGCTGGCACTGCAGGAATACCTGCGAAGAAAGCGGAGAGAGAGGGATTCGAACCCTCGGACCCCATTTCTGGAGTCACATCATTAGCAATGATGCGCATTCGGCCACTCTGCCATCTCTCCGGTTGCTGATGCAGCGCTGCGGAAGTATCTCACACTTTGACCGCAATTCAAGTCGGAAGAATGAGCCGGCAGGTCCACTCCGTTTGTCGCCACCACATGTGCGATCTGTCGCGCACTGACGGGAGTTTTCTGGCAGAATCCGCTGGCGTTCGCTGGCTGCACGGAGATGCCGCTGCAGCCACATTCTGGTCCGCGGCCCTGCCACCAAACGCAGGCCATACACGAAACGGCCCGTCATCATGCGAATCGGAATCATTGCTCTGCTGCACGAATCGAATACGTTCTCGCGTCAGCCGACGACGGTGGAATCGTTCCGCCAGAACCTGCTGCTGACCGGCGAACCGATTCGAACCGTGCTGCAGGACGCTCATCACGAAGTCGGCGGGTTCTTTGCCGGACTGGCGACTGCCGGTGCCGATGCGGTGCCTCTGTTCGCCGCGCGAGCACTGCCGTCCGGGACGATCTCAGCAGACGACTTCGCAAAGCTTGTGGACATGCTGCTCGACACGGTTCGACAGGCCGGTCCGCTGGACGGAATCCTCGTCGCTCCGCACGGTGCAACTGTCAGCGCAAAACATCCCGACGCCGACGGATACTGGCTGAACGAATTGCGCTGCGCGGTCGGGCCGGACATGCCGATCATCGGGACGCTGGATGCTCACGCGAACCTGTCGCCGCTGATGGTCGACAGTTGCAACGCCCTGATCGCCTACCGCACAAATCCGCACCTGGATCAGCGCGAACGCGGCGAGGAAGCTGCGCGGATGATGGTGCAAACGGTTCGCGGAGAAGTGTCGCCGGTGATGTCCGCCCGGTTCCCGCCGCTGGCGATCAGCATCGAACGGCAATGTACCGACGAACCGCATCTGCAGCCGCTGTATTACTTCGCGGATGCTCAGTTGCGCACCGACGGAGTACTTTCCAACAGTATTCTGCTGGGATTTCCGTACGCGGATGTCAGCGAAATGGGTTCATCGGTGATCGTCGTCACCGACGGCGACACGGCGCTGGCCGATCGAATGGCGGACGATCTGGCGCTGGCCATGTGGAACAGACGCGACGAGTTCCGCGGTGAATTCACTTCTGTCAAACAGGCTCTGCAGCAGTGCGGAGGAAGCTCGGACCGCATCTGCCTGCTGGACATGGGAGACAACGTCGGCGGCGGTTCGGCGGCTGACGGAACCGAATTGCTGGCAGCGGTCCACGCAGCGCGCATCGGCCCGGCATTCGGGTGCCTGTACGATCCGGAATCCGTCGTCGTGTGCGACACAGCAGGCCAGGGATCGCGACTGTCGCTCCGTGTGGGCGGCAAGACGGACGACCTTCACGGGCAGCCGTTCAACGTCGATGTGACTGTCACCTCGCTTCACGATGGAAAGTTCCGCGAACCTCAGCCGCGCCACGGCGGGATCACGGAATTCGATCAGGGCCGCACTGTTGTCTGCAATACCGACACCGAACTCACGCTGATGCTGACTTCACGCCGCATGGTTCCGTTCAGTCTGCAGCAGCTCGTCAGTTGCGGCGTTGATCCGCGGAGTTTCCGGTTACTTGTCGCGAAGGGAGTGAACGCGCCGATTGCCGCGTATCGCGAAGTCTGCGACACGTTCATTCGAGTTAACACGATCGGATCCACCTGCGCGGACATGTCGCGGTTGAGCTATCAGCACCGGCGACGTCCGCTGTTTCCGCTGGAACCTGAAACGGAGTTCATTCCACTTTGCGGTCCGCGTTGATTCCAAGCGACGCGATCAAAGCCACGACGTACCCGCAGGCGAACAGCAGGAACGCTTCGTGCCAGTCGCCGTTGCTGTCCCACTTCTCCAGGACAATCGGGACCAGCAGCGGAGTCGTGGCGGCTCCGAAGTTGCCCCACATGTTGCCCCAGCCAAACACGGCCGCCGTGTTCTTTCCGCCGACGTCCTGCATGTAGGCCCAGATCGCCGGAACGCTCAGGTCTGTCGCGAATGCGACCACCGACGCGGCCGCGATGAATGCCCATGCGGATTCGAGGTACAGGCAGGACACGTACGCGGAAACGGCCACGGCATAGCAAACAACCATCGGCAGCGATCGCCCCCAGCGCCGACCGAAATGTCGCAGAGCGATGTCTGTCACGGGACCGCCCGCCAGCATTCCGACAATTCCCGCGCTCAGAACAATTGTCGACATGAGTCCGCCGATTTTCGGGTCGACCTGTTTCACGTCCTGCAGATACTTTGGCAGCCACGTCACCAGAAACACCCAGCCGATGTTGATGCCGTACTGCAGAGCACACATCAGCCACATCGTCGGACTTCTGATCAGCGGCAGCAGCGGAGGGAATGGCGGCGGACCGGCGCTGCTCCTGTCTGTGTCGAACTTCGTGATCAGATCGCGTTCGGCGTCATTGCAGCCCGGATGTTCCGCAGGAGCTTCGCGAACGACATAACGGAAGACTGCCGCCACCAGGAATCCGGCGAGTCCGTACAGCACCAGCACGAATCGCCAGCCCAGAACTTCCGCCAGCAGAAATGCCGTCAGCACGGGAGCCAGTGCTCCGCCGACTCGACCGCCAAACGAGACGATTCCGCTGGCGGTTCCGCGGGAAGGCAGCGGAATCCATCGCCTGACAAGGCTGCTGGCCGTCGGGTAACAGCCGGCCTGAGCCAGCCCGAACAACATCCGCGCCGCAATCAGCACGACGAATCCGTTCGCCAGTCCCGTCAGCATCGTGCAGACGGACCAGATCACGATGTACAGCGGCAGCATCTTTCTGGCACCGAAACGATCCGACAGCCAGCCGGCGGGAACCTGAGCCAGTGCATAAGTGAAGAAGAATGCCGAAAGAATCGCGCCGGTCTGTTTTTCGCTGAGCCCCAGTGCCGATGTGAACTCATCCAGCTTTGCAATTTCGGCGATGCAGATGCGGTCCAGATACAGCAGCACGGCGGCGAGCGTGGTGACTCCAACAACCGAATAGCGAACTCGCGTCGGCGCGACAGTCGCGTCGTCGACGGCTCCCGGGCCGGCATACGGATTGACATCAGCCGAATGGCCCGCATCGGCGGGGTTTGGTTCGTCCATCGTCATTCGACCGGTTGCCCCGCTGCGTTGTTCATCACAGACTGACGTTCGTTCTGTTTGTGAATCTAGCTGGTCAGCGCCAGAATTCGTGAGCGGCACGGCGCTGGCCGCCGATTTGTCCCAGCGTTTTTCAA
>CAZHET010000305.1:0-8243 GCA_964531585.1 uncultured Planctomycetaceae bacterium | reverse complement strand
TCACCGATGCTCAGGCGGCCCTCGAAAAGTGTGGCTTCCCCGCCAAAGTAACGGAAGAGCTGAGCGGCTCCTGAGAACTGACCGGGACAACAGTCGTCAGCCGCACAACTTGCTTCTCCCGGGTAGCACAGCTTGCCGTTCAGGCAAGCTGTGCCGCGCAGCGGTCGGAATGCCCTGACGTTCCTGCGACCGCCGGTCAGGTCGCGACAGAAACGCCGTCAACTGTGGCTGCTTCTCGGTGAACTCAATTCGATAGAAGTGACCAGCGCCGCCGTTGCCGCGTTTGTCTTCGATGCGAACGGTGTAGTTCGCGGATTCAGGAAACCGAACCGTCAACTGACTGTCGTGTGATGGACCGTCGTCGGATCGAGCCATCACGCTCTTCCTTTGTTCGTTGACCACACTCGGCCGAATTCAAGTAACGGATCTGCCCGTCTCCGTTCGCGGTGAACAGTTGCCATCCGCGGATCGACGCAGTTTCCTGAGCGGCGTCAGGCCAGCAGACCGGGGACGACGTCACCACCGAGCAAAATCTGTTGACGACGGTCGCCCGGTGACATCAGATCCTTATGAGCATCGATGCCCAGCAGGTGGTAAAGCGTTGTGGCATAGTTCTCGACGGTCAGAGCGTCCTCGGCCACTTCGCCGGCAAGCCCGTCGGACGCGCCGTAGACGTGGCCTCGCTTTACTCCGCCACCAGCCATCACAATGCTGAATACGCGAGGCCAGTGGTCGCGACCGCCGCCCGCGTTGACCCGGGGAGTTCGGCCGAACTCGCTGGTAATCAGCACCAGCGTCGAATCCAGCAGGCCGCGCTGTTCGAGATCCAGAATCAGTCCGGCGTAGGCCTTATCCAGATCGGGCATCTGAGTCTCGATGCCGCGATAGTGATACGAATGCGTGTCCCAGGCTCCGTACGTCACCGTGACGAATCGAACACCGGCTTCCACCAGACGCCGAGCCATCAGGAACCGAGCACCTGCGGACGGTCGAATGATCGGCCCCCACGCCTTCATCCCGTACAGATCCCGTGTCGATTCGCTTTCGCCCGCCAGGCTGAAGGCCGCCATCGCTTCCGGGGAATCGAGCAGCGCGTAGGCTCGCTGATAGAACGAATCCATCGTCGCGATGGCGTCGTCCTGCTGCTGACGACGGAAGTGGTCGTCGACCAGATCCTTCCCGGACTTCCGACGCTCAAAACGTGAGTTGTCGACACCGTCCGGATGATTCAGGTCTCGCACGGAAAAGCCGCTGCGCGCCGGGTCGGCACCCAGTGCAAACGGTCCGTATGCCTGACTCAGATAGCCACTGTTAAGAAACTGACTGCCGGCCGTCGGCACACAAACATACGGTGGCATCGCGCCGCGCGGACCGAATTCATGAGCCACAACACTGCCCATGCCGGGATAAACCAAAGCCGGACTCGGGCGATAACCCGTGAACATGCTGTGTTCGCCGCGAGCATGGTCGACTTCCGTGTGAGTCACGCTGCGAACAACCGTCAGCCGGTCAGCAACCTTCGCCGTTTCCTGCATGTGCGAACTAAACTGCACACCGGGCAGGGCGGTCGAGATCTGATCCAGAATGCCGCGATACTCAATTGGAGCATCCGGTTTCGGATCGAAGCTGTCCATGTGAGCAAAGCCGCCCTGCAGATAGATATGAATCACCGCCTTCGCTTTGACGGGCAGCGACGCTCCGCCTTCTCCCGCGGAAGCACTCGCGGCGGTCACCGGTCCGCTGCCGTTCGCCTGCACCTTCAAAATCTGTCCCATTGACAGCCCCAGTCCGCCGAGCCAGCCGGCGTACAGAAAGTCACGCCGTCGGGGCCGAAAGTGGGACGGATCGGATTGCCAGGTGCCGGGTTGAATGTTGCCATCGTGAGGGTACTCCGTGTGGATGCGCTGAAACCAGGATGCGTTGAAACCAGGATGCGCTGAAACCAGGATGCGCTGAAGCCAGGATGCGCTGAAACGAAAAACGAGCGGGTTGAAAAGTGGCTGAGTCCGCTGAACGAGCGTCAGTCCTGCGAACTGGCCTGAACATCACCTGCGATCCGGGTGACGGGGGGTTGAGAACTCGATCACCAGCCGCGGGCGTTGATTGATGTCGTCGAACTCGGACGAAATCGAAGTCCCAGCCGTTGCCGCCGGTGTTCAGAAACACCCAGCCGTGGGCCTCTTCGCCGTTGACCCAGTCCTGAACGGTGTCGGTGACGTCGAATACGATCTCGGAAGAGTTCGCGGCGATTTTGCCGAACGTGAAGCTGTCCTTTCGGCGGGCCGCTTCCAGACCATCCGCCGATACACCCGACACCATCCGGTTCCATGTGACCGAACGGTCGAAGGGAACCAGCATGCGATGCAGGTTGACGGTCGAACCCTGATCAAACGCACTGACCCGCAACTGAGCCCGGTGAACGGTGGCAAACTTCGGCACCTGACCTGCGTCGTCACCAACGATCCGGTCAAACCGCATCAGGCACTGGCTTTCGCCTCCGTCGTTATTACCGTCTGTTGATGAGTTCGGATTGCTTTCCAGAATTGTCATCGGGGCCAGTGCCCAGATCTCGGAGTCCACCGTGCCCTGATAACCGTCGACGCCGTTCCGAAAGCTGACCACGCGGATCTCCGATTTCCTGCCAGCCGCTGACTCCGCGTCGGAGTCCATCGCCAACACCGTGCAGAACGAAAGCGGCGCGGCAAGAAGTGCCGCCAGCGTCAGTGATATCGACCCAAACTCGGCGCGCATTGCGATCCCCTTCTGTTGACCAGAATTCTTTAAACGAGTCAGACGCAGCGACGACGCACTACCGGGCGAAGACTGCGGAGGCGCGATTCTGCACCTGGACCGCCGCGGGCAGCTTGAGGCGTTCCGGAATCTCCGGAACTTCTTCCGTCAGCTTGTTCGCGGCTCCGTCCTGCTTCTGCAGCGTGAAGGCGTCATAGAGTTCGGCGGTCGCCGTATAGGCCTCAAAGTGCAGCTTGTCACCGTTGATGTAGATGACCTGATACAACTGAGTATCCTCGGCCTGTCGGGGCATAAACGGATGCCGCTGCAGCGTATACATTTTTGGACCGCTCACCGACACCACATAGATCGTGCCGGTGAACGTGTCTGCCTTATTGAGTCCCGTCGCTTCGTTGGTCTCTGTATCGCCGCCGACAACAGGCGTGTCCAGCCCGGTGCGACCATAGGTGTGATCGTGCCCCTGAAGCACAAGGTCGACCCGATGTTTGTCCAGGACAGGCTTCCACATTTCCCGCAATGCCTTGTTGTCGCGATCTTTCCCCGTCGAAAACATCGGGTGATGGAAGCTGCATACGACCCAGCGACAGGTATTTTCAGAGAGGACATTGTCCAGCCAGGCGACCTGCTCCTGCTGCTTCTCGTTACTGTTCAGCCCAATAAACCGAACACCCTGATAGACCAGAGTATAACAGGCCTCTTCCAGCCCTTCCGGGCCGTTCACGGGCAGAGCGAACTGCGGACGCCAATGATGAGACAAGCGTCGCTGATCATTCTCTCCTTTGGCCTGTTCGTGATTACCTGGCACCGGGACACTGGGCATCATGGCGTTCAGCCACCCGCCCGCTCCGCACCATTCACCCCATTCCGCATCCGATTCAGCCCGGTTCACCAGGTCTCCCGCATGAACCATAAAGGCGGCTTTCGGAGCAGTGACAAAGGCTTCACGGATGACACGCGACCAGCGAGAACGAATGTCATTCTGCGCGTCGCCGAAGTAGATGAAGGAAAACGGTTCGGGCTTGTCGCTCGCTGTGCGGAACTGAAACCATTCACTCCAGTTGACACCGTCGCCGACACGATAGGCGTAGCGGGTCTCCGGCTGCAGGTCGGTGAATGTCACCGAATGAAACCTCGCCGTGCTCAGATCGGTCGTCAGGTCCTGCGACTCTGCCTCCACGACTTCCGCCCCGGCTTCCAGATCCGGGCCGGCATTAGCCACGGTGATTTGAGCAACCGGCTTCGTCACGGCCGTCGATGTTCTCCACGTGACTGCCTGAGTCGTTGCGGGGTCGCCGTTCCATGTCAATACGATCCGGTCCGGCAGCAGGCTCGGAGCGTAAACTTCTTCCAGCCGAACAGCCTCGGCTTCTCCCTCAGCAGACGAAGCAGACGACAGCGCAGTCAGCGAAACGGCGGCAAAGCCTGCCAACAGACACACAGCGGCCGGCATCAGGCCGACACTGGCAGAACAACGTGCAGAAACAAGCATGGTGCAACTCCTGATTGTTAACGGTGAGTAAGCTCGCTACAGAGCCGGCCCTGGCGTGACCTGCTCGGGCGACAGGTTCGTCGATGCAGTATGCGCAGTCCGGAGTGAGAGATCGATCTCGGGCAGGTGAATCTTCTCTTTCCCTTCATGAATCGGTGCCGTCAACGGCATATCGGGCAACGGCTCAAGCAGCGGAACAATCCAGCTCTTGCTCCTCAAACTGCGCGGTTCCGCGGCAAGGTCGACGTTTGGGTCAATCATCAACTGTGGTCGACGACCATTGAAGGAGGACAAAGCAACAGCACGCACCACCGGGCGAGGCTTTCCGGAGGCTGAGTAGCGCTCTGCCAGGTGGTGCGCGAGCTGATGAATCATCTCCGGATCATGACAAGACTTCACGATCTGCTCCGGATTCAGCAGCATACGCAGATCGGGGCTGACCGTCTCACCCGTCTGCCGATCCGTCACAAGATACTGGACGGCCGACGTCTTTCCTCGCAACATCATTCGCCACGCAAAATAGTGACCCTGCTCCGTCCAGCCGGCAGGCCCCGTGTACAGCCAGTGGCGAAACGGCCAGAACAGATGGAAGCAAATATAGACAACGCTCGCAGTAACCAGCACCCGACTTCGGATCCCCGTACGACCGAACTGCCGACTGTCCGAGCCACTTTCCGCGGTCGCGCCAGCCGAAACCGTTTCTGCAGGACCGTACCACAGCACACCAAACCGCCGGAACACGTGATCGGGCCAGTCTGCATCGAAGAATACGGTCGTGGCACAGATCATCAGCCACGGAAAAATGTGGATATCGAAGATCAGCGAGTTCGTCAGATGGAAGCCCGCAGCAATCACGAACGCCGCCAGTCTGGTCCGCTTCCACAGCAGACCGGGAACAATCAACAAACCAAACAGCACGCCTCCCCACGTCAGAATTCCGGCAAATACCGAAATGTCTATGGTGCCTTGTCTGTCAACAAACAGGCTGCGAGACAACAACATGAACTGCATGGGACGCCCCGTCAGCCAACGCCGTTAAGAGTTTTTCCCCCGGAAAACACGCTCGTTTAACCCGTGGCCGAAAGGCCAGGCCGTCACGGCTTGCACCAACCTGGCCTCTCGGCCACGGGTTAAACGAAAATAAACTCTTAACGGCGTTGCCCGTCAGCCAGTCCGAATCCAGTTTGGCAATGCCGCCAAAGAAATACGGCAAAGCAATATGAAACCGAACGGCCCACAGGTTCCATGCCGGAAGAGTCGGGCAGGATGCGATGCGTCGGATCAGGACGTCAACCGACCATTTCGACGAGACCGACATCAGCACCATCGTCCAGCACAGCAGACAGCACAGATAGTAGTGATTCTGATAAGTCGTCCTGTCAATCAGAAAGAAATGACTAAAGCCAATCGCGAGTACCAGGCTGGAGATCCGGTAGCAGAAACCGACTGCAACACCGAGTGCCGCCAGCCCCATCAGCACGGATTGTCCGGTCATCAGAACCGGTGGCCACGGCTGAACCCATTCCAGCCCGAAATAGCTGAAATGAAAGCCCGGTGCCACGAACATATAGCGGACACGATCGTGCAGAAGATAGTCACAACACCAGGCCGCCAGCAGCAGCCCGAAACACACTCGAAAGACGACCAGGCTGGATGCGCCAACGCGAACCTCAGCCCACTTCGGCACCCAATCCTGGTTCGTCTCACTTGTGTACTGACTCACTGACATCATGAAGTGACCGATGTGGCACAAAGCGGAAGAAAACAACTCAACGACTCCGGCACAGAGACCTATCGCTCGTCTTCCGGATCATCGAACGGATTGGGCACTGACGGTGCGGTATGCAATGGCAGGTTGATCGTGAAGGAATTCTCTTCGCCTTCTTTGATTTCAACTTCCATCAAATCGCGCGTCTCGTCGCCGACACACTCACAGGGAAACTGGCTGCTGGTTGTGACGCGCACGACATGCTTTCCAACCACGGCGCCGTCCTGATCGCCGTACGTTGAAAGCACGAACGTGCCATCTTCGGCTGTCCAGGAGAATGCGGGTTTGCTGACTTCCGCCGATTGCCCTGTCATCAAGGGAGAAAAATAGACTTGAGCTTCCTGAACGGGCTTTCCTTCGCACATGACGACGCCGGAAGCCTTCGCACAGGGAAACGTTTTAATACCGTCTGAGCACCCGGACAGCAGCACAAGGCACGACGGGATTGACATACAAAGCAGTGATTGTGTTATGTTTGTCATTGTGACACGTATTCCCAGTACATTGTTCAGGAACAGCTCCCACGGCGAATGTCTGCCACAGGACAGCAGCGGGAAAAAGAGAATCAGACCTGGCACCGCAGCCCAGGATTGTCGGCACTGCGGGCATTAGTTCTGAGTTTCGTGAAGACGCCAAAGCGGCGCGTGCAATTCGAAGTCGCCGAGTGGCTGGCCGTCACATTTGTCATGCAGCCAGTCGTAGGTTCGCGTGTCGACATTCTCGCTGACGAACCTGACAGAACCGTCACCAAGGGCGAACTGAGCACCGCCGACGTGAAAGCTGAAGGCACAGTCATCGTTAATGACAAGAGCCATCTTGTTGAAGCTGACTCGTCCGTTGATCAGACTGTTGAAACGCCCGTTGATCCCGACAGTTTCATCGCTCTGACCACCAGTCCCGATCCAGATGGGCCAAACACGAAATTCTGAAGGCGATACCGTGGCTCGCTGTGAACGATTAACATTGCTACTGGCGTACGTGGACTCGTTGACCATGACCGTATTGCTGAGGCCGTCGGTCACATCGCGGAAACGCACTCCGCCGCCTTCCGAATTCTTGTGCATCATTCCGAAGTCACCGGCATTTGAGCCGCCACAGGGCTTGTAGTTGGATGTCGCATAGCCGATGGCAGTCGGGGTTGGGGCAGGCACTGAAACGTTTCCTGGTGCGCCAGGGACAAGCCAGAAATCCGGGACGATCATCGGCAGCGCGGATGAAGGACACAAGTACGCCTGCACCGGCACATTGCCGCCGGGGACCATCGTTGCGCCATTATAGTTTGCAGCGATCATGACCGGGTCAAAGATCCCCGGCTGCGCCTGTGGGTTGATCTGCTCATACAAAGCAGTCTGTTCAATGTAGGGCAGGATCGACACATCCAGCCAAAGCCGTTGTCTGCGAATGGCTGCCCACGTCCACCGCCCCACAAAGCATGTGGCAGGATCTGGTAGGTCGACTCGTAGTTGTGCAGGGCCAGTGCCATTTGCTTGAGATTATTCTTGCACTGAGTGCGGCGTGCCGACTCACGGGCCTGCTGCACGGCAGGCAGCAACAGGGCAATCAAAACGGCGATGATCGCAATCACCACGAGCAGCTCGATCAGCGTGAAGCCGCGCGTTTATGACACTCTTTGCATGATTCACTCACTCCTCATTCGAAAACTGGAAACGAAGTCCTGTTGATGTTTTTGCGAGCCGTCCGGACTTCGTTGCGACGACTTCCTATACCAACACCGGACCGAATTACATTGCGACCCGGCTGACGCAGTCGACGCAGTTCGCCATCACGGAATACCTGGTCCGGCAGGCTCGCCAAAGAACCATCCGGACGGTGACACCTGAGCATGCCGCCCTTTTCAAAAGACCGCCGACAACAAGTGCCAAAGCCGTAATAGACCATGCCGCGTCAGGCGTCTGTCCAACGTGCGACTTTGTGGCGGGTAGTTTCTCCGGCGATGTGAAGGGATGAAGAACGATGGGAGAAAGATTGGCTTTCCCAGACTCGCAAATTCCCGGTCCAGAAGGACGGATCTTGACAGGATCACGCACCGGTCAACGAGAGGGTGCGAGGCCGAAAAACGACTGCTTTCGAGTCGCGGCGGGGTCACGTCGATCGAACCGCTGCAGCGCGGTTGGGAGCAGACGACCGTGCCGGGGCGTTTGAGGCAATTAGCCTCGGGCGGCGACGTCTAACTGGACAGCGCCAGGTTCCGTGAGCGGCAAGGCGCTAGCCGCC
>CAZHET010000304.1:3914-8271 GCA_964531585.1 uncultured Planctomycetaceae bacterium | reverse complement strand
GACCGTCGAACTTGCCGTCGTTACTGTTCCCGGCGCGCGACACGAATTCAACTGGAAGCACATCGGTTCTGCTGTGGAAAACGCCGCTCGCCTGGTGAGTCACGGCGGCCGCATCGCGATTGTCGCGGACTGCGGCGAACCCACCGGCCCGGCGCTGCAGATGCTGCGGCGGTGTAATGAACCCGACGATCTGCTGCGCCCGCTGCGCCTGGAACCGCCGGTCGATGCTGTGGAGGCCACTCAACTGATCCATGCGCAGCAGCGCTGCCGCATCGGTCTGCTCAGCAGTCTTCCGGAAACGCTGGTCGAGGATCTGGGACTACTGGCGATTTCATCTCAGCGGGAACTGCAGCGCCTGACGGACGCTGCAGAGTCTGTTGCGATTGTTCCGTACGCCAATTTCGCGTGGGCCGAAATCGTTGCGGAAGAAACCTATGAATCACGAAAGCTGGCCGAGTGAACCGACGTACGTCGAACCCAACCGGACTCGTCCACAGGCTGCGATGCCGGGGACGAAGTCCGAGGGCGTGCCGACTCTGAACCGACATCCCGAAAACGCCCTGTATGGCCGTGTTTCCGCGGCTGTCGCGTTGCTGGCCCTGATGTGGTGCTGTCAGCAGGCGATCGCCGCGGACGGAATCCTGCCGGAACTCCGCGAGGCAGCCGATCCCGTCAGCAACGCCGCTCTGATGCCCTTCGGCGGAGACTTCCG
This sequence comes from uncultured Planctomycetaceae bacterium, assembly GCA_964531585.1. GTDB lineage: Bacteria > Planctomycetota > Planctomycetia > Planctomycetales > Planctomycetaceae > JAWKUA01. The sequence goes on along the minus strand of CAZHET010000304.1, from coordinate 7,559 downwards.
CGTTCCCGCCGACGCTGACCTGCCCGCAGAAACCGTCTACTTCAACAACGAATTCGGCACGAAACTGCGTGGCTGGTATTTCCCCGCCGAAGGATCGCAACAGACAGTCCTGTTCTGCATGGGCAACACGGGCAACGTTTCCATCATGCTGCCCTACGCAAAGATTCTCCACGAAGGCGGCTTTGATGTACTGCTGTTCGACTACCAGGGCTTTGGAGCCAGCGAGGGGCTGGCTTCCGTCTTTTCGCTGCCCGGCGACGTTCGCAGCGCGTTCGATTTTGTCGTGACGAAGACAGGCCGTCCGGCGCAGCAAATCGGTGTCTTCGGAGTATCGCTCGGGTCTGTGCTGGCGATGGCGGTTGCCGCAGACCGTCAGGCTGGTGCGGCGGCGGTGGAAGACGTGTTCCTTCCGACTGAAATGATGGACACGATGCTCGATCAGCATCTCAATGCGGGTGCAACTGCAAAGGCGATGCTGAAAACGATGAGCGGTGCTTTGCTGGCACAGGTGGATCCTCTGGTCACCGCAAAGCGGCTGCAGGGGCCGCTGTTTCTGATTCACGGTGTGCATGACCGCCTGCTGCCTCCGTCGGGAACCCTGCGTGTCGCGGAAGCGGCGTCCGGCCCGACCCGCGTTTGGATGATGCAGAACACCGGTCACGCCCCGGAATCGCTGGAAGTCAACGAAGCCGAGTACGCCGCTCAGTTGCAGACCTTCTTCCGCGATGCGTTTGCCGGTGAACTCCGGGACCCCGCCGTCCGCTACGTTGCCGAACCCGACGGAGGTGAGCACGTTGTCAAAGCAACCATTACGCCCGCTGTCGGCGACACGGGTGCTCACGCCGTCCAGCTTGTCGTGTCCGACCGACATGGACAGTTTCATTTTCATCGCTGCGAATGTCCTGAAGAAGAAACCTTCGCGCTGAAAGTTCCTTTCGTCCCGACAGATGTTTCAGTGATACGAATCCTGTGCTGCGAACCGGATCCGACTGAGTGCTGGACACCAGCGCTGACCGACTATTCGCGAGCCCTGCATGACTATCGACAGCTCGCGGCGCAGGTCTTCGGAAACGAAGAGCGATCGGAACTCGCCGTCCAGTGGCAGGGACATGGCTTCTCGATGTTTCGCGGAAAATTCCCGCCTGGAATCACACGCGAACTTCTGATGCAGGTGCCGGTGCCGGCAGAGATCCCGCAGCGCATCCGGCCGCGTTACGCGCGCCTGCTTGCACGCCTTGAGTGCTGGCCCGGGGTCAAACACGCAGAGTCGGACCATGAACTGCCGTTCGCGGAAGCGATGCTGCAGTATTTTCCGGCCGATCCGGACGACTACTACGAACTGGGAAACGCCCGCATCGACCTTGGCTTTCGTGACGTCATTGTCGCGCGTGCTCTGTACCGGCTGGCCGAACTGCGCCTGCGGAAGGGACGCGTGGACGAAGCCCGCGAACTGCTGCGTCAGCACATTCAAATTCTCCCCGAATGGTACCCCACGACGCTGACGGAGGAACAGATTTCCGGGATTACGAACCTGGAGGACCTCAGGGGCCGCCAGAGGTGAAATGTGCGTGACGATATCGAGCGGTCTTGGCAGCGCATCTCTGCGACAATGCACAAGCGCCCGGAATGCTGAATGATGTTGCTTGTCTCTGAGAAACGCCGTTCGCGGGCTGCGCCCGGCAGTTGTCAGTATTAGGACGTGGCGGTAGTCTGCTACGCTTTTCCCTGCCAGGCGGCAGTTGAAGCTGCTCCCGTCCGCGACCGATTCTCATCCACCTGAGAAACAACCTTGTCCGATTTTGACCGCATCGTCATCACAGGCATTGGCCTGACATCGCCCAACGGTAACTCGCTGGCTGAGTTTCGTCACAGTCTCCTGGCGGGAAAATCGGGGGTCGTCGACTACGAGACGCGGTACATGGGGCCGGTCCTGGCCGGCGTTTGTGACTTCGACGAGTTGAGGTATCAGAAGCGCAAGGATGTCCGGCGCGGCACACGAGCCGGATCGATTTCCATCTACTGCAGCAACGAAGCCGTGAAGGATTCCGGCCTGGACTGGGACAACGTCCCTCGCGACCGCGTCGGCGTGTATCTGGGAGTCACAGAGCACGGGAATGTCGAAACGGAAAATGAAATCTACGAGATTTCGAAGTTCGACTACGACACAACCACCTGGTCGCACCACCACAATCCTCGCACCGTGGCGAACAACCCCGCCGGCGAGGTGACGCTGAACCTGAAAATTACCGGGCCGCACCTGACGATCGGTGCCGCCTGCGCCGCCGGAAACGCCGGGTTCATCCAGGCGGCTCAGATGCTGCGGCTGGACGAAGTGGATCTGGCGATCGCGGGAGGTGTATCCGAGAGCATTCACACGTTTGGGATTTTCGCGAGTTTTCAAAGTCAGGGCGCTTTGGCCAGACACGAAGATCCGACGCAGGCATGTCGCCCCTTTGACGTCGATCGCAACGGGATCGTTGTGGCGGAGGGTGGCGGAATCTGTACCGTCGAGCGGCTTTCTGACGCGAAGGCTCGCGGCGCGAAGATCTATGCGGAAATCATTGGCTGGGCGATGAACTCTGATGCTTCCGACTTCGTGCTTCCCAACCGTACGCGGCAGGCGGAATGCGTTCGGCTGGCGCTGTCGCGGGCCGGGATTTCGATAAACGACGTCGATATCGTCAGCAGCCATGCGACGGCGACAGAGCAGGGAGACATCGAAGAAGCAGCAGCACTGAAACAGGTATTGGGTGGTTCCAACGCAGTCGTGAATAACACGAAAAGTTTCATCGGCCATGCCATGGGAGCTGCCGGAGCCCTGGAGCTGCTGGGGAATATTCCGTCATTTGACGATGGTATCGCCCACGCTACAATCAACGCCCGCAGTATCGACCCGCGCTGCGATCTGCCAAATCTGGTGGCCAACGAGGCGCGGGATCTGGGGGCTGTCTCATGCATCCTGAATAACTCGTTCGGGATGCTGGGAATCAATTCTGTCCTGATTGTCCGAAAATTCGAATAGCGGCTGAGCACCGGATCACGCCGGTGACGTAACGTTAAGGGGTTCATTGATGACGGGTGGTGAGATTCGAGGAGTCGTGCTGGACATTCTGGAGCGGATTGCTCCGGACGAGGATCTGTCCGATCTGAACGACGGCATCGCGTTTCGCGAACAGATGGAACTCGACAGCATGGACTTTCTGGACATCGTCATGGAGCTGAGAAAGGCGTACCGGATTCAGATTCCGGAAGATGACTACACCCACCTCGCGACAATGGACAGCACGGTGTCCTATCTGCAGCCGAAACTGAAGGATGTGCCGGTGGCGACCTGATCGCTACACCGGACAGTCAGAATCTAAATCGCCCCGAAGTGACTGCTTCGGGGTTTTGTTTTGAATGACCGCCACCCCGCCCGGCCTGCCCCGGTGGTTTAATGCTTGTGCGTTACGTGTACACATTGGATCGTCGACGAGTGCAAAACATGGGTCCACCGGCATAAACCCGGCGGGGAAGAGCTGTGCTCGACCGTCGCTCTGTGAGTCTCCACCATGCGATACGACACCGTCATTATTGGAGCAGGCATGTCGGGCCTGTCGGCGGGTGTCCGTCTGGCGTACTACGAAAAAAAAGTCTGCATCCTTG
>CAZHET010000304.1:0-3904 GCA_964531585.1 uncultured Planctomycetaceae bacterium | reverse complement strand
TTGAACGTCACACGACTATCGGCGGTCTGAATTCCTTCTACCGGCTGCGCAACCGCAATTACGATGTCGGACTGCATGCCGTCACCAACTATGCGAAACCCGGCACCAAAACGGGGCCGCTTAGCAAGTTGCTGCGGCAACTGCGGATGAAGTGGGAAGACTTTGATCTGCGCCCTCAGTTGCAGTCGTCGATTGTCTTCCCGGGCTGCCGACTGCGGTTTACAAACGACTTCGAACTGTTGCTGTCCCAGATCAGTGGCATCTTTCCGCGGCAGATTGACGGCTTCCGCAAACTGCTGCGGCGAATCGACGACCACGATGCACTGAATCTCAGTCGTCGGCCCCAGTCCGCGCGTGCCGTTGTCGGGGAACACGTCACTGATCCGCTGCTGGTGGACATGCTGTTCTGCCCGCTGATGTTCTACGGCAGCGCGACTCCTCATGACATGGACTTCAACCAGTTCGTGATCATGTTCAAGAGCATCTTCTACGAGGGCTTCGGCAGGCCGTTCGATGGAATTCGCCTGATCCTGAAGCGGCTGGTGCGACACTTCAAGGCCCTCGGCGGCACGCTGAAGCTGCGTGCCGGGGTTGAGAAGATCGTGCAGCGCAACGGGCGGGCAAGTGCCGTCCTGCTCGAAGATGGCAGCGAGATTGAAGCAGACAACATTCTCTCCTCTGCCGGAGCGGCCGAGACAATGCGGCTGCTTGATCCCACGAACCCGCCGGTGAAGGCGGTGCCGGGGGACATTTCGTTTGTCGAGTCGATTTCAGTGCTGGACACTGAGCCTGCAGCGCTGGGCCACCGCGACACGATCATTTTCTACAGCGATTCGCTGCCCTTCAGTTATCAGCGGCCGCAGGATCCCGTTGACCTTCGCAGCGGAATCATCTGCTCCCCCAATAACTTCGATTATTCACGGCCACTGGAAGACGGTCGCATCCGAATTACGGCACTGGCCGAACCTGACTACTGGCTGAACCTGCCTGAGGACGAATACCAGCGGCAGAAGGCCGAATGGAACAGACGCGTCATCGAAAGTGCCTTGCAGCACATTCCTGACTTTCGCCCGCATGTCGTTGACACAGACGTGTTTACTCCCCGAACGATTCGGCGGTTCACCGGACACGTCAACGGCTGCGTGTACGGTGCTCCGGAAAAATTTGTCAACGGTCTGACACCGGTCGAGAATTTATACCTGTGCGGCACGGACCAGGGCTTTCTGGGAATCGTCGGGGCCATGCTGTCCGGGATCACGATCGCGAATCGCTACCTGCTGAAGTAGCCGCAGCCCGCCCGGCAGCGATTTGCGGGCTCGACTCCAGTCTTTGTTGCGCAGTTCATTCCTTGCACTGCAGCCCGCGTATCCCTGCACTGCAGCCCGCGTAAAGGTGCCGCCGATTCCGCGACGCAGACTTTGCGGTTCTGTCGAGCATCCAGTGCTTCCCAATCTCAGGATGCGGTCCGGGCGGCTTGCGTCATTGAGGGCGGCATCTATAATCGACGGAAGAGTCCCGCTGCGGCTTGTAGAGCAGTACTGTTGCAGCCATTCGGGATCCTGACTTCACCGAACTCACATGTGGAACATCTCCCATGTTTTCCTGGTTTCGAAATGTCTGGACGGCTGTGACCACGGTCCTGCACGGAATGTGGATTACCCTGTTCACGATGGGGAAAACCTACGACCGCCAGACGTTCACGCAGGTGTACGAGTACCCGGAAGTTCCGCTGAAAGTGAAGCCCCGATATCGCGGCTTCCATCGCTACGACCTGACAACGTGCATCGGCTGCGACAAGTGTGCTCAGGCATGCCCCGTCGACTGCATCTACATCGAAAAAGAGAAGAGCCCCGTCGGCAAGGGGTTTCGGCTGAACGGTTTTGCGATCGATTACACGAAGTGCATGTTCTGCGCACTCTGTGTCGAGCCATGCCCTGTTGACTGCATTTTCATGGGATCCAACCACGACTTAAGCTGCTACAGCCGCGACGGCTGTATCGTTGACTACGCGAAGCTGCCGCTGGAAACGGCGTGGGGCCAGGCAACTTTGAATCCTGCCGCTGTCGCAGAGTCCAAAGTGCTGCATCAGCCGGTCTGGGTCAAAGGGGAAGCAAGTCCGTTCCAGTTTGCTGCGGAGTCCTGAAGGCGGAATTCCTGACGCAGGCGAGTGCGTTTTGAATGTCCTGTGACTGCAGAAATGCCTGTCGGGAGGAGAAGGTGCTGATGACGGCTCACGAGACCATTCTGTCGGTGCAGGAGGTCAACCAGCGATTGCCGCTGGTGCGTGCAATCGTTCGGGATGTTGTTGAGCTCAAGGCCGACGTCTCGCAGCGGCACGACCGGCTGATGGAGATTCGTGAACTGCATCCCGCGCACGACGCAGAAACGACACCCTATGCCGAAGAAGTGATGGCGATGCGGGATGCGATTACTGTTGATGAGCAGCGCCTGACGGCCTTTGAAGAAGAACTTGAAATCGTTGGCGGAGTCCTTGTGGATGCCGCGTCCGGGCTGGTGGAGTTCGCGTCGGAACTGGACGGCCGCTCCGTTTGGCTAAGCTGGCTGCCTTCCGATGCAGAAGTCAGCTATTGGCGAGAGGCTTCCGATTCTGTAGCGGTACGCAAGCCGCTGATTCATGAAGTGGCTGGCATGGGTGTCGAAGAGTGTCGGTCAGAATCCTAGACTCACTGCAAGCACGTCGATCAGAGGAGTGGAAATGACAAACCTGGTGGGTCACCTGCTGCTGTTCGGCGGTGCTGTTGTTGTGCTGCTGCTGATTCCGCTGGTGATCGGTCGATTCGTCCGTCCGAAACTGCCGACTCCTGAAAAGGATGCAATTTACGAATGCGGCGAACCGGCCATCGGTTCCAGCTACATTCAGTTCGATCTGCGGTTTTATGTCGTCGCCCTGCTGTTCATCGTATTCGATGTCGAAGTCGCATTCTTCTTTCCATGGGCCTCGGTCTACGGCAGCACAATGCAGCTCGCCGACTCAAGGCTCAGCGATACTGCCCGACACGAACTGAGTGCCCGATTGCTGAACGTGGATTCCACTCAACTGAATCCTGCCGATGTCATCACTCCGGAAGTCGCCACAACTCTGGGGCTCATGGGCTTTCTCGACATTCTGGTGTTCTTCGGAGTCCTCCTCGTGGGCTTTGCTTACGTCTGGAAACGCGGAGACCTGAACTGGATTCGAGCTTTGACAAAGAAGTCTCAACAGGCACCCGATCAGACCGCGGCTTAGCCACGCCGTCCATAGGGCTTGCCCCGGTGAGTTTGTGCCTCGGCACAACTCGGGCAATGTTTCACAAGTAACCCAACAGCGTCCTTCCTCCGGCGTAAACCCAGGGGTCGCGGAACACGCACATGACAATCGAAGAAGTCCACGCCATTCTGCTGAATGAATTCGGCGAGGCCGTTGTTGGCTCAGCTCCCAAAGCCGCCATCGATCCATGGATCGAAGTTGCTGCGGAATCGATAGTCACGGTCGGCCGCTTCCTTCGCGACGACTCACGCCTGCGATTCGACCATCTGAACGATCTGTGCGGCGTCGATTACCTGGAGCCCGACGAAAAGAAGGCGGCAAAATTCGGCCACGATCCGCACATTGAAGTCGTTTATCAGCTATCCAGCATCCAGCACAAGCACCGCCTGAAGCTGAAGGTGATTCTGCCGCGCTGGCAGAACAACGAACCCGGCCGGTTGCCCGAAAGCCCGTCGGTCAGCTCAGTTTGGGGCATTGCCGACTGGCACGAGCGCGAAGCCTACGATCTCGTCGGAATTCACTTTTCCGGTCATCCGAACTTTCGCCGCATTCTGTGCCCCGAGGACTGGGTCGGTCATCCACTTCGCAAGGACTATGAGTTCCCGCTGGAATACCACGGCGTCCGGGGACGGTAGA
>CAZHET010000303.1:0-8277 GCA_964531585.1 uncultured Planctomycetaceae bacterium | reverse complement strand
GACGCACTTCGCGTGCGTTCACTCCCGTCACGGAATCTGGTACGCTCGACGGCGTGATGTACTGTGGGGGGCTTTGCGGGGATACAGGCATGAGACGCATCCAAATCGTCCGGTTCGTTGTCCTTTTGCTTTCGAGCATTCTGCCAGGGGCGATATTTGCAGACGACACGATTGTCCGGGTGGATTTCAGTCGGCAGATCCGACCGATTCTTTCCGACAACTGTTTCACCTGCCACGGACCAGACGAGAATCAGCGAGTCAACGACCTGCGACTTGACCTTCGCGAAGGGCTGTTCCGGGACCGAGAAGGACACCGAGCTGTTGTGCCAGGTGACGTCGCGGCCAGCGTTCTGCATCAGCGGGTCACGTCGTCCGATCTCGACGAACGAATGCCGCCGAGCGATTCCGGACGCGAACTCACGGACTTGCAGATTCAACTTTTGAGTGAATGGATTCGGCAGGGCGCCGAGTGGGATGAGCACTGGGCATTCACCGCTCCGGTTCGCCCTGATCCCCCGCAGTCCGCGGCCAGTGACCGGCGTCATAACGCGATTGATGATTTCGTTTTCGCGCGGCTGGAACGGGAAGGGCTGGAACCGTCAGTTGAAGCGGATCGCAGTACTCTGATTCGCCGCGTCACGCTGGACCTCACAGGGTTGCCACCGACGCCGGAAGAGGTGCGGGCGTTCCTGGCAGACTCATCGTCCACGGCTTACGAAACCGTCGTTGACCGCCTGCTGGCCTCAACGCGCTACGGCGAACACATGGCCGTCGACTGGCTCGACGCCGCGCGCTATGCTGACACCAGCGGGTATCAGAACGACGGACCGCGATATATGTGGCGGTGGCGCGACTGGGTGATCAATGCCTTCAACAGCAATCAGCCGTTTGACGAATTCACCATCGAGCAGCTTGCCGGCGACCTGCTTCAGGATCCGTCGCTTGATCAGCTCATCGCCACCGGGTTCAACCGAAACCACCGCGGAAATGCGGAAGGCGGCATTATTCCTGAAGAGTATCAGGTGGAATATGTCGTCGACCGCGTAGACACCACATTCACCGTGTGGCTTGGCCTGACGATGGGATGCGCTCGCTGTCATGACCACAAATTCGACCCGATTCGTCAGCGGGAGTACTACCAGGTCTTTGCGTACTTCAACAATATCCCCGAAAGCGGCCGAGCCATCAAAGAAGGCAACTCACCGCCCTATATCAAGGCTCCGTTTCCTGAACAGCAGGCGCAGTTGCTGGAATACGACCAACAGATCCGTGCGGCCGAAAAACACTGGCACCGCCTGCACAGCGACTTCGACGACGCACAGCGAAAATGGGAAACCGGATTCTCGCCGTCGCGCCCCGTTGACTGGTCCGTCACCGGCGGACTGGTCAGTCATTTTGAATTCGACGGCAACCTGGCGGACTCGACTCGTGGCACCAATGCCGCGTGCGACACAGCGACATCACCGCAATACGAGGCCGGCCCTTCCGGAAAGGCGCTCGTGCTCGACGGAACCTCGTTTGTGGACGCGGGGGACGCTGCTGGTTTTGGATACTTCGACAGATTTTCCATTTCGGCGTGGGTTCACGTCGGAAGCGAAAACGGGACGCTGGTTTCCCGTATGACGCCGGTTGAGGAAGGTGCGGGGTACTACGTCCATCTGCGTGACGGCAGGCTTCAGGTGAATCTTATCAAGCGCTGGCTGGACGATGCGGTGCGTGTGGAAAGTCACGCCCCGGTTCCGTCGAATCAGTGGTTTCATCTGGCAGTGACTTACGATGGTTCGCGTCTGGCGGACGGCATCCGCGTTTTCATTGATCGTCAGCCGGTTCCGCTGGATGTGAAACTCGATCGCATCAATCAGACATTCGCGCTGCCGGAAGAACCTCTTCGGATCGGCGGCGGACAAAGCTCGTTTTCGGGAATGCTGGATGACGTGCGCATCTACGCGCGGGATCTGGCTTCGGATGAAGTTGAACTGCTGGCGGTTCCGCAGACGGTGTCCGAAATTCTCCGGATGAATGCGGATGCTCGCAGCGAGTCGCAGCGAGCAAAGCTTTCCCGTTATTTTCTTCACGATCATGCGCCGGCGGTGTTCCGCGACGCACATCGTCAGCTTGCTGAACTCCGCGTCGCAAGGCGAGCGTTCGATGACAGCATTCCGACGACGATGATTATGCAGGAAATGGAACAGCCTCGGGAGACTCACGTCCTGACGCGCGGCCAGTACGATCTGCCGGGGGAGAAAGTGTCACCCGGTGTGCCAGGTGTGTTTCCTGCCTTACCGAACGACGTGCCGAACAACCGACTGGCGCTGGGTCGCTGGCTGGTCAGTCCACAGCATCCGCTGACCGCGCGCGTCGCCGTGAACCGCTTCTGGCAGCACTACTTTGGACAGGGTATCGTCAGCACAACGGAAGACTTCGGTTCGCAGGGAGCCATCCCCACGCATCCGGAACTGCTGGACTGGCTCGCGACGGAATTTGTCGCCAGCCGCTGGAACGTGAAAGCACTGCAGAAGCTGATCGTGATGAGTGCCACCTACCGGCAGTCGTCGGCTGTGTCGCCGGAACTGCTGCTGCACGATCCCGACAATCTGCTGCTGGCCCGCGGTCCGCGATTCCGCCTGCCCGCGGAGACGATCAGAGATCAGGCACTCGCAATCAGTGGCCTGCTGACGAAAAACATTGGCGGTCCGTCTGTGAAGCCATATCAGCCGGACGGCTTGTGGCTGGAGATCGCAACGGACACGGATTATGTTCAATCGCACGGTGAAGACCTTTACCGACGCAGCATGTATACCTACTGGAAGCGAACGGTTGCTCCGCCCACCATGGCAGCACTGGACGCGGCAAGTCGCGAATTCTGCACTGTCCAGCGCAGCAGAACGAATACCCCGCTGCAGGCTCTGGCGCTGATGAATGACGTGACGTTCGTCGAGGCAGCTCGCGTGATGGCACAGCGGCTGATGACGGACGTCGACGGAAGCGTGACAGACCGCCTGAGTCACGCGTTTCTTGCAGCCACCGCGCGGACTCCCGGACCAAAAGAACTGAACGTGCTGGAAAGGCGCTATGAACGAAGTCTCGAAGTGTTCCGCGCCGATCCGACCGCTGCGGAAGAACTTGTCCAGGTTGGTGAGTATCCCGTCCCCAACGATCTGGACGTCTGCGAACTTGCGGCCTGCACAACAGTGATGAGTCTGATTCTGAATCTGGATGAGGTTGTGACGAAAGAGTAGGGCGTCGGCGATCGCACTCGCTTCAGTGTGTTGGGCACGCGAGCGGTCTGTCTGCCGAGTCTTGTTGGATCGCACGGGTGAGTTCATCGGGAGGGCGAGTAAATCGGGAGGGCAGGAGCCTCGCCCTCCCGAGACAACAGCTCCCGTCGGTCGGTGAAACGAGCGTCGCCCGAGAAGTTCTCGTCCGGTGCTCGACTGACAACTGTTCCTGTTTGAGGACTGCCGCCGAAGCGGCGATTTGAATGCAACCGCATGTGGGACACCGAACGATGACACGAAGCTGCGATGATCTGATTTCGGAAACGCGAAGACACTTTGTTTCTCGTGGCGCTCAGGCGACCGTCCTTGCCGCGCTGGCCACTCTGCTCGGCGAATCCCGGACCACGGCGGCGGACGAGGCGGTGGACGGGTTGGGACTGAGTCAGTTCCCTAACCTGCCGGTTCGCGCGAAGCGAGTCATCTATCTGTTTCAGTCGGGAGCGCCCTCGCAGATCGATCTGTTCGACCACAAACCGGCGCTGGAATCGTTGCGCGGTCAGGAGCTGCCGGATTCGATCCGGCAGGGACAGCGGCTGACGGGAATGACCAGCAGCCAGGACAGCTTCCCGCTGGCACCGTCGATGTTCCGGTTTGCTCAGCGCGGGCAATCCGGAGCATGGATCAGCGACCTGTTGCCGCACACGGCCGAAATCGCAGACGACCTGTGCTTCATCAAATCGATGCACACCGAGGCCATCAATCACGACCCCGCGGTCACGTTCATGCAGACAGGCGCGCAACTCGCCGGTCGTCCCAGCCTGGGATCGTGGCTGTCATACGGGCTGGGCAGTGAGAATCGCGATCTGCCGGACTTCGTGGCGATGATTTCCGGTTCGGGTGATCAACCGCTGTACGATCGACTGTGGGGCAGTGGCTTTCTGCCGACGAAACATGCCGGCGTCAAATTTCGTTCGCAGGGCGATCCGGTTCTGTTCCTGTCCGATCCGCCCGGCATCACGCGCCCGTTGCGACGCGGGCTGCTGGACGACCTGTCGGCCATGAACGAACTCCGGCTGAACCAAACCGGCGATCCGGAAATTGCCACACGCATTGCTCAGTACGAAATGGCGTACCGCATGCAGACGTCCGTCCCGGAACTGACGGATACCTCCGACGAGCCGGCATCGACGTTCGATCTTTACGGCGAAGACGCCCGAAAACCGGGAACCTTCGCGTGGAACTGCCTGCTGGCCCGCCGACTTTGTGAACGCGGTGTTCGCTTCGTGCAGTTGTTTCATCGCGGCTGGGATCAGCACACCGAACTGCCGAAAAATATCGCTCTGCAGTGCCAGACAACCGATCAGGCAACGGCTGCTCTGGTGCAGGATTTGAAACAGCGCGGGTTGCTCGAAGACACGCTTGTCGTCTGGGGAGGCGAATTCGGCCGCACGGTCTACTGCCAGGGCCGGCTGACCGCCGACGACTATGGCCGCGACCACCATCCGCGATGCTTCACTGTCTGGCTGGCGGGAGCAGGCGTGAAGGCCGGTACTTCTTTCGGGGAGACGGACGACTTCAGCTACAACATCACTCGCGACCCGGTCCATGTTCACGACCTGAACGCCACGATCCTGCACCTGCTGGGCATCGATCACACGCAGTTGACGTTTCGGTTTCAGGGCCGGCGCTATCGCCTGACGGACGTGCATGGCGAAGTTGTTCGTGAAGTCCTGGCGTGAAGTTCGGATTTACGGAGCCTGAAACTGTCTGAGCGTGACCGGCGTGTCGCGGCCTTCGAGAATCAGAATTTCCCGATCCGCGCTCAGGTTGCTGAAACGCTGGATTCGTCCGGCCGGCCACGTCACAGTCAGTTCATCGATCGTTGACGACTGTCCCAGGCCAAACCACAGCCGGCGCTCGTTCGACACCAGATATCCGCTTCCGGCAGTCAGTTGCCGCGTCTGCTGACGATCTTCTGTGCGAACAGTGGCGATCGTTCCGAATGCGTCACGCGACGATTCCGTGCCGATCAGACGAATGACCAGCCGGTGGCATTGTACCGGCGTCTGGTTGCTCAGCAGCGCGAACGGCGAGTGAATGTACGACACGCAGAAGTCCTGGCGACCATCCCGGTTCCAGTCCACTTCCGCCAGGCCGCGGCCCAGCCCGCGAAACTGAAAGAATGGTCCCAGCGACTCTGCGGGAACCTGTTGAAATGTGCCATCGCCGACGTTCGCGATCACCTGAGTCGGCATCAGATCGCGTTCGTCATCCGGTTCGTCGGGCGGCGCGGGAATCACGTGACCGTTTGTCGCAACCAGGTCTTCCCACCCGTTGTTGTCGACATCCAGAAACTGCGAGCCGAATCCCAGCACCGACGCCGTCGGCAGTTGCAGCCGGGCCTGGCGAGTCGCGTCGACGAACAGACCATCCGCCTGCTGAACGAACAGCGTGTCCGGATCATTCATATACGTCGTGACGAACAAATCCAGCCGCCCGTCTCCGTTGGCGTCGCCCGCGGCAATGCCCATCGAAGCGATCGGGCTGCCGTTGCCGTTGTACGCAACACCGGCGGCGAATCCCTGCTGGTCCAGCCAAAACGGCGTGGTGTCTGAGGACTGCACATTCCGAAACAGAAAATTCGGCGTCGAATCATTGCCGACAAACACGCTTAGCCGCCGTTCGTTGTGGAAGTCGGCCACGATCAACCCCAGTCCGTTGCCGGTTGCGGAACCGACGCCGGACGAATGACTGATGTCTTCAAACCGGCCGTCACCCGAGTTCCTGTACAACCTGTTGCGAGCCGGCAGCAGCGAAGCCGGAGTACAGCCGACTTCCATTCCGTTGCTGTGGCAGGGATTCCGGATGACGAAGTCCCGGTCCAGGTAGTTCACGACAAACAGGTCCGGCAGCCCGTCGCCCGACAGATCCGCGATGGCGGAACTCGCTGACCACTCATCTCCCGCGGTACCGGTGACCGTTGTGGTTTCTGAAAATGTCCCGTCGCCGTTGTTGTGAAACATGGTGTTGGAATAAAGATTCGTGACATACACATCGGCCAGGCCATCGCTGTCATAATCACCGACCGACACACCATGGCTCATCTCCGGTTCATGTATTCCGCTCAGCGCTGTCACGTCGATGAACCGCCCGTCCGCCGAATTGCGGAACAGCCGGTCGAGCGGTGCTGAACCGGCGTCCCGCTGTCTCCAGGAATTTCCCTGAGCGATGTACAGATCCGGCCAGCCATCGGCGTCGAAGTCGATCACGCCGGCACCACCGCCGAGCGTTTCGATGACGTGTCTCATGCGATCACGCCGGGTGGTTCCGTCGTCATACTGGAAGTTGATTCCGGCAGACAGCGCCTCTTCGGAGAACCGCCAGTCGCCGTGGCTCAGGGACGTCTGCCGAAGGTGAGTCTCGTCCCGCCGGAATGCGTCCGGCGAACTCGGCCACTCGGGCAGCGGGTATTCGGCGATGGTCAGACTCAGCGCCGGCTGAGCATCGCGAGCGACCAGCCCGTCGGATTCGCTGAGCATCTTCACTTCCGTTCTCATGACAGCAGTCGTCCAGTCTTCGGCACCGGGCAGCGGCCTTGCGATGTGAGCCCAGCCGGCTGCTTCCCAGTGCCGCCCAAGCTGTTGCAGAGTGCCGACAACACGCCGGGCGTTTTCGGAAGTTGGTGTGCCCTGGACGAAATTCAACTCCTCATCGAGCCGAACTAACACCGGCAGCAGTTCGGAGAACCGGCCAGCCAGCTCAGCCTGCCCGAGCTGCAGCAGACAGCCACTGATCTGATAGTTCGCGCCCGTGTGGTGAGGTGCCCGGGTCAGAGTTTCCAGGAAGCAACGCACAGCCGCTTCGACCTGTCCATCCCGCCGCGCGAACAGGCCACGCACGTACCAGATCTCCGGATGCTGTTCGTGTTCCGCAGTGACTTCGTCGTTCCACTGAAGAAACTCCGCGCGGCTGCCGTTGTCGACGATCTGCCTGCCCAGTCGCGCGCGCGGTTCCGCAAGTTGCGGATAGCCGCGAACCAGCTCTTCCAGCGCGGACCGCACGTTGGCCTCATTGCTCTCGATCAGGTTCAACCGCACTTCCCCCAGTCGGATCAGCGGATCGCCAGCGTCATCAGCGTTGAGCGTGTCCTGAAGTCGCGGATCGTTGCGAAAATACCGGTCCGGCGACGCAATCATGAACAGCACGTTCCCGCCCAGCTCTCCCTGGTACAGCAGCCGAGTCAGAAACTCGACGGATTCGTATGTCCGGCCTTCCGCCTGCAACAGATGGCTCAGCCGCCGATTGGCTTCCACGTTCTGCGGATCGCTTCGCAGCACTCGACGATAGAGTTGCTCCGCGGACACAACCTTTCCGCGCGACAGCAGATTCTTCGCCAGTCCCAGGTCTGCCTGAATCGTCTGTCGGCTGTCCGCCGGAATGCGGCGCAGCAGTGAATCCGACAACTCCAGATCCGCTGTTCCTGCTGCACCGTATCCGGCCAGCAACAACGCCGAAGGAGATTCCGGTGAGACTTCCAGCGCGCGCAATGCCGCTGTCAGCGCGCGGTCATAACGGTGCGCCGCAAGGTGACGCGATGCCGCGCCGATGAAATGCAGCTCACTGCCGGAACTCGTCACCGGCCGAAGCACCAGCCACGTGCCTGCCGCGATGCAAGCCACCAGCAATACCCGGACGAATCGGTCCGCGGCCCGTCTCGCGCCGTCCGTCATTTCAAGTCACCGCCGCTGCCTTGACCGGCACCACCGGCCCCGGTCCGCGGATCGACGAACGCTCGCCTCCCGCCTTCCGTACAGATGCCCCACACCAGAAAACCGATGCCCAGCCCCAGCATCACCAGGCTTGCGGGAATCAGAATCTGGCCCGCCGCTTCCTGATCGGGGAAGGCGATCAAACAGGAATGCGCATACGCCTGCTCGGCCGCCAACAACAGAATCGCCCCGGTCACCGTACGCATCAGGAATTCTCCGGTATCCACGATCCCCCGCACGGCAACGCCGTTAAGAGTTTTTCCCCCGGAAAACACGCTCGTTTAACCCGT